>CAZSOA010000212.1:0-5599 GCA_964608305.1 uncultured Desulfofustis sp. | reverse complement strand
ATACATGGAGCTTTGGGATCGCCGTCAGGGTGGCGGGACAGCGTGGATCATCTTGATCGAAAGAAGTTTCAACCATGGTTTTATTACTATCCTACAGGTCTGAGGCTTGAACAGGCCAGCACTGCGTTGCACAAAATGGTGGCTGCGCTGCATCTTCAATATGGATTCCAAGAGATGCATGTAGTTGCGCAGAGTATGGGCGGCTTGGTTGCCCGATCGTTTATTTTGCAACACGCCCGAATGTACCAGCCAGCCCTTGTCAAGAGCTTTATATCGATATCAACTCCATGGAATGGTCACAAACTGACCGCAAAAGGCGTTGCAAGCGCTCCGGCTGCAATTCCAAGCTGGCATGACATGGTCCCAGAGAGTTTATTCATTCAGTCCCTCTACCAGCAACGACTACCCTCCTCGACACACCATTACCTGATCTTCAGCTACAAGGGAGATTGCAGCTTGCTGCTGGCCAACAACGACGGAACGGTCGAGCTTTCCAGCCAGTTGGACTGGCGTGCGCAGGAAGAGGCGCAGAGACTATTCGGCTATGACGAAGATCACGGCAGCATCTTGGAGGAAAATGAGGTGTTCGAACAGATCGCGCAACTCTTACAGATAGAAAATAGCCGATAGAATTGTTCAATCTTTTTTGTCTGTTTCAGGGGAGTGCTCTCTGGTTGTCGAGACCGTTTCGATCCAGGCACAACCTTCTGCTTTCGATGCATTATGTTCTGATCTTTCAATCCCATTGATTAGCAGATCGATAACCGTCGCATCGGCATCGTATTCGGTGTGAGCGGTAAGCGGATTGGCAAACTCTCCGCCGAAGAGGCTATTGACCCCGGCAACATTGAGAATCACGTTGGTCAGTGCCGGGCAGAGGCGCGAATCGACATGTTCATCGAGAAACGATTGCGGGACTGCATAACTGAACAGATCATTCGGGTCGCTGAACGCAACCAGACGGATGGTCTTGAACATACGTTGGTCGGCCAACGGCGCCTGCGAGCCGCACAGTTCCTTGATCCTGCCACTCACTTCAGGCGCGGGCTGGCCCATCTGCAGCAGCGGCAATTGATTAGACAACATCATCAGAGTGAATTCTTTCTCCTGCAGTGTTTTCATGACCGAGTCCCAAGCCGGATCGGTTTCGGCCCGCTGCGCAACGGCAGAGGCGATCAGTTGCAGGACATCGACAGTGATCCGACTGCCCAGACTGTGGGTGATAAACACGAAGTCGTCATTGATCCTCGAAAGGCCGGCCGGCCCCCTGTCGTCGCAATAGTTTTTCCCGGAATCGGGAAGGCCCTGCCAATCATGGCTCATCAACCAGCACATGGCCTGCCCGACAGCTCGCTGAATCGAAAAACGGGAAGTTCCGTTATACATCATGACATCGGGAATCGTGTCATTGACGAACAGCTTGAGTGAATTATTGAGAAAGGTCCGGCGGAATGAATATTCGCCGGAATTGTCGAAGGAGAGTTCCGCTTTCTCTTCCGCAACGATGGTGTCCCAGGTCAACTCGGCAAAGATCATCTCCTGCTGAAGGGCCCGATCCCGATAGCGGTTTAATGACAGGATGCCGAGTTCACGCATACTGCCAGTTTGCTCAATGATGACGATACGCTTGATCTTTTCGTCAACGAGCGTGAGACCAAGGTTCAGTGCCAGGTTTTCCGCCAGCCTGGTGCTGTAGCCGGGAATATGCGATCCGATGCCGTGCACCATGAGTATTTTCAGGGTCGGCCGCTGGGCGGTACCGGAAGAGGGTCCTTGCTGCTGATGGTCGAGAAAATCGGCAAGACCCGGGAACTCGCGGCCATGCACATAGCATGTTTTGCCGTTGTCTTGCTGTGAAGATCCTTCCATGACGGCCTCAGTTATCCCTTTGGAGATCCCGGCACAGCCGGAGAAAAACAAGGGAGAACAGCACCAGAGCAGTGCCAGGAAGATGGCGCGGGAGCTGATACAGAAGGTATGTAACATAGCGTGTTTATGTTTCGTACTGTCTCTTGGTTAGAATTCTGAAATAAATCCTTTTACACCATCAGCAATAAACTGCACGCCAATGCAGACGAGGATTAACCCCATTATCCTGGTCATCGCCTCGATACCTTTTTCACCAAGCAGTTGCATGATGAGGTGCGAGGAGCGCAGAACGAAAAATGTTGTCATGGAAGTTGCCCCGATGGCAGCAATCATCACCAGATAGCCCGTAACAATTCCGAGAGTGCTGGTCTGGGTGTTTATCTGGGTGGCGAACGTCATAATGATCGACAGCGTTCCGGGGCCGACCAGGCTGGGCATGGCCAAGGGGATGAATGAAAAATCTTCTTTACCGGGCATCTCGCGGTGATCGTCTTCCTGTCTGTTTTGCTTGATCAGCATGTTGAATCCGAAAAAACAAACGATAAAGCCGCCCGCCACCCGGAGGGCCGGAACCGAGATATTGAAAAAATCGAGTATCAGTGTGCCGAAAAACAAAGCCACCAGCATGATAACTGTCCCGTAGAGTGTGGCTTTATCTCCCTGTGCTTTTCTTGCTTTAACATCCTGCCCTGCGGTAAGCGACATCAAGAGCGGTACCGTGCTGAAGGGATTCGACATCGGCAGCAGAGCGCTATAGCCAGCAAGCACCCAGGAAAAGATTTCATACATCGTAAACGGCATGTTCACCCCCAGCGGGTTAAATCAGAGATCCGTCTCATGCAATAAATCGCGATTGCTTTTCTCATGGAATCCTCCTATCGACACGAACACCTTGGAACTCATCGGCCCATTCGCCGGCCAAAGACCTGTAGAGGTCTACAGCAGAGCTGAGAAGATTCACTTTCGCCTGAACGATATCCAGGTGGGCCGCAAAGAGTGCTCTCTCCGCATCAAGAACCTGCAGATAGGTGCTGTTGCCGCTCTCAAAGGTGAGCTTTGAAAGCCGCGCATACTCGGTAAGGATCACTATCTGGCGCTGTTGCGCCTGTAGCTGTTCATCAAATTTCAGTGTGCCGATCAGGGCGTCTTCTACCTCGCGAAACGCTTCCTGAATAATTTGCTCGTAGCGGAGCAGCGCCTGTCCGGCGATTGCTTCAGCCTGGGCAACTTGACCGGAGACAGCGCCAAAGGAGATCAGCGGCCCCGCGATATTGCCGCCCAATGACCACAAACCGGCGCCGCTCCGGAAAAGATCTGAGAGTTCGGAACTTGACCGCCCCAGCAGGCCGGACAGTGAGATGCTGGGGAAATAAAGCGCCTTGGCTTCCCCGATCCGCGCGTTGGCTGCTAACAGTTCATACTCTGCCCGACGAATATCGGGGCGGCGCTCCAGCAAACTCAGTGGCAAGACTGCTGGGAGCGGGGGCATGAGGAGACTGTCGAGGGGATTGCCTCGGGCAATTGCGCCGGGATTCTTGCCAAGAAGTACGGAGAGGAAGTGCTCCTGGCGAGCGATCAGAGCCTCGATCTGGGGGATAGTCTGAACTGCATTCTCGTACTGGGATTCGATCTGCTTCAGCTCAATCCCGGAAATCGTACCGTGACGGTGACGCAGTTGGAAGATTCGCAGGGTTTCTGCGTACGATTGCTTGGTTTCACGCGCTATCTCAAGCTGCCGATCATAGCCTCGCAAGACGATGTAGGAGGAAACAACACTGCTCACAAGCGATACCAGAACGGCACGGCGCTCTTCCCGGGTGGCGAGCACCTGCGCTCTGGCAGCTTCATCGGCGCGCCGGATGCGCCCCCAGAGATCGATTTCCCAGGCAGCGCTGAGCGCCCCCTGGAAGGTGGTGTAGGGGGCTGGATCGGCGGGTGAGAGCGGCGTTGTGGGATTATCCTGCCGAGTGGCGCCAAAACCATAGCTAACCTGAGGGAAAAAACGGGATCTGGTGGTTTCCAGCAGAGCCAGGTACTGTTCGACCCGGGCAGTGATCAGTCGCAGGTCCCGATTGCCGATTACCGCCTCGCCAACAAGCTCGGCGAGGACCGGATCGGCAAAGGAGCGCCACCATGCACTTTCCGGATACTCTTCTGCCGGCACGACAGAGCGCCAGGTAGCGGGAATGGCTGTTTCGGGGCGCTGATAATCGGGGCCCACCGGACTGCAACCTGCAATTATCAAAGCCAGCAGCAGGAGCGGCGTGATCTTCATGGCGCCACCTCCCCCTGTCTGTTCTTCCTGCTCGCTCTCTGTCTTTTGAACAGAGCGCTAGCATCTTCGACGAGAACGAAGAACAACGGCACAAAAAAGGAGGCGACGATGGTCGAGGCCAGCATGCCGCCGATGACGCCGGTGCCGATTGCCCGCAGGCTGTTAGCTCCGGTTCCTGTTGCGATGGCCATGGGCACGCATCCAAGGATGAATGCCAGCGAAGTCATGACGATCGGCCTGAGCCTGAGCCGGGCTGCTTCGACAGCGCCTTCGACAGTACTCATTCCGGCCCTGACATTATCTGCTGCAAATTCGACGATCAAAATCGCATTTTTGGCCGAAAGTCCCACCAGGGTCACCAGCCCTACCTGGAAATAGACATCATTTTGCAGGCCAAGGAGCCAGGTCAGCAATAAAGCGCCACATACGGCAAAGGGAACCGAGAGAATGACGCTGAGCGGTAGAGTCCATTTCTCATATTGGGCGGCGAGAATTAAAAAGACCATGATCAACCCGAAAACAAACGCAATGGCCGAGGTGCCGCCAGCCTTCTTTTCCTCGAATGCCTGCCCCGCCCAGGCGAAACTGTAGCCTTCAGGCAGCGTTGCTGCAGCGGCGCGTTCCATGGCTACGATGGCCTGACCAGAGCTGTATCCGGAGGCCTGACTGCCGGATACTTTGGCTGACGGATAGCCATTGAATCGAGGCAGAAGAGCCGGCCCGGCCACATATCGGGCGGTGGCGACAGCCGATAGTGGGATTGCCTGATTATCTGCGGAGCGAAGAAAGATCTGGCCAAGATCGGCAGGCTCGTCCCGATAGGCGGCTTCAGCCTGAATGATTACCTGCCAGATCCTCCCGAATTGCACAAACTGGGCAACATAGGTGGAACCAAAATATGACTGGAGCGTCTCAAAGACTGAAGAGACGGGAAGGCCCATCATCTCTGCACGAGTACGATCCACATCAAGCGCCAGTTGCCGCTGGGATGCCGAGAAAGTCGAAGAGACACCGGTGAGTTCCGGCATATCGCGGGCTGCGGCAAGAAATGTTTTCGTTACTCGCTCCAGATCCTGGGCCGAGCCTCTGGAGCGGCTTTGAATGTAAAAATCGAACCCACCGGTGCTGCCAAGACCCGGGATTGATGGAGGGTTAATAGGAAAAATCAGTCCGTCGCGAATCTGCGCCAGACTCTGGCCGTTTTCCCTGATTACGGAGAAGGCGCTTCCCGAAGCACCTGGCCGTTCGGCCATCGGCTTCAGGGCGGCAAAAAGCAGGCCGCCGCTTTCCTTGACGCCACCGTCGATGATGCTGTAGCCGTCAATCTGGGCCACGTCAGCCATTGCCGGATGGGCCCGCAGGAGACTTACCGCCCTGTCGTTTGCCTGTGTGGTCCGTTCCAGGTTTGCCGCATCGGGCATGATCGTTGCCACAAAAATGTAACCCTGGTCTTCC
>CAZSOA010000211.1:0-5605 GCA_964608305.1 uncultured Desulfofustis sp. | reverse complement strand
GGTCGCCGTCCTGGTCGACATCAGCGCAGGCAATTGCCGTAATGCCGCTCCGTTCCATACCCCAATAGCGTTCGTAGGCGCCCGCTTGTCGCCGGAAAATCTGCAATTGGGAGTCGTGAAAGAGTACCAGTTCCTGCGCGCCGTCGTTAAGAATATCGACCCAAACCAACGGCGTGTCGGTGGACGCTCCGACAAAGCCCAGACCCTGCGCTTCGGCGACCTCGACGAAGCGGTTGTCGCCGATCTGTTCGTAGAGCTTGTTCGGGTGCTCATGATGGCAGACAACATAGAGATCCAGATCGCCGTCACCGTCGTAGTCGACCCACTGAGCATTATAGCCGGGACAGGCCTGCTTCTGAATGCCGGATTGCGTTATCACATTGACATAGCGATCACCCTGCCGGACAAACAATTCGTCATGGTACTCATCGGGGAAAAACTGCATGAAATTTCGTATCCCCCCCCGAGTGATGAAGACATCAGGAACCCCATCTCCGTCATAATCGGCCCAGGCCATGCCGTGCCGGTCGTTGAGCTGCAAGATAAAATAAGAGTCGGCGGGCCTGACGAGATCCTGGCCGACAAAGACAGCATCGAGCGGCACCGTCTCGGTAAGCGTCACCTGAAACGGTATGGCGATCAGCGGCGCGCTGATGCCGAAACTGCCGGGCTGCTCGAAAGCAAATGCCACCTCGACGGCGTACAGCCCGTTGCCGACAGCCTCCCGGCCGATCTGCACCGGCTGGCTGCCAAAAGTGTTGACCGGCAGCGAGGACAAAAACGCA
This sequence comes from uncultured Desulfofustis sp., assembly GCA_964608305.1. Classification (GTDB taxonomy): domain Bacteria; phylum Desulfobacterota; class Desulfobulbia; order Desulfobulbales; family Desulfocapsaceae; genus Desulfofustis. The sequence goes on along the minus strand of CAZSOA010000211.1, from coordinate 4,820 downwards.
ACCGTGCCCGCCACGGCACCAGGTGCTGTGGCGCCGTGCAGATCAAAGATCAGGCCCTCGTTGGTCCGGTAGACATAGAGGCCGTCGGTGCTCTTTGGCGGCGGATATTTGGCAATTTCCGAATTGGGAAAAGCAGGGTCCTGGTCAAACCCGGATGTGTCGATCATCTCGACAAACCCGCCGCTGCCGTCGGAAAGCAGCAACGATTGCCGGCTGTGATGATTCACGGTAAAGATGTCCTGCCAGCCGTCACCGTTGACATCCGCCACCCCGATATCAAACAGGTTGTTGGCGTTGATAAAAAGTGCTTGTTGTCGAAAGACATTTTTTGTGCGTATCGTCTCGTTGAACAGCGCCTGCAGCGAAAACGCTGTGACGATGCCGACAGCCAAGCAAAACAACAGCGTAAAGAAAAGACGAACGACACGTCCCTGTTTCATGTGCTTCCCTCCCGTCTCAGAGGTGTTTAGGGCCGTCCGTCATGGAGACCAGCCGCTGCGCCGTGATCAGGGTAGTGGCCGTAATGAGGCGTTGCATACCCCAACTCACGCGCAACGGGATTGACCACCGACGCCACCATGCGCCGCTCCAGACCGGTCAGTCGATCGACCGGCAAGGCCCGTTCCCCGCTGATCCGTTTTTCCAGTATTGCCGATACCGTATCCACTTCCAGGTAGTTCGCCAACGCGCTCCGATCCATTGCGCCGGAGACGAGATCCTCAAATTTCACGAGAAAGGCGTCAAGCTCCTCGGCTTTTTCAAAAAAACTCGTAATCAGTCGCCGCCACATGATGCCGTAGCGGCGGGCGGTGAATATCGGCTGCGACGGCCAGACATCATACCAGGCACGAAAAGATTTATACGACCGATAGGCATCATAGGGGTTTCGGTAAAGAAACACGAATTTTGCATGGGGAAACAGGAACTTGAGGTATAGTGCATACTCCGCGGAAAGCCGCACCTCTTTGAACCCCCAGCGGGAAAAACCGCGATTGACCGCCGGCTCCTGGTAGAGATTGAGGAAAAAAGAGCGATGCGCCTGCAGCAGTTCCGCCGGCTGCGGATAGAGATTTGCCACCCACCGATCGGCCAGTTCCCCCGATGCACCCGGGCCAAGACGAGGTTGATCGATGAAAAAACTTTCGTTGGGCTCATTGGTGGAGAAACAACACAGCGAATCTGCCATGCTCCTGACCAGATCACAATGCGCATACGGTTCTCCCCAGATCAGCACAGCCCTGTCGGAAAGCACCAGCCGCTGCAGCAGGGTCGAACCGGAACGCCAACCCGCCGAAAGAATGAAGATCGGCTTCTCTTCATCGTTGACCGGAAGAGCGACATTGAAACGACTTCGGAGCAGTTTGAGTACCTCCCCAACGCCTGTTTTGGCTCGCAGCACCGCACGGTGCCGCTCACGGTCGGCAAAACGTCCGAATAATGTTTCAAGCAGCGAAATGAACCGGTGGACCATATGCCTCCCCTTTTTTAGCGCTGCGCACAAGACTGTCGCTTGCGAAACAACATCATTGCCTCCCGCAGGTCGCGAAAACAAAAGAGACAGTACAATCCCGCGCCCAGAGCAAACAAGCTCACAAGCGTCACCAAAGGCGACACAACCAATCCGCTGCCCTTCAGATAATAGAGCACTGTGCCAACAACGGCGCTGATAGCTGCGAAACGAACGGTCGCCTGCAACAATGCCCAATAAGTCACGTGCAGAATCTTCGACAAAATGCTCAAGCTGACCAGATACTGGAGCAGTAATGCCCCGGTTATTACCACCGCCACTCCCGCTATGCCGTAATGGCGTGTTGCGGGAACAATGGCTGCGGCAATGGCGACTAATTTGGCCAGGTTCAGCCAAAAGGGAATATTTGTTTTCCCGATGGCATTATAGAGGTAGCCGTTCAGCGAAGAGATCGCCCGAAGACAACCGAACACAGAGAGTATCATGAGGGCCTCGGCAGCCGGCAGCCAGCGCTCGCCGTAGATAACGGTAATCACCTCATTGGCGAGTACGATAAAAAATACCGCCAGCGGCACCGTGATCAACGAGACATAGGTAATGGCCTGGACGAACGCGTTCCGCAATGCCGGCAGGTTATCCTGCAACTGACTGTACGCAGGGAACAGGATTTTCGACAGGATCTTGGCGATATGGGTCGCCGGTAGATTGGCAACGGTATAGGCGACAACATAAAAACCGAGCGTTTCCATGCCGAGGATTTTCCCAATCACGGCGTTATCGATTTCCGTGGTAAGAAAAACGACGATGGTCAACCCGGTGATGTATTTCCCGTAATGGAACAGCTCCAGTGCATATTTTTTCTGCAGCGCAAAGCGCGGCCGACCCGGTATGATAACAAATGTCAGCAGCGACGAAACGGCGGCCGAGATCACCTGGCCAAGGACCAGCGCCCAGATACTTCGGAAATAGTACGCCAGGCCGACCACGAGAACGAAATTGAAGATTAACTGGGCCTGCTCCAGATAGACAAGCCGCTGGAAATTCAATTCCTTCTGATAAAACACCGTGTTTATGTTCTGGAAACCTGAAAAGGCGAACGACAAGGCCAGGACGCAGATAAGGGCCTGCAGCAGCTCGTTTTCATAGAAACGCGCAACAAAGCCGGCCAGAACGAGCGTCACCAAGGTGAGTGCTACCCCCCGCAGGACCGCCAGGGTAAACGCCGTATCGCCGGCCTCCCGCCAGCCGGTCTGCCGATGAATCAGCGCCGCTCCAAAACCTGTCTGCGTGAGAACGTCCACACCGCGCAGCACCATCATACAGATAGCCCAGAGCCCAAAAATCTCGGGGGTCAGTAACCGTGCCAGGATGATCGTCCGAATGAATGAAAGCGGCGCGCCGATCAGTGCGGAGAGGGCGACCCAGATTCCGGCGCGCAAGCTTTTGACCGCCAGCGCACCGTCTTGTCTTCGTAAAAAGGCGAGAAACGGTATCATATGCCGCCCGCCCGTTGCGAGCTGTGGCCGTTCTGCCCCAGGATCCGCAGAAAATCCCGGACCCGCTGCTGCCACGAGTTGGCCCGCGCCGCCTGCTGCCGAGCAGCGGGAGTGATATTGTCGGCTCCCGACAGACCGGCGGCTATCGCCCGCAGCCATGCATCAGTACCGGTGGCGATCGGAATGACGTGGGCAAACTCCCGGATAGCCGGCAGGTCCGCCGCCACCACTGGTTTGCCTACCGCCAGATATTCATGCATCTTCAACGGATAACCGTAGTACGTCCAGTCATTGACCAGGTAGCACATCATGCAGAGATCAAGTCCTTTCAAGTAACGGGGCACCGCTCGACCGTCCTGAGGACCGAGAAAAAAGACATTGGGCTGTCTTTTCAACTCGTCACGATCGGCAAGATGCTCAGGCAACCGCGTTTTATCCGGTCCAATGAGAACGATCGACCATTCCGGGCGGATCCGGCACAGCGATGTCAGCAATCGGAAATCCACTTTTTCGTTGATCACCCCAACATAGCCGATACGCGGATGGGGAATCGCCGCCAGTTCTTTCGGTACCGGATTCGTAACATCGGCAGCGACGCCGGCAAACAGCGGGTAATCGACGCCATTGGGCAGCAGGTGCAACTTGGAGGCGTATTCGGTATGCATGTCATAGAGCCCTTGCGAAGTCACGAATATGTGATCAGCCTGCCCCAACAGTCGTTTTTCAGCCGCGGTCGCCTCCGTCTGGTCGCTACCTCCATCGGAATAGTAACCGGCATAATGATCGTACTTGTAATAGACGACGAGTCGCTCATCGTGTTTCCCGATCTGATCGGCAAAATCGGGATGCCAGACGAGGAGGACCGGCTTCTGAAAACCATGCCGCCGTGCAATACGTCGATTCCCGGCTTCACGCAACCGGGCAACAATACGATCGAGGCGAGGAAACCGGAAATTGTAGGGCAGGTACCGGGGTGGAACGTGGGCCAACAACCCCGGCTTAACCGGATGCAGACCGCTGCGCATCTTTGTCCGGCTGATCTTGCGCTGCACCAGGTCGGCAAGATAGAACGGCGGCGACTGAAATAGCACCGGATGATGATCTGCCAACTCCCATAGGAAAGCATGCCGGTTCTGCCACGGGCTGTCCCAGAAATCCCGTTGCAGACTGACAAAACTCAGATCCTGATCTGCTTCCATCGCCTCTCTCCTGTTCCCCGCCCCCGGAAGCCGGTGGACTGCCGGTTCGTCACGCCTCCGTCAATACCGCTGCCAGCTCACGCCGGCCGGCCGATCAACAGCGTCAGCATCGCCGTCCGATCCTCCGGGGTGACATAATGATGGGTCGGCAGGGTCACCATACGTTGGGCGACATATCTGCCGCCGGCGGTGTTGCCGTCCCCGTTGAGCAGTACCGGCCGAAGCGCTGCAATATCGGCGATGGCTCCGGGATACGACCCGGTTATGCCATAGCGCCGGCAGTCTTTGCCGGCAAGCAGGCCCGCCCGGCGTGCCGGATCCTCGATAAGAACCGGAAACCGCAAAAATATCGGCCGACTCCCCGAAGGTGGGGTGATCGGCCTGCCCCCTTCACAATCAGCCAATGCGCCGGCATACCAGGCCCCATGATCGATCCGCGTCCGATTCAGCCCCTCGAGCCTGCCGAGCAAACGCAAGGCGAGTCCGGCCATTGCCGTATGATACTGCACCAGCGGATAGTCGGTGGTATAGCGGGTCTCCCCGAGCCCGAGAAACGGCAGACTCGCCGGCAGCCAATAGCGCGACGGCCGGAGAAACCCGGCATAGACGAGCAGCTTGGCGGCCTCGGCCAGGGACCGAGACCGGGGAGGCTTCGGC
>CAZSOA010000210.1:0-5620 GCA_964608305.1 uncultured Desulfofustis sp. | reverse complement strand
AAAGTCCCCTCCCACCACGAACTGGTCAACCGTCTTGCCGAACAGTATCGGGAGTGGCACGCCGTTCCCTACCGCAGTGGCGGCAGCAGCAAGAATGGAATCGATTGCTCGGCGTTTGTGGTGCTGACCTATCGAGATCAGTTCGGCATGCAGGTGCCGAGAACCACCGATGAGCTGGCACGGATCGGCCGCAAAGTGACCGCCGATGAGGCCCGGCCGGGCGATCTCGTCCTTTTCAAGACCGGTCTGTTCACCAAGCATGTCGGGATCTATTTTGACCAGAACCGTTTCCTGCATGCATCGACCAGCCAGGGGGTGACCCTTTCCGCTCTCGACGAACCCTACTGGCGAAAGCGACTCTGGCAGGTTCGGCGGGTTGCCTTTTGATGTCGCTCGATGCTTCGTTTCGGCTGCAGCGTCCTGCCGACCCCTCCATGGTGCCACCGGTTTGCAAAGCGCGTTGTTTTTGCACCTGATGTGATTAGTGTGTCCGGAATATGAAATGTGGGTGCCGCCATCGGCGGCGGCCCGTCACCCGGGGATTACCATGTCCGAACCTATCGTTGCCAGCAGCGAACTGACCAAAGTCTATCACATCGGTGGGCGCGACCTATGTGTCCTTGATCATGTTTCACTCAATGTCAATCAGGGTAGTTTCATGGCGATTACCGGCAACAGCGGCAGCGGGAAAACGACCTTGCTCAGCCTGTTGTCCGGCCTCGATCGTCCAAGCAGCGGGACTGTCCGCCTGGCCGGCAGGGACATCACCGCGTTGAGTGAAGACGAATTGGCGCCGCTGCGCAACGAGTCGATCGGTTTCGTCTTCCAGGCGTTTCATCTGGTTCCGTCGCTCAATGCCATCGAAAATGTCATGTTTCCGGCAGAGTTGAAGGGCGACCGGAGTGCTGCTGAGAAGGCGGCGCAGTTGTTGGAACGGGTCGGTCTTTACGGGCGGCGGCATCACATGGTGCCGGAATTATCAGGCGGCGAGAAGCAGCGGGTGGCCATCTGCCGCGCGCTGATCAACGATCCGCCGGTCATGTTTGCCGATGAACCGACCGGTAACCTCGATTCGGAGAACAGTCGAGAGATCATGCGATTGCTCTTGGCCTTGCAGCAGGAGCGGGGATCAACGCTGATCATGGCCACCCACAGCCCGGAGATCGCCGGCCGGGCGGATCGGGTGGTGCATCTCAGTGACGGCCGGCTGGTTGCGGACCGGACGCCATGATCCACCCACGTTTTTTCCTCGCTGAGCTGCGTCATGGCGGCGCTCAGGCGCTGACCTTCATCTGCTGTGTCGCTCTTTCCATTGCCACGCTCGTTGCCCTTAACAGCTTCCGCGCCGATGTGCAGCGATCGTTGCTCAGTGACGCCCAGGTATTGCATGGCGGCGATGTGATCATTCACGGCCACCACCCGCCCGGTGATCGGCTCCTGCAGGCAGTTGCCGAACTTGTCGAACAGGGTGCGGCGCAGTCGGCGAGGACCTATGAATTCAATTCGGTGATTCGTTCCGAGGCCGGCAACACCTCGCTGTTGGTCAGTGTTCTCGCGGTCGATCGCCGCTACCCGCTGTACGGAGCCGTCGAATTGATCTCCGGTGGGGATTTTGATGAAGTATTACAAGACGGCAGGGTGATTGTTGCCCCGGATGTGCTCCAGCGGCTCGCCGTTTCCGTTGGCGATTCATTGCGGATCGGCGATCTCACCGTCACCATTGCCGATGTGCTTGCGCATGATCCGTCCCGGCCGGTGACCATCTTCGCCCTTGGCCCGCGAATCTTTGCCACGGAAACGGATCTTGCGACCATGGGACTGCTTGGAACGGGCAGCCGGTCGCACTACGAAGTGCTGATCAAGCTCACCGATCCGCGTCAGGCGGCAGCGATTGCCGAACAGCTGCAACAGACGGTGGATACCGGGCAAGAGCGTATTGAGACGGCGGCGACCGCCCGATCGCAGGTCAAGCGGTTTTTTGACAACCTTTTGTTTTTCCTTTCTTTTATCAGCATATTCACCCTGCTGCTCAGCGGAATCGGCATGCAGAGCTCGTTGTCCGCTCTGTTGCGGCAGAAACATTATACCATCGCCGTCAGCAAGACGATCGGCGCCACTTCACGGTTTTTATTCGTCCATTACTTGGCCGTTACGCTGTTGCTCGGTCTGATCGGCAGCCTCGCCGGTGTCGGTGCCGGACTGCTGGTCAAACGGGCCTTTCCTTTCCTGTTCGGTGACCTGGTGCCGCCCGGTACGGTGCTGGGGGTCGGTATGGTCGATATCGGCGAGGGGATGCTTATCGGACTGCTGGTGGTCGTGCTCTTTTCCAGTCTGCCGCTCTATCGCATCGGCACTATCCGACCGGTTGCGTTGCTGCGGCACGAGGCGAACGGTCGGGTCGGCAGGCCGGTGTCTTATCTGCTGGCATCATTGGTTTTGCTGTTTCTCGGTCTGCTCGTCATCCGTCAGCTTGATGACGTAAAAACAGGATTGCTGTTTATGGTGGCCAGTCTTTCCTTTATTGCCGTGGTTTTTCTGCTGTCGACGGGGCTATTGAAACTGCTGGCCCGGCTGAAAATACCGTCGCTGGCGCTCCGTCAAGCACAGCGCAGTCTGTTTCGCCCCGGCAACGCAACCCGCTCGATCGTCGTCACACTGACCTCGGCGCTGGCCGTGTTGCTGACCATTTTCCTGCTTGAGTTCAATCTGGTCAATTCGTTCATCACGTCCTATCCCAAGGATGCGCCCAATCTGTTTTGTCTCGATATCCAGTATGACCAGCGCGAGACGTTCTTTTCGTTGATCGGCGAAGAGGTGGAGTTGTTTCCGGTGGTCCGGGGGCGGTTGCTGGCGATCAACGGCGAGCCGATCGATTATGAGCGGGAAAACCAGCGGCGCAGTGATTCCCTGGCCCGGGAGTTTAATCTGACGTATCGCACTACCTTGCTTGACGATGAACGTATTACCCGCGGCGGCCGGCTTTTTGATCAGAGCCGGGTTCCGGCCGGGGTGGCCGAGGTATCGGTGCTCGATACGATTGCCGAGATCGGCGATATCCGAATCGGTGACCGGCTCGAGTTTACCGTCCAGGGCTTGCCGTTGTCCGCTGAGGTGACGAGTATCAGGACCCGCACCAAATCAAAATTGTATCCATTTTTCTACTTTGTCTTTACCGAGGAAGACCTCGCCGATGCACCGCATACCCTGTTTGCCGCCCTGCATCTGGAGCGGGAGCGCATTGCCGAAACCATCACCCGGATCGTAGCCGCCCTGCCCAATGTCAGTACCATAAATGTCGCCGAGACGGCTGTTCGCCTCGGGGATCTGATCGGCAGGCTGGCCGGGATCATTACCTTCTTTGCGTTGTTTTCAATGGCCGCCGGCGCGTTCATCCTGATCGGATCGGTGCTGGCAACCAGGCTGGAACGGATCCGCGACAGCTCTTATTACAAGATTGTCGGGGCGAACAACTGGTTCGTGTTGCGTATTACCATCTATGAGAATCTGCTGCTCGGCGGACTTAGTTCGATTCTGGCAACGGGCCTTGGCATCGGTGTCTCGTGGCTGCTCTGCCGGATCTATTTTGATATCGTCTTTCAGCTGCATCTACCGGCTGCGCTTGTGACCATTCTGGCTACCTGTGCTGCAGTGGTTGCCGTTGGTCTGCTCAGTTCGCTGAGCATCGTCAGGCAGAAGCCGATAACCTTTCTCCATCGGCAAAGTTCTTGAAAGTACGCGATAATTCCTTGGGCCATCACCCTGTTGGCCGGAGGGGGGAGTATGACCGCAACCATGGAGCACACGTCATGAGGATGGGTTCTTTGTTTGGAATAATTCACCTGCTGCTCGTCGTGGTTCTGATGCTGAGCGGCTGTAACGATACCGAGCAGCCGCAACAACCCGCCACCACCGAGCCGGTCTACGACGGCACGATCATTGCCATGGGCGACAGTCTGACTGCAGGCCTTGGTGTAGCTCCGGAACAGAGCTATCCGGCCCTGCTGGCGCAGCGGTTGCAAGCGGCGGGACTGAATTATCGGGTGATCAATGCCGGCATCAGCGGGGAGACGAGCAGCGGTGCCCGATCCCGTATCGATTGGATCGTTCGGGGGAAACCGGACCTGGTGATTGTTGAGACCGGCGCCAATGACGGGTTTCGCGGCATCGATGTGGAGCTCGTGAAGCGCAATATCGCTCAGATCATTGAAACCTTGCTGGCCAACGATATCGGCGTCGTCTTGGCCGGCATGGAAATGGTTGCAAACCTCGGCCCGGAATACCGCAGTGCGTTCAACAGCATTTACCCGGACCTGGCCGCTCAATACCCGGTGACGTTCATGCCGTTTTTCCTTGAGGGCGTGGCCACGCAGCCGCACCTGAACCAGGAGGACGGCATCCATCCCAATGCCGCCGGTTATCGGGTTATCGTCGATAATCTTTGGCCCTATGTCCTTGCTGCCCTTAAGCAACCGGAGCAACGGCAGGAGCAATAGGGAGCTGCTGCGTGCCGGACCGTTCGTTCGGCACGAGGATGCGTACTCCTTGAGATTGACAGGGGGCCTTTCTTTCGCTACTGTTCAATGAGCAGTGGTTTCATGTGTCCTACCAGTATGTTCATCGATACGTTTACGGTTCTACAGAATCCTGCCCGCCATTTCGAGCAGTCCACCAGCGGTTCACTGCTCAAGCTTGGGCAGCCCGGCCGGTAGTTCTGTGCCGAACGTTTTATGCCGGTTGTGGTCGGCGAACGAGCCGCCGGTCGCCTGTTGACCGATGCAGGAGGGAGCTATGGCGGAAAGATCGGTTTCCCGGGTATTTCAACGGGCGTTTGTTTTGCGGGCCGGCCGATTGCTGCTGTTGAGCGTTGTCCTGCTCAGCATTGCCTATGGCCTGGTTGCAGCAGTGTATGCCACCAGGACCATCTATAAGGTCAAGATGAACCACGCCGTTGTCCTTGAAAAACTGGGTGGTCAGCGACAGCCGGTTACCGCAATCGGTTGGCACATCCGGTTGCCGCTGTTTACGAGGATCGAGCAGGAAGTGACTTTGATGAATCAGCTCATGTATTTAGGCGGTACCACCGAGCCGATGCGGATTATCTCCAATGAAAATGTGGCGCTCTGGACATCGGCACTGCTCACCTACCGAATCCGCGATCTGAGGATCTGGGCCATTGAGAATCAGCAGCCGTTTGTCCTGCTGCAGGGGGATTACGACGGCATTGTCAAGGATCTACTGCAGGCCGAGCCGATCGATCATCTGATCAGTAACCGTCAACAGGTCAAGGAGCGGATTTTTCGGGCCCTCAAATCCCTGCCGATCAATGAAGGCGGCCCGACGCTCGAAGAAAAATACGGTATCGAGATTGTCAGCTTTGTTCTCAAAGAGACGCACTTTGGGGATAAGCTGGCCGAGGCCTCGGAAGAGAAAAAACGTCGCGAGCTGATCGCCGAGGCGGAGAACTATGCAGCCGATCAGGAGGCCAGTCGAATCAGAAAACTGTATGCCGCCTATCTCGAAAGTATTCGGTCGTTGCAGCAGGAAATCGGACGCGCCGACGGTGCGACCGATGCGTTGATTCTGCAGTTTCTCAACCACCAGCGTTGGGCTTCGGCCTACG
>CAZSOA010000209.1:0-5630 GCA_964608305.1 uncultured Desulfofustis sp. | reverse complement strand
TAAAAACAGAAAAACAGCTGGAGAACCGGGTTACTGTCAGCCTCCTGGCTGATTTTTCCAGCAAAGAGACATGTACAAAACGCTCGATAAAAATTGTGCCGGCGTTGTCAGCAAGCTCAGGATGCCGATGCCTTCTCCGGTGAGAAAAGCCTTGTCGTCCGCTCGCCTTTCGGATAGCATTTTTCGCTCACTTCAAGCCTGCCCGGTTGCATCGTTCAGGATGCACCGAACCGGTTGAGTCCCCGTCGCTCGAGGAGAAAAGCGAATGAGACGCATCACCGCCACGCTACTTTTTTTGTGCCTGCTGGCGCCGATTGGCACGGGATTCGCCGCCGCACCGGTGGACCAGGGTGATCAGCAACTCCAACAACTCGTCACCGATTCACTGCTCCCGTTCATTGAAAAAACGTCGACCAACCCCTGGGCGCAAGGTGGGCTGCTGATCGTCATTACCTTCTCCATCGCTTCATTGCTGAGCTGGTCCCTATTTCGGCTGTTGCGCTCCATTACGTCGCGAACCAGCTTTTATTTCGACGATCATTTCGTCAGGCTGCTGCAGCCACCGGTCACCTATACGCTGATCGCCGTCGGCCTGACGGCCGGCATCAATCTGATGCCGCTGCCCGACACCTGGGCAATGGTACTGAGTCGATCGATCCGCACCATCAGCGTCATCATCTGGATCATTTTCCTCAACCGCTGCGCAACGATCCTGCTCAACCGGGTCGCCGATTATTCCGGCAAGATCAGTTTCATCCAACGCCAGACGGTAACCCTATTCGACAACCTTGCCAAAATCGTCATCATCGCCGCCGGCGTCTATCTGGTATTTGTTATCTGGCATATCGACATGACCGCTTGGCTGGCCTCGGCAGGTATCGCCGGCATCGCCATCGGCTTTGCCGCCAAAGACACCCTCTCCAACCTGTTTGCCGGTGTTTTTATCGTCGCCGACGCACCGTACAAGGTCGGTGACTACATCGTGCTGGACAGCGCCAATCGCGGCAAGGTCGTCAATATCGGCCTGCGCTCCACCCGGATCCTGACCCGCGACGACGTCGAGGTGACCATTCCCAACTCGATCATCGGCAATTCGATGATCATCAACCAGTCCGGCGGCATCTACGAGAAGATGCGGATCCGCCTCAAAGTGGGTGTCGCCTACGGTTCCGATATCGATCTGGTGAAAGCGGTACTGCAGGAAGAGGCGCAGATCGAACCGATGGTCTGCCGGGACCCGGCACCCCGTGTCCGGTTTCGCGCCTTTGGCGCGTCAAGCCTCGATCTGGAACTGTTGTTCTGGGTCAATAACCCGGAAGAACGAGGCCGCGTCCTCGATGCGATGAACACCCGGGTCTATAAGCGCTTCGCCATCGCCGGCATTGAAATACCGTACGCCAAACAGGATCTCTATATCAAGGCGATCCCGGAAAGTCTGAAAACACCGGCACTGCCGCCCGCTCAGGCGGAAAAAGAGCGAAGCGCCGATTAGCAGCCGGCAACGCCGCTTTGCTCTAATCGGCGGCCGCTGCTTTATCCTGCCAGGTGGCAACCCGGTTTTTCCCCTGTTCCTTGGCCTGATACAGTGCGCGGTCGGCCTGCTGAACAAGTTGCTCGTAGCGCTGCAGGTCCTGATCACTCAACACTGCTACGCCGACGCTGATCGTCACAACTGCGGTTGTCGGCGCATCTCTATGCTCAATGGCCAGAGCCTCGACATGAGCACGAATTCGCTCGGCGACCTTCTGTGCGCCGGGCAGGCTGGTTTTGGGGAGGATCACGACAAATTCCTCGCCACCAAACCGGGCACAGAAATCACCGGGCCGATGCAACGCCCCGACAATCGTTGCGGCCACGCGGATCAGACATTGATCACCGGCCTGGTGACCGTACCGATCGTTATAGGCCTTGAATGAGTCGATGTCGCACAGCAGCAGCGCGAGCGACCCCCGATCGCGGCGGTTGCGATAAAACTCCCTGGTTATCGTCTCGGTAAAGCTGCGGCGGTTGGCGATGCCGGTCAGGGCATCAACCGCCGCCTGCCGTTTGATGGTATTGTATGACGCGGTCAACTGCCGACCAACCAGCACCAAGCCGGCCAGACCGAGCAGGCCGATGCCCAGATGGCTGGCGATCAGGATCGGCAGCGGCGATTTGACGTCAAACGGCAAGGTGACGCTGATCCCGCCGCGGATCTCTCCCTCTCGGTACCCCTGTTCGGCATGGCATTGCAGACAGGCTGTTTCGGTCACCAACGGCGCCATGTAAAAATAGTACTGCTTGCCTCCCGCGCGAACTAATTCGCCGGACTCGGTCGTCCCGGTTTCGAATTGCTGCAGGTGGCGCAGTTCCCGTGCATCGGGGCGGTTGTCCGGCCGGATCGGATTGAGGCTGGTGATATGGAAGCGCGTGCCGCTCCACTCCCGGCTGATCTCGGCGATCTGCCTGGTCATATAGGCCGGGTTGATCTTGGTCAGCGCCAGCGCATGATCAGTCAGAAGGTCACGGTGTGGATCCTTGAGAAACGGGTTTGGCGGCGAAGCGGGCGTCACCGGAACATAGACACCGCCATGGCTGGCGTTCCACTGTCTGGTTATCAGAACCTGATCAAAAAAACTGCGGGCCGCCAACCGCGCCTGCTGCTCCTGGTTGTTCAATACGGCATAGAGATTCCAAGACAACGACGCGATGATCACGGCTATCCAGAGCAAGCCGATGATGATGATATTTTTTTTGATAACCATGGCAGCGATAACCGATGGGCAACATTGGCGCCGGTTGTGGCAACACGGCGGTCGGCAACACCCGCGTCCGCCGCAACTATAGCACGTCTCTCGGGAAATGAAACGGTTTCATGGAACTGTTGGGCACCATCGGTATCGGCATCAGCAGCATGATTGAGCCTTTGTGAAGCAGTGAAAATGATTATCGTACGAACCGTTGTCATGCTACAGTAGCCGTCATTACCCGTCCTTCACCACGACAGGAAGCCGTGAAACAAGGTCCAACCGCACCCAATGCCGCATCGTTCGCCGCCCATTACCGGGAATTGCTGGCACCGCTGTTTCGCCGCCACCGGCTCCGGCTCGGTCTTGGCTTCCTGGCATTGGCGGCAGTCGACTTCCTGCAGCTGACGATTCCGTTGATCCTCAAGCACGGGGTGGACGCCCTTGCCGACGATACCGCGACCACCGGCCTGCTCATGCGGTTGGCCGCGGCCATTGTCGCGATCTCCGTTGTGGTCGTCGCGCTGCGTTTTTTCTGGCGAACCTTGATCATCGGTTTTTCCCGCTATCTTGAACGCGCCCTGCGGGATCGGATCTTCAATCGCATCCTGGTCATGGACCAACCGTTTTTTGAAAAGCATTCGACCGGCGACATCATGGCCCACGGCTCCAATGACCTGGCCGCCGTGCAGATGGCCTGCGGCATGGGATTGGTGGCCGCCATCGATGCGCTGGTGTTATCGGTGGCCGCCATCGGTTTCATGCTCATGATCGATCCGTGGCTCACGCTTTTCGCCCTGTTGCCGATGCCGATTCTCGCCGTATCCACCCGGCTGCTCTCCAGTAAACTGCATCATCGCTTCAACACCGTGCAGGAATATTTCTCATTGCTCACCGAGTTTGCCCGATCCGCCCTTGTTTCGGTCAAGCTGTGCAAGGCGTACACGCTGGAAGACATCCAGACCCGCGAATTCGACCACCTCGGCAACCGCTACGTTGCCGCCAACATCAGGGTGGCCATGGTCCAGGGCGTTTTGTGGCCGGCTGCCACGCTGATCGGCAACCTCGGCCTGCTCGCCATCCTGCTCTACGGCGGCTCCCAGGTCATTCAAGAAAACCTGACCATGGGTGATTTCGTCGCCTTTATCACCTACCTGCAGATGCTCATCTGGCCGATGATGGCCGTCGGCTGGGTGGCCAATCTGATCCAGCGCGGGGCCACCGCACTGCAGCGTATCCATCGGCTGGTCACCGCCGAGCCGATTCTCATTGACCGGCCGGCAAGCGGGACCACGCCGTTGCCCGGTCCGGTGATCCAGCTGAAAAATCTTTCGTTTTCCTATCCGGGTGCAACCACACAGCAGCTGCATGCAGTCAGTTTCAGCGTCACAAAGGAAATCGTCGGCATCGTCGGTCGGACCGGCAGCGGCAAGACCACCCTGTGCAAACTGCTGGTCCGGCTCTATCCGGTAGAGGACGACAGCCTGTTGCTGCACGGCCGGGATGTGAACCGGTTGTCGCTGGACGAGGTGCGCAGCGAAATCGCCTTCGTCAGCCAGGAGCCGGTGCTCTTTTCCGAGACCGTCGCCGCGAACATCGCGTTTGGCACCGGCACCACCGACCCCGAGCTCATCGAGCAGGCGGCTCGCGATGCCGCTATCCATGATGAGATCGCCGCGTTACCAAACGGCTATCAGACCCTGGTCGGCGAGCGTGGAATCCTGCTGTCCGGCGGCCAGAAACAGCGGCTGGCACTGGCCCGGGCCCTGCTCTGCGATCGCCCGATCCTCGTTATCGACGACGGTCTGTCGGCCGTTGACACCGCCACCGAAAGCCGGATCCTCGAAACCCTGCGCCACCGCCTGACGGGCCGGACGGTCTGCATCGTCTCCAACCGGATCAAACTGCTGGCGCTCACCGACCGGGTGCTGTTGTTTGATCAGGGCCGGTTGCTCCATGACGCGCCGCACGAGCGACTGCTGCAGCGCAGCGACTTTTACCGGAGCATGTATCGTAAACAGATGCACAACGGGGAGGATCGCCCCGATGCATGACTTCGGCTACATGGAAAAGGGCTCCCAGACGTCCCTGACGGACGCCGGCCTCTGGCGACGGATCGTCGGCCACAGCCGCGGTTTCCGACCGGCCATCGGGGCGGCCATAATCCTGTCACTGGGGGTCACGGTCACCACCCTGGCGCTGCCCTATCTGCTGAAAAGCGGCATCGACTCATCGATCACCGCCACCCATCTGCCGGCGGACGAGCGCATCGCCGGGTTGACGACCATCGCCCTGCTCTTCGGCGCGCTGATACTGCTCGGGTTCCTGCTGACCTTCACCCAGGTGGTCCTGCTCGAATGGGTCGGCCAGTCGGTCATGCACCGCATCAGGCAGCAGCTGTTCCGCCACATTGTCGACCTCGATCTCGGCTTTCTCAACACCCAGCCAACCGGCCGACTCATCACCCGCCTGACCAACGACGTGCAGAACATGCACGAAATGTTTACCTCCGTGCTCGTCACCTTGTTCAATGACGCCTTGCGGCTGATCGGCATCCTCATCGTGCTGTTTACGATCAACGCCCGGCTGGCACTGGTGATGAGCCTGTTCATTCCCATCAGTCTGCTGCTTACCGTGGTCTTCGCCCGGCTGGCCCGGGAAGCCTTCCGACGGATCCGCAGCCAGCTCTCCCGGCTCAACAGCTATACCCAGGAGGCCGTCTCGGGCATCGCCATCATCCAGTTGTTCGGCCGTGAACAAGCCGCAGCGAAGCGTTTCCAGGAGCTGAGCGGGGAGTACCTGCGCCGTACCCTCAGCCAGATCAGGCTGTTCGGCGCCTTTATGCCGCTTACCGAACTGCTCAGCTCGCTGGCCATCGCGCTGATCCTCTGGTACGGGGGCGCG
>CAZSOA010000208.1:0-5663 GCA_964608305.1 uncultured Desulfofustis sp. | reverse complement strand
TCATATTTTTAGGTGGTTATTCAATTTCATCGTTACAATTTTCCGGGAACTCAGGCGACAAGGAGGTGATCAGGCTGGTGCCATCGAGCCAGTGTTCCTTGTCTTTAAAAAAAATCACCTCGACATCGCTCATCGTATTGGTGGTGATCATCTTGAGCCCTTGATAGTTTTTTTCCATCAACTGGGCGATTTCGAAGAGGGTGATGCTCTTGTCGCAGGCCACCGGCAGACTGAAAATCCCGACACTATCTTGTTGCCCGCGCACCGTGTGGATGATTTCTTCATATTCCGCGCGGTTGGCCGGACGTAGTTCTTCGTCGCCGGGCCGTTTCAGGAACGGTGATGTCGCACCGGTGCCAAAGGTGTTCATTCCCGGATCTCCCGGCATGTCGCGAGGCACCTGATCCAGGCAGCGATCGATATATCCCCGCTTCAGAGGAATGAATAGTGCCGTTTCATTATCAAAATCAACGGCGTCGGCATCCATAAGAAGATCCATCAGGAATTGGTTCTCAATGATATTTATGCCGATTTCAGAAAGTACCCGTTTTGCATTTTCGTCAATGCGCTGGTACCGTGCCTTCTCTTCGATCAGGTCGTCAATATCCTCCATCCGACATCGAGCTTTTTCCCGGACCGTTTCGTCGGTGACATGACGCAAGAGGTCCTCATAAACGGTTTTGGCCTTGTCGAACCGGGCTTTCTTTTCCAAGAGCAAGCCCCTGCCAAAGATCTCATCTGCCGGTACGTTCAATGCCGTCATTTTTTTCCGTCTTGGGTGGGGTGTGGTCGTTTCTTGTGGGATAGCAGGGCAGCCATAATTTTCCGGAGCCTTCCGGTTTCATGTTTTTGTTCAGTATTCATGATCATGTACGGTACCGTCCCACCATGTCTATGATCCGCTGGACGGCGGCAACTGCCGCAGTGTGATCTTGCGAAAAGTTGAGCCGGATGCTGTCGTGCGAACCGGGCCCAAATTCCTCACCCGGCGTTACGGTCACGCCTGCCTGATGGCGAAGCAGTCGTACAAACGTATGCGGTTCAACGGCAAGCGGCGGCAATTGCGGGAAAAGATAGCTCCCAGCTTGTGGCGTTGCGGTCGGAAGATCAGCAGCCCTGAAAATTTTCAACAAGTCATCCCGTATCGCCTCATGTTGCCGAATACGCAGTTCCATCCATCCTGAAGGCTCCAGAAACCACGTGTCAAGAGTCGCCTGATTGTATCCTGCCGCTCGCAGAGAAACGATTGCTTGAAGACGTTCCATGCGATCAATCAACGTGGCTGTTCCGAATGCCGTTCCTAGACGAAACCCGCTGAGAGATTCGGTCTTCGAGGGGCCCATAATGGTGATAAGATTTTCCGGCTGTGTGTCACCGGCGCGAAGATGCGTATAAACCTCACCGGTGTAGAGCAGCCGGGAGTAGAGTTGATCCACGATTAGTGTTACCCCATGTGCGGCTGCGAGTGCTGCAATCGTCGATATGGCACCGGCTGAATAAATCAGGCCGGTGGGGTTGTTGGGAGTCGAAAAAACAAAAACCTTCGTTCCGCTTTTAAAGGCGGTTTCAATGCGATCAAGATCCGGGTCATTTTCAGACGGAGATCCCTGGTAGTGCAGAGGGATGGGGACAATTTCACCGCCGAAGAACCTGACAAGCTTGCGGTTGGCAAAATAGTCGGGTTCAACGACCGCAACTTTCGTCCCCGAAGCGACGGTCGCACCAAGGGCCAAAAACAGCGCGCCTTGCGTTCCGGGGGTGATTATCAACTCGCTATCTGCCGAAATTGGTCGTCCGGTAAACCTGCCGAGGCGGTCGGCCAGTCCCTCACGAATCCGAGCCGAACCACGGTACTCGGTGTATGCCTGTTGCCCGCCTCGCTGAAATCCGTCCTGCCACGCTTCGAATGATCCCGGTGTCGGCGGAAAGGCATCAACATCCCCGTGTGAAAAGTCAACCGGAAGGCCGTCGTATATATCACCGCGCATGATGGCATTCAGGTCGCCTCCTTTTTGTCGAGACTCCTGGCCGGGGGCATTTTCTGTTTCAAGTGCTCTAAATTTCTCATCAAGTGTCATCATTTCATTTCCCAATCGAGAGAACCTTGAAAAATTGCCATTTCGCCCAATCTCATCGTAGCGCAATCACATTTTATCCTCGGAATATCATGTGTATGCCTGCGGTAAAAATATCTTGCGCGCCTTGATCTTGAACGAAATTTTAAATTTTTCAAGGCCCCCTAAATTCAATTGACTCAAGCATAGGTTTCAGACAATCTGTTTTTGCAAGTAAAAGGTACGCTGTCAATCAGCATTCAATTTTGACCATTTTTCAGGATGCTTAATTTCATTGAAGAAAGCAGTGGCTCGAAATCAGATGACGATACTCCCGGCGCAATGAAACGCGGGCATCTGCTGGCCTAAGGCTGATGCATCGGTCCCCGGCTCGCGTGCCGACAGCTGCCGCTTTCCTACGAAAAGGCTTCGGAGCCAAACAGGCGGCATCATTTCCCGCCCGCCACATCAATGAAGGTGCCGGTCGTATAGGATGCTTCATCGGAAAGCAGCCACAGGATCGCATTGGCTACTTCGGAGGGGGAACCGCCTCGTTTCATGGGTAATGAGTCCTTTATCCGGTCAACCCGCTCCGGCTCGCCGCCGTCAGCGTGCATGTCGGTGTGGATGAATCCGGGGCGCACTGCATTGACGCGAATGCCATCTGCCGCCACCTCTTGGGAGAGGCCGATGGTAAAGGTGTCGATGGCGCCCTTGGATGCCGCATAATCAATATATTCGCCCGCCGATCCAAGCCGGGCCGCCGCTGATGATACATTGACAATAGCCCCGCCTTGCCCGCCATGCCGTTTGGCCATCCGCCTAACGGCCTCCCGCGCGCACAAAAAGGACCCGACAACATTGGTCGCGAAAATTCGCTGGAGCCGGGCCGCGTCGATATCCTCGAGCCGCGTTTGCCTCTCAAGAATACCGGCATTGTTAACCAGCGCAGCGATCGGGCCCATGTTTTCGTCAATCACGGTGAATAACTTGGTAACCTCGGCCTCCACAGAAATATCTGCCGCGACGGCAAGGGCCCGGCCGCCGCTTGCTTCAATTTCGTTGACAAGCGTGTGCGCCGCTTCTTGATGAGTACGGTAATTGACGCAGACAAAATAACCGCGCGCCGCTGCCAGGCGTGCAGTTGCTGCGCCGATTCCACGGCTGCCGCCGGTTATGAGAAGTACTTGAGGCATTGGTGAAGCTGTTTTAGCATTGGTTTGTTTTGTCTGCAAAGCATCACCGCCGGCAGGGCATTCAATTCGTCCCCGGTCTGGCCTCGTCTCCCCAGACCTGGTCCAGGCGTCCATAACGGCGGCAGCTGGTTACGTAGTACCGGTAACGCAGCGGGTTCTTCTGATAAGAGTTCTGGTGATACTCCTCGGCGGGGTAGAATGTGGTTCGGTCAAGGATCTGTGTGACGATCGGTTCTTTGAAGCGATCGGATTGCTCCAGTTCCTTCTTTGAGGCCAAGGCCGCCCGGTATTCATCCTCACCGTCGACAAAGATGGCCGCCCGGTAATGTTCACCCCGGTCGCAGAACTGCCCCCCGCTATCAAGCGGGTCGACATTGCGCCAGAAGACATAGAGCAGCTTCTCATAAGAGACCCGTGACGGGTCGTACTCGACCAGCACGCTCTCGTAGTGGCCGGTACCGCCGGCAACCACCCGTTCATAGGATGGGTTTTCGATCTGGCCGCCGGCGAAGCCGGAGGTAGTGGCGGTCACGCCTTCGATCGCATCGAACGCCGCTTCGACACACCAGAAGCAACCGCCGGCAAAGAGGGCTGTAGCCCGCTTTTCGTCATCGGCGAAGCCTGGTGCAGGTACAAGCAGACAGGTCAGCAGCAGCAAAAAAAGCCACCCCCGTCCCCGAATCGCCCTCACGGTCGGATTCATATCTCAGCCTCGCAATGGTGGCAGCGGCTCGGCGGCCGGCACGAAGCGCAGGGCGAGCCCGTTGTTGCACCAGCGTTTCCCCGTGGGTTCAGGGCCGTCTTCAAACACATGGCCCTGATGCCCCCGGCAGCGGATGCAGTGGTATTCGGTGCGCACCATCCAGAGCTTGTGATCCGCCTTCGTGCCCATGTGATCCTCGAAGGGTTGGTAGAAGCTCGGCCAACCGGTGCCGCTGTCGTACTTGGTGTCGGAACTGAACAGCGGCAGGTGACAGGCCGGGCAGACGTAGGTGCCGTCTTCATAAAGCTTGTCCAGCGGGCTTGAGAAGGGACGCTCCGTCCCATCGCGGAACAGGATGTCCCATGCGGCGTCGGAAACATAGTCGCGCCAGAACGCCGGATCGTGCGTCAGGGGCTTAAGATCCCAGGAACGATCAGTGACGGGATGAAACTCGCGCACCTCGATCTTGGCCAGGGCCACACCTGCAGGAAGCATCAGACTGACGCCCGCTCCAAGCGTGAGCATCAGGAAATCACGACGATTCATGGGTACCTCCCGATCTCGCATCGAATAAAAGATGGTGGGCCGGTCGGTGTCAGCAGTCCTGATGGAGCTGCCGGCACCTTACCAGGATACTATAGATTCCCCCCTGGCCATTGGCAAATGCCGGCAGCAGGATGGCCGCCGACAGTCAGAGGGCCGGTTTCATCAGAGACTGATCTTGCCTGGCATCACACCGTTTTGTATTTGATGAATGTCCCGTTCTCGTATTCCTCGAAGGCGATTTGCAATTCTTCCTGGGTGTTCATGACCACCGGTCCGTACCAGGCGACCGGTTCCCCGATCGGTTTCCCCGATATCAGGAGGAAGCGGGTCGGTGTTTCCCCTGTACTGATGATTACTTCATCGCCATCGCCATAAAGAACAAGGCTTTCCCTGCTGCACATGCAGGTTCGTTGAAAATCGAAATAGCTGTCCCCGATCACCTCATGGGAATAGGCATCCCGTTCTTCATCAAAGTAGCCGTCTCCCTCAATGACGTAGGCAAAGGCGGTGTACCCCCGCTTTATCCGGTGGGAAAAGGAGGTTTCCGCCGGCATCGTCACGTCGAGATATTCGGGGTCAACGACAACGTCTCGCACCGGCCCCTGCACACCACCCGCCTCACCGCAAATGATCCTGAGCTTGACGCCTCCTTCGAGCAGCACCTCCGGGATATCTGCGGCGACCAGGCCCCGATAGCGAGGATCGATCATCTTATGAGCGGCCGGCAGATTGGCCCACAACTGGAATCCGCCCATGGAGCCTGTTGCGTCTCCCTTCGGCATTTCCTGATGGATGATGCCGCTGCCGGCGGTCATCCACTGAACATCGCCGGGGCCGATGACGCCTTTGTTGCCCATGCTGTCACCGTGTTCAACGCTGCCGGCAAGCATGTAGGTGATGGTCTCGATCCCGCGATGCGGATGCCAGGGGAAACCTTTGATATAAGCGGCAGGGGTGTCTGACCGGAAATCGTCGAGCAGGAGGAAGGGGTCGAAGAGCGGGGCCTCCTTGTTGCCGAAGGCCCGTTTCAGGTGAACGCCGGCCCCCTCGAGGGTTGGCTTGCTCTTCCATACTTTCTTGATCGTGCGGACGTGGCTCATGATGGTCTCCTTATTCGGCGTTCGGCTAGTGGCGGAACTGAGCGAAAAGTTCAAAAAGATTGGC
>CAZSOA010000207.1:0-5673 GCA_964608305.1 uncultured Desulfofustis sp. | reverse complement strand
CCGGGATTGATGTCGATGCCGGTCTCGCCGTGCGCCCACTCGGTCATGATCCGTGGGATGATCGGCACCCCGAGCAGGTGCAGTTCATGGGCCATCCGGTAAACGGTGATGGCGCGCAGGCCGGGGTAGGAGAAGATCACCTCGTCGGGGCTGTTGACCGCCGGGTCGCCCTCGAGCGTGGCGCGGATATCCTGGGCGAGGATCGACGCGATCTCCGGCAGTTTTTCGAGAAACTGGTAGGCGAGATGGTGGGCCCGGGTTTCGCAGTTGGTACACGGTTGGCCGTGCCGGCGGCAGTCATGGCGGATCGCCATGGTGATCTGCTCGGCCAGTTTGTCGTAGAGCTCGGTGGTTTCATTGCCGATGTAATATTCCAGGTTCGAGGCGTGCAGTTTGGCCGACGTGAAATAGCCGGGAAACAGCACCCGTCTCGTCTGTTCGATGATATCGACAATGGCTCGGTGGGACGGGATGGAAACCGGGCTGATATGGTCGTAGCATTCCTTGGTGCTCCACGACTGCAGTAGCTTCTTGACCAGGCCGGGAATCAGGTGATGCTTTGCCGAGGCACTGATCTGCTGGTGTTCGCAGGGGCCGGTAAGGACGGTTGGCAAGGGCTGCTGGCATGGTTTGACAGTGTTCATGGCTGATTGTCGTCGGTTTCAGGTTGCGGGTTGGTGTCAGGGCTGTTTTTCTATGATAAAGATACCGTAGGTCGCTCGCAGGTCGGGAAGGCGGCGAATGATACTGCCGCTCGTTGAGCCGGCGGTGGTTCTGATGGCGATTTCCTCGACGATCCGATAACCCACGTCACGGGTAAATTGCCGGAAATCCTTGAGCGTGATGACCCGGATATTGGGCGTGTCGTACCAATGGTAGGGCAATTCGTCGCTGCGCGGGGCCATGCCCTTGAGCAGCAGCTGCAACCGGATGGCCCAGTGGCTGAAGTTCGGGAAACTGACGATAAACCGGCAGCCGATGCGCGACAGTGAATAGAGCAACCGGGCCGGTTCCCAGACCTGTTGCAGCGTCTGGCTGAGGATCACATAGTCGAAGCTCTTGTCCGGGTAGTCGTCCACCTCCTCGTTCATGTCTCCCTGAACGACGCTCAGCCCCCGGCTGATGCAAGCGGCGGCCTTGGTCTTATCCATCTCGATGCCGCTGCCGATGACCCGGCGGTTCTCGGTCAACCAGGCGAGCAGGTCGCCGTTGCCGCAGCCGAGATCGAGCACCCGGCTGCCCGGTTCGATCCGTGAGGCGATAACCCGCAGGTCAAAGCGCATGGTCTCAGGAGCGCCGGACATTGCCGAGAAAGCCTCCCACCAGTTCCCCGAGCCGTTTGTCCGGGATCAGAAACGCATCATGGCCGCAGTCGGCCTCAATCTCGCAGAAGCTGACATTCAGGCCGACCCGTTTGAGTGCCTTGACCAGTTCCTTCGCCTGATAGGTCGGGTAGAGCCAGTCCGAGGTGTAGCTGATCACGAGAAATCGGGTGGCCGCTCCACTCAAATCGCGGATCGAACGGGCCGGCGGGGTGCGCTCGACCAGGTCGAAATAGTCGGCGGCCTTGGTAATGTAGAGCAGTGAGTTGGCGTCGAAGCGCTGGACGAACTTGGAGCCCTGATAGCGCAGGTAACTCTCCACCTGGAAGTCGACGTCGAAACCGTAGCTGACGTTGTCGCGGTTCTGCAGCCGCCGGCCGAATTTACGGCGCAGCGCGTCGTCTGAGAGGTAGGTGACGTGGCCGATCATCCGGGCGACGGCGAGCCCCAGGTGCGGCGGTTCGCCGTCGTAATAATTACCACGGTTCCAGCGCGGGTCGGCCATGATCGACTGCCGCGCCACCTCGTTAAAGGCGATGGCCAGCGCCGAGTGGCGCATGGTCGTTGCCACCGGGATGGCCGAACGGACTCGCTCCGGGTACCTCACGCACCATTCCAGCACCTGCATGCCGCCTACCGAGCCGCCGATCACCGAGTGCAGGGTGGCAATGCCGAGATGGTCGAGCAGCGCCTTCTGGGTCTCGACGATATCGCCGATAGTCATCATCGGAAAGTCAGGGCCGTACGGCTTGCCGGTGTTTGGGTTGGTTGACGACGGTCCGGTGGAGCCCTTGCAGCCACCGAGGATGTTGGCGCAGATGACGAAATAGCGGTCGGTGTCGAGTCCTTTGCCTGGGCCGATCAGGCTGTCCCACCAGCCGGGCTTGGCCTCGGGCGGGTCGTTCGGATAATACCCGGCGGCATGCGAATCCCCGGAAAAGGCGTGGGTGACGAGTACCGCGTTGTCTTTCGCTGCTGACAACGTGCCCCAGGTCTCGTAAGCGATGGTGATCGGGCCGAGTCGGGCGCCATTTTCCAACGTCGTCTCCTGCGGGGGCTCGGCATAGGTATAGAACTGCTTTTCGACGATGCCCGCCGAGCCGACCTGCAGATATGGTTCAACCGCCTTGTTCATCGTGGATTTTTTATTCAGCCGGCCGCCTTGGCCAGCGCTTGATCGAGATCAGCGATGATATCGTCGATATGCTCGATGCCGATCGACAGCCTGACCATCGCCTCGCTGATCCCGGCATCGGCGAGCTGTTCAGGCGAGAGCTGTGAGTGTGTCGTCGATGCCGGGTGAATGGCCAGCGATTTGGCATCACCGACGTTGGCCAGGTGCGAGAACAGCCGAAGGTTCTCGATAAAGGCCGAGCCGGCGGCCATGCCCCCCTTGATGCCGAAAGTGACCATGCCGCCGAAGCCGTTCTTCAGATAGGTGACCGCGTTGTCGTGGCCCGGTGCGTCGACAAGGCCGGGATAGTAAACCCAATCGACCAGCTGGTGGCGGCTGAGAAAATCGGCCACCGCCTGAGCGTTGCTGCAGTGCCGCTCCATGCGCAGCGCCAGGGTTTCAATGCCCTGCAAGAAGAGCCAGCTGTTGTCCGGGGTGATGGCGGCGCCGAGGTTGCGCAGCGGCACGAGACGCATCCGCAGGGCAAAGGCCACCGGGTTCAGATCGCCCAGGTCGTGGGCGTAACGCAGACCGTGATAAGACGGGTCCGGCTCGTTGTAGAGTTTGAATTTGGGGTCGGTCCAGTCGAACCGGCCGGCGTCGACGACGATCCCGCCAATGCCCGTGCCATGGCCGCCGATCCACTTGGTCAGCGAATGAATGACCACGTCGGCACCATGTTCGATTGGTCGGAGCAGGCAGGGTGGGGTAAACGTCGAGTCGACGATGAACGGCAGGTGATGTTTTTTGGCAATCGCCGCCACCGCTGCAAAATCGATGACGTTGAGCGCCGGGTTGCCGATTGTCTCGCAGAAAATGGCCCGGGTCTTGCCGGTGATGGCCTTTTCGAAGTTCTCCGGGTTATCGGGATCTACCAGTTTTACGGTGATGCCGAGCTGCGGCAGGATCGAGTCGAACTGGACGTAGGTGCCGCCATAGAGGTTGTTGGCGGCGACGATCTCATCGCCCTGGGCGCAGATATTGATGATGGTGTAGAAGATCGCCGAGGTGCCCGAGGCGAGCGCAAGCGCAGCGGCTCCGCCCTCGAGCTGAGCCATGCGCTGCTCGAGCACGTCCTGGGTCGGGTTGCCGATCCTCGTATAGATGTTGCCAAGCTCCTTGAGCGCGAACAGGTTGGCGGCGTGCTCGGTGCTTTTAAATACATAGGAACTGGTCCGGTAGATCGGCACGGCTCGCGACAGGGTGTCCTGATCGACCGTCTGGCCGCCATGCAGGGCGATGGTCTCGAAGTTCATGGTTGTCTCCTTGTTGAGGATAACGATCTTGTCGTCTCGTTTCAATGGTTCGCTTCGCTGGTCACCGTTTCGAGGAACTCCCGGAGCAGCCGGTTGTTTGCCATTCGATAGTCGCTGTCGATGGCCAGCACCGATTGCCAGGAAGCGATCGCCTCGTCGGTTCGGCCGAGATCAAAGTGCAGGACGATGCCCTTGTTGAAACGCGACTGCAGGTGGCGATCGTCCACCCCGATGGCCTTCTCAAACTGCTCCAGTGCTTTTTCCGAGTCGCCGACGCGCCGGTACATGACTCCGAGATCGGTATACAGGTCGGCGTCACCGTCGTGCAACTCCAACGCTTTATGGTAGGCGGTAATCGCTTTTTGGGGCTGGTCGGTATCGAAATAGAGATGACCGAGCCTCGTCCATGCCTCGAAGTTGTTTGGATTGGTGGTTACCTCGGCCTCGAGATTGAGGATCGCCTGGGCTTCTTGCTGGCCAAGGTTATGCTGATGGGGCATGGTGGCCGGTATGCCGGTGGCCGAGTCCCCGGTACGGTAGATGGTAAAAACGACGCCGGCGAGAAAGCCGGCGATGAAGGCGATGAAGATGGTCAGGTACAGGGTCTGCTTGCTGACGGGCGTTGCATGTGTCGCCATGGTTCTCCTTGGGGAATGAGTGCCCTGATAAGGCTCAGGCCGGTTTGTTCACGGACGTTTTCAGATAATAGCCATCAAAATCGGAATTTCTATACCACATTGTTGTATTATTTGCGAGCAGGGGGCCGCAATGCTCCGTTTGAGCCATTGGAGACTGGACAGCAGGGTGGTACTCATGGCATGATGCACGTAATTCTCGTTCCTGTCCGCAACACAGGTATATCGCCTCAATGCCGAAAACCGGCAGATATGCTATGTTATGGGCAACAATCGACTCTGATGAAAGATGATGCAGTTTCTGCTGCCCGCCGTTCCCGACTGAAACTGACGGATTATGCCGAATGCCGGGACTGATGTTAACATCGCCGCACCCCATGAACGCGCGGCCACGCTCCAGGGAGAAAACCGATGACCACCCCGACCCCCGATCTGTTGAGTGAAGCCGAACAGGACCGCTGTCAGGAGTTCTTTCCGACCACGGTCAAGTCCATCCAGGATAATATCATCCACCATTTGATCAGTTTTCAGGGCCGGGACCCGGAACGGTCCGGAGCTTCCGACATTTACAAGGCGCTCGCATTCACGATGCGCGACATCATGGTGGAAAAATGGATCAAAACCCAGAAAACCTACTACGCCAAGGAAAAAAAACGGGTCTATTATCTGTCGCTGGAATTTCTGATCGGTCGTTCCCTCGGTAATGCTATTATCAATCTCGGCCTGTGGAAAGAGGTCGAGCAAGCCGTGGAAGGACTCGGCTATTCGCTCGACGAAATCCGCGAGCAGGAGGAGGATGCGGCACTCGGCAACGGCGGTCTCGGCCGGCTTGCCGCCTGCTTCATGGACTCGATCGCGACGCTCAAAATCCCGGCATACGGTTACGGTATCCGCTACGAGTACGGCCTGTTCAATCAGCAACTGATTAATGGCTATCAGGTCGAGAGTCCCGACAATTGGCTGCGCTATGGCACCCCATGGGAATTTGAGCGGCGGCTGCCGGTCTTTTGCGTCCAGTTTTACGGCAAGGTGACCAGCTATCAGGACGAACAGGGCCGCTACCGGACGAAATGGATCGATACCGAGGATGTCATGGCCATGCCGTGCGACATCCTTGTTCCCGGCTACAAGAATGACCATGTGATCAATATGCGCCTCTGGGCAGCACGGGCCTCCCGCGAGCTCGATCTGACCCACTTCGGCGAAGGCGACTATATCGGTGCGGTGCAGCACAAGGTCAGTTCCGAGACGATTTCCAAGGTTCTCTATCCGCCGGACCATAATTA
>CAZSOA010000206.1:0-5723 GCA_964608305.1 uncultured Desulfofustis sp. | reverse complement strand
TGAACGGGACGGTCTCGAAAACCGTTGTGGGGGCAACTCCACCCAGGGTTCGAATCCCTGCTCCTCCGCCAATAAACAGCTCAAAGCTGGCCGCCGCCGTGATATAAACCCTCATTCCCGAAAGCGAATCGAAACCACGTTGCTCTTCCGGGGAGCCCCCCAAGCCTGTTTGGTCCGCTCCGATTTCAACCGCGCAACCGCATGAATCGCTCGCCGATGTCCTGGCTGAAATGGACGTGGTCCGTTTCCGGTACGCCGAATCTGGTAAATAGTTCCTCTATGCTGTCGACTGTTGAAAGCACCTCATCGATTATCTCGTCGGCTTTTTGCTGGCGCTTGATACCGAAAGATTTGGCTTCCTCGCGCAGCGCCTTGCGATCCGGCGGCATGGTGGAGCTGCCGATTCTCAGCACGTGCTCGCGATTGCGGCCAATGTCTGGAACCAGGTCAAATGCTGGGCTGAGTCGCCAGATGCCGCCTGTGCAGCAGCAGCAGAAATTTTTCAGATGATCGTCGGTATTGCCGATCAGGGCGTTGAAGACCATCTGTCGAAAGAGCTTGCGCTGGTCTTCGGCGGGGTTGCCGGAGATTCTGCGGATTACCGCAGCAAGATCTCGGTATCCCAGATAATAGAATCCTTCTGCGCCCAACAAGCTTTTGAAGCTGATGACATGGCTGCGGGTCTGTTTTTTGAGGTCGAGATCGAAACGCTCGACCAGTAAGACCTTGTGTTCGCCGCAGGAAACCAGTTCGGTCGGTGCTGCATCGATACCGGCTTGTCGTGCCAATTCCATGACGGCCGCTTCCAGGGCGACCACGTCGAATTGATCCCGGCTGCTGCCGAATTTGGCCAGCCAGGCCTTGCCCCGCTCCTGGATAAGTGCTTTTGGCCGGGCTCCACCCGGCGAGCTGCCGGCACGGAACAGCAGGGTGAATTCTTCATCCGGTGTTGCGGCCCCTGACTCAAAAAGCATGGCTTGGCGCTGCAACTCGGCCAGATTCCGTCCCCCGATCTGCTTCTGGTTAAGAGGAGGCTGATCAGCGCTGCCGTAACTGAGTGCCCCCATACCATCGCCGGTCAGCAGCGGCAGCAGCTGCGGGGCTCGCTGCGCCTGGCGCGGGAGCCGGTGCCGGCGAATCAGGAGCTTCCTGCCCCAATCGTCAGGCAGGCTGTCTTCGAATACGGCGTGGATTCCGGACCGGGGCCGATCGGCCTCGAACAGTTCGGTGCTTATCGGCAGGTTAATCGGATCAAGTGCAAACCGATTTTCTGCAGCCAGATAGTTGTCGGTATAGCGGAATTGTCCCCGTAAGTCGCCATGCTGGTCGGGATCGGCGACGACGAGCTCGCCGGTCAGTATCGGCAGGTTGATGTTCAGATTGAGCCAGACGTTGAGCTTGATCACGGCCTGCTCTTCTTCCTCCGGCCGCCGGCTCGTCGACGGGTTGTCTGTTGTTGCTCGAAGCGTTCAAACAGATCGTCTGGTTCAGCCAGCACCTCGTTCCAGGTATCGAGGCGGCCCAGGATTTCGCTGGCCTCCAGCCAGGTGCCGATGGAGACGGTTCCCAGGCCCTTCTCCATTTTTGCGTATGATTGGCGAGTTAAACCAAGCCGCGCCCCGAATAGTTCCTGGCTTTCGTTGCGTTGCAAGCGGGCTGCCTGCAAACGGTTGCCGAGCTGCTGCAAAATATCGTCACGACTCGTCATAACGTTAATAAAATATAACTTTATGAGCAAAATTTGATTTTAAGTTAAAATATAATAACATTATATCGGTATTGTGTCGAGCGGTGTTATGCGTGTATTTGAGCCTGCTTTGCTGTTTTCTCAGGGCATCGTTTTGGAGCGTCTCAGTCGGGGTCCGGACGTTTCCAGCGGTACGGCAGTTCCCGGATGGTGCCTGGTTCGGTCATTGTCTGCAGGGCGTCCAGAGCGTCGAGGAGGATCTTGCGCTGCCGAGTGGTGTTGCCCGGTTCGCCGAACATGCTGCCGCGGGCGAACTTGACGAGCAGGGCGCGCGGCGGCTTGATCAGCTGCATCCGGTCGATGGCGTTGCCCGTGGAGATGGTGGGTATGCCGGCCTCTTCGATCATCCGTTGGATCAGACCCACGGTCTGATGGCATTTGGGTCAGACCGGCACCAGCAGCACGGCGTCGACGGCTTGGGCCTTGAGCCGGTCGATGAGCTGTGGGATCTCGCGTTCGATCAGGGTGATCACATCGTTGACGTAACTGAAGCTGTAACAGGTCTCGGCGAGCGCGCCGATGACCCATTCCCGTTCCAGTTCGATGAGCCGGTCCAGAGGAAAAACGACGTTGCTATCCTGCTCGGCCAGGCCGCGGTCGTAATGGGGGTGTGCGATCGCCAGGCTCTGGCGGTCCACGGTCTTCGGGATTTCGCGGAAGGTGGGATCGCCGTGGATGGAGGCGGTGTCGAACGGTTCCTGGCTGCCTTTGATATAAAAGCCGCCGCTGGTCACCAGACCGAAGGTCTGCTGCGACGGTTCGCCGGTATACGGTGTCCAGGGGATATCCTCGGGAATGATGAACGGGTATTTCTTGACGATCTCCTCCATTTTTCCGGCCTGGTAATCGGGCAGGCTTTCCGTCACCCAGCGGTCGTAGGCGGTCCTGAATCGTTCGAGATCGAGTGGCATGGAGTTCCTCCGTGGTTGTTTGTTCGTTTTACCGACGGTCCGTTATGCGTGCGGTTTGGTCGCCGTCATGAGCAGTGATCGGTTCGGTGTCTCCGGGTCGACGACGGTTATTGCCTGGAACCCGGCGGCGGAAAGCATGGCGGCAATCTCGCTGCGGGAATAGGTCCGGCCCTGTTCGGTGTTGATCAGCATGTTCAGAGCGAAGAGCGCTGCGAACTCCGGAGTGTCCCGGCTGTCAGCGAGGATGAAATCGTGGATCAGGATCAGTCCGCCCGGCACCAGCGCTTCGGCGGTCTTGGCGATCAGCGACGCGCAGTGCTCGGGGCCGTTGGAATGCAGGATATGGGAGAGCCAGGCGACGTCGTAGGGGCCGCCCAGCGGATCGGCGTTGAAGTCTCCGGCACGAAACGCGATCCGGTCGGTGAGGTCGAATGAGGCGACGATGCGCCGCATGAACGGCTCGGTGGTCGGCCGGTCGAAGACGACCGCCTGCAGGCCCGGGTTGGCGCGGCAGAAGTGGATGGCATAGGTTCCCGGCCCGCCGCCGAGATCAAGCAGCCGCGTGCGCCCCGACAGATCGATGGTTCTGGCGATCAACGGGGCGATGCCGCTGGCCAGGTTGAACATCCCGAGCAGAAAACTCCGCCGCTCCGCCTCAGCCCCGTAAGAGCGTTGCTCCACCGGTCCGCCGCGGCGGACCGCCTCATCCAGTTGTGCCCAGCCGTCGAGCAGGTGGTGGTGATGGAGGATGATGTGGCCGAGGTAACCGGGAGCCTGTTCGCTCAGCAGGGTGGCGGCGGCCGCGGTGTTGCCGTAGCGGTCTCCCGACTTGACGAGCAGTTCCATGCCGGCCAGGGCGTTGAGCAGGTATTCGGCGCCGCGCTCATCGGCGCCGATGGCCGTCGCAACCTCCGGCGCGGTTCGCTCCCGGCCGTCGAGGATTGTGAAGATGCGCAGCCGCACCCCGGCCTGCAGCGCACAGCCGCGCCAATAGGCGCTGGACGTCCCGATCAGGCTGCCGATGTCCCATTTCGTCGTCATCTGTCCCTCCCTGGTGGTACCCGACAGGAGTTGCCGCCGTTCGCTGAGCCTGCCCGGATACCTGTATCATACGTATCGGGGGGCCGTTGCGCAACTGCGACGGTGCGCAGGGGCGATGAGCGGATTGTCGATCTGTGGTGTTTCCGGCGGCTGCCGATTATGGTATCTTCAGCGCGATTCTGCTTGCCGTAAGCGGAGCGTGCTCGGCGGGGGTAATGACCTTCCGCCGGTGGCGCGCCGACCCATCCGCACCGGGAATGCCCGGTCCAACTGCTGTCGCACAGGGGGTGCCCATGCCGAAACGAGACGATATCAAGACCGTGCTGATCATCGGGTCCGGCCCGATCATTATCGGTCAGGCCTGCGAGTTTGACTATTCCGGGACCCAGGCCTGCAAGGCCCTTCGGGAGCTGGGATATCGTCTGGTACTGGTCAACTCGAACCCGGCGACGATCATGACCGATCCGGGCATGGCCGATGTCACCTATATCGAACCGCTCAACGTCGAGACGCTGGAGAAGATCATTGCCCGCGAGCGGCCCGACGCGCTGCTGCCGAATCTGGGCGGGCAGTCGGCCCTGAACCTGTCGTCGGATCTGGCGCGGCTCGGTATTCTTGATAGATATGGGGTCAGGGTGATCGGCGTCAACCTGGAGGCGATCGAGCGGGGCGAGGACCGGATCGAGTTCAAAAAAGAGATGGATCGGCTCGGCATCGAGATGCCGAAGAGTACCGCTGTCTACTCGGTCGAGGATGCCGAACGGGTGGCCGCGGAGCTTGGCTATCCGGTGGTGATCCGGCCGGCGTATACGATGGGCGGCACCGGCGGCGGCATGGTTTACAACCTCGAGGAGTTGCAGATCGTCGCCGCCCGCGGCATCGCCGCCAGCCGCATCGGCCAGATCCTTGTCGAGGAGTGCGTGATCGGCTGGGAAGAGCTTGAGCTGGAGGTGGTGCGCGATGCCGAGAACAAGCTGATCACCGTCTGCTTCATCGAAAATATCGATCCGATGGGCGTCCATACCGGCGATTCCTTCTGCTGCGCGCCGATGCTCACCGTCCCCGAGGAACTGCAGCAGCGGCTGCAGCGGGCGGCGTACGCGATCGTCGAGTCGATCGGCGTGATCGGCGGCACCAATGTCCAGTTCGGCCACGACCCGAACAGCGGCCGGGTGGTGGTGATCGAGATCAACCCGCGCACCTCGCGCTCCTCGGCACTTGCCTCCAAGGCCACCGGTTTTCCGATTGCCCTCATTTCCGCGCGACTGGCGGGCGGCGAAACGCTTGGCGAAATGTCCTACTGGCGGGGTGGCTCGCTCGATCACTACGTGCCGACCGGCGATTACGTTGTCGTCAAGCTGGCTCGCTGGGCCTTTGAGAAGTTCAAAGGGGTCGAGGATCGGCTCGGCACCCAGATGCGGGCCGTCGGTGAGGTGATGAGTCTTGGCAAGACCTATAAGGAGGCGTTTCAGAAAGCAATTCGCGGCCTTGAGATGGGTTGCTCCGGGCCGGGGTTCTTTCGCAACCTGCACCGGTTGTCGCTTGCGGAGCTGCTGGCGCGGCTGGCGGTGCCGACCAGCGAGCGGCAGTTCGTCCTTTACGAAGCCCTGCGCAAGGGGGTGACAGTGGCCGAGCTGCAGAAGAAAACCTCGATCAACCGTTGGTTTCTCGAACAGATGCAGGAGTTGGTGGAGCGCGAGGAGGAGATCCTGCGCTATCGCGGCCGTGAGCTGCCGGCGGAACTGTTGCAACAGGCGAAACAGGAAGGGTTCGCCGATGCCTATCTGGCCATGCTGCTCGGGGTCGAGGAGCGCGTCATCCGGGAGCGGCGCACCGCACTCGGGATTGTCGAGGGCTGGCATGCCGTGCCGGTCAGCGGCGTCGAGGGCGCCGCGTACTACTATTCAAGTTACAACGCACCGGACACGGTGGCCGTCTCCGACAACCCGAACAAGGTGATGATCCTCGGCGGCGGCCCGAACCGGATCGGCCAGGGCATCGAGTTCGACTATTGCTGCGTGCAT
>CAZSOA010000205.1:0-5753 GCA_964608305.1 uncultured Desulfofustis sp. | reverse complement strand
AGGCTCCCTGAAATACATGACGATAATCAAGCGTAGATAGTACCAGATTGATACTATACTGCTGACGATACCGAGCACGGCCAAGAGGACGTGCCCGGCCTGGAACGCACCGACAATAATATAAAATTTCCCCATGAACCCGGCAGTCGGCGGAATGCCGGCCATAGAAAGCAGGAAGATTCCGATGCAGGCGGCCGAATAGGGCCGGATCCTAGCCAGGCCGCTGAAGTCATCAAAGGAGATCCGGCGCTCCTCCTCGCCACTCAGATATGACAAGGCGACGAACAGACCAAGCGTGGCGGCACCATAGGCAGCCAGGTAATAGAGGATGATCCCGGAGCTTACCTGCTCGCTGCCCACGGCCATCAGCGCGATCAGCAGATAGCCGGAATGCACGATACCGGAGGCGGCCAGCATCCGTTTGATATTCTGCTGACCGATGGCGATCAGGTTGCCGGCAAACATGGTGCAAATCGACAGATAGAACAGGTAAACGACCCAGCCGCCATGCATCTCCCCGCTGATCAGCAGGAAATTGGCAAAAACGGCAAAAACGGCCGTCTTGACCGCGGTAGCCATAAAACCGCTGACCGGCAGCGGCGCACCGTCATAGACGTCGACCGCCCAGGCATGGAAAGGAAAGACGGC
This sequence comes from uncultured Desulfofustis sp., assembly GCA_964608305.1. Lineage (GTDB taxonomy): Bacteria > Desulfobacterota > Desulfobulbia > Desulfobulbales > Desulfocapsaceae > Desulfofustis. The sequence continues at coordinate 5,105 of CAZSOA010000205.1, read as the reverse complement.
GGCCTTGAAAAACAAGGCCACGAGAATCAGAAACGATCCGCCAACCAGGGCCGGATTGCCGATAAATCCGGTCGCAGCGACCGTCTCGCCGATGGCGGCAAAGGTGGTGGCGCCGACACCGGCGTAAATCAACACCGCGCCGAACACGTAAAACCCGCCGGCAAATGCGCCGAGCATGAGGTATTTCAGGACGGCCTCGGCTCTGATCACCGAGCGGCGATCGTAGCCAACCAATGTGTAGACCGCCAGCGACATGATCTCAAGCGCGATGAACAGCGTGATCAATTCCGCCACCATGGTCAGCAACAGCATGCCGAAGGCGGCGAACAGCATCATGCAGTAGAATTCCGGGACAAACCCCTTGTTCTGGGTAAAATAACTCTGCGCAGCGACGGCCGAGAAAAACCCGCAACCGAGAATTATCAGACCGGCCCCCTTGGTGAAGGTGTTGGCAACCAGCATACCGTTGAAGATCTGGGCAAAAGGGACAATATCGCCACTATTGTCGACGGTCAGCTGCACGAAAAAGGCAAAGGCAAACAGCCCCATGGCCAGAATCGACATCCCTTCCCGCCGAAAACTCTCAAATGCCGCCGCCAACATCACCAGGATAGCACCGGCGCCGGTTGCCATCAACGGCAGTATCACCATTACATCGGACATTACTGGTCTCCCCGAATCAGTGCTTTACCTGGTCGGTGCCGGAAACGGCCTCGCCGCCGTCCGCCACCGTGCCGACCGTGAGGGTCGCCGCGAGATGCCGCTGTGCCGCCGGCCCGATCCTGTCGAGAAAGGGTTGCGGATAGATGCCCATGAACAGGATCAACAGAATTACCGGCAGGATGGTCAGCATTTCCCGGAGCGTCAGGTCGCCGAACCGGGCTGAGCGTTCACCGGCCGTTTCAAAAAAGACCCGCTGAAACAGCCAGAGCATATAACAAACTCCGATAATCAGCGTCATTCCGGCCAACACACCGATCACGACATTGAACTTGACTGCTCCAAGAATGATCAGGAACTCTCCGATGAAGCCGCTGGTGCCCGGCAAGCCGACCGAGGCGAGCATGGCAATAGCAAAAAACGCGGCAAAAACCGGCGCCCGATAGGCGATCCCACCAAAATCTCCGATCGCCCTGCTCCCCGTTCGCTCCTCAATGAGGCCGAGCAGCAGGAAGATAACCCCGGTGGAGGTGGCATGAGCGACGATCTGGAAGAGCGTGCCGGTAAGCGCCTGGAGGTTCATGCAAAAGATGCCAAGGGCAATGATGCCCATGTGCGACGCCGACGAAAAGGCCAGCATACGCTTAAAATCCTTCTGGACCAGCGCCGCAATACCACAGTACATCATGCCGATGACGCCGGAGCAGGCAAGGATTAAGGCATAGCGGGCAAAGCTTTCGTCGAAGACCGGGACGACGAACCGAATCACGCCGTACACCCCGATCTTGGCCATGACCGCCGACAGGATAAAAGTCGTCGCCGTCGGCGCCTCGGTGTAGGCGTCCGGCAGCCAGGTATGAAACGGAAAGAGCGGAATCTTGATGGCAAAAGCCGCCATGAAGCCGATAAACGCCAACGTCGCCGCCGTACCGGACAGGGACAGGCCGGTCAGGGCAGCCATCGAAAAATTCCATTGCCCGGTCTGGGTATGATGCGCGATGCCGAGATAGACGAGCGCAGCGAGCATCAGCAGTGAACCGGCAATCGTATAGATGGTGATTTTCACGGTTGCCGCTACGCGGCTTTTACCCCCATAAAGACCGATCATAAAAAAGACCGGCAACAGCATGACTTCCCAAAAAATATAAAACAGCACCAGATCAGCGGCACACACAGCACCGATCATCGCACCCTGAACGATCAACAGGTTACCGTAGTAGCCCTTCTCTCGAAGGCGGAACAACAGATAGACCATCGGCATGAGCAGGGCTGCCGTCAGCAGGATCAGCAGGCTGATGCCGTCAACACCGAGGTGATAGCTGATACCAAGGGATTCAATCAACGGTTCTTGTTCGCTGAACTCGTAACCTCCGACGCCGGTGAATCCGAAAAATACCTTGATCCCGAGCAGCGCCACGAGCGCCGATACAGCCAACCCAAGCAGGCGGGCCGTCTCCCTGCGCAGCGGCAGCAGCAGTACCGCGAGCCCGGCCAGGATGGGAAAAAACGTCATCGTCGACAGCGGGTGTGCAAACATATCGTACGCCTCAGAAATTCAATGTTTGGGAGAGCAGCAGGCTCATGATGCCGAGTCCGACGATCATGTAGATGGCATAAATGCGCACGTACCCGACCTGCACTACCTTGAATGCCCAGCCGAGCGTTCGATAGAGCCAGACCACCCCGCGCACCGGGCCATCGGTCACATATGGTTCAATGACTCCCTGAATTGCCCGGCCGACGAGCCGGTACGGCCGGACGATCACGGCGTCATACAGCGCATCAACCCGGAAGGTGTCAAACGCAAATTTGGTGAACCCGGTATAGACCGGCTCCTGCGCCCCGCCACCAAATTTCCGGTAGGCGATCCCGCTACCGATCACGAAGGCGACGATACTGGCGCCGATGGCCGCCAGCTCAGTGACAAGCGAGGTGTGCGGATGGGTTTCGACGAGGCTGGGCGCCAGCCAGTGGGAGATCTGCTGGCTGCCGCCGAAAATCGCCGGCAGGTTGAAAAACCCGGCAAACAAGGCACCGACCGCCAGAACGATCAGCGGCACCGTCATTACTTTCGGCGACTCATGGGCATGCTCGTAGGTTGCGCGATCTCGCGGCTGCCCGTGGAACACCAGGAAAAACAGGCGGAACGTATAATAGGCGGTCATCCCTGCCACCAGCACACCGACCAGCCAGATCCCGGTATGTCCGCCGGCCAGGGCCGCATAAAGGATCTCGTCCTTGCTGAAAAAGCCGGAAAAGGGAGGACAACCGGCAAGCGCCAGGGCGCCGACCAGCATCGTCCAGTAGGTGATCGGCAGCTTGTCCTTGAGACCGCCCATCTGCCAGATATCCTGGCGGTGGTGCAGCGCCAGGATCACTGAGCCGGCGCCGAGAAACAGCAGGGCCTTGAAAAAGGCGTGGGTGAAGACATGGAAGATGCCGGCCGAATAGGCAGCCACACCAACGCCGGCAAACATATAGCCGAGCTGACTGACGGTCGAATAGGCGAGAATCTTTTTGATATCACGCTGAAACATGCCGAATACGGCAGCCAGCAACGCGGTCATGATCCCTACCCAGGCAACTACCAGGCCGGCAATCTCAACTTGAGCGTAGAGGAAGCTGAATCGGGCCACCATGTAAACACCGGCGGTGACCATGGTCGCCGCGTGAATCAGGGCGGAAACGGGAGTCGGGCCGGCCATCGCGTCGGGCAGCCAGACATAAAGCGGAATCTGGGCTGATTTCCCGGTGGCACCGACGAACAGCAGCAGGCAGATGGTGATGCCAAGCGCCGGCGTCAGCAGATGTGCATTGGCCTTTAAGGAGAGGTAGTCAAAGCCGTCGGCTCCGATCCCCCAGAACAGAAACGCGATGCCGAGAACGAAACCGAGATCGCCGATCCGATTCACGATAAAGGCCTTGTTGCCGGCAACCACATTGTTTCGATCCTCGCTGTAATAGCTGATCAGCAGGTACGAACAAAGGCCGACTCCTTCCCAGCCGATAAACATTACCAGCGGCCCGTCGCCGAGCACCAGAATCAGCATGCTGCCGAGAAAAAGATTGAGATAGCAAAAGAATTTACCGAAATTCCGATCACCGGCCATATAACCGATGGAGTACACGTGAATCAGCGAGCCGACAAAGGTGACAAACAACAACATCAGCGTGCTGAGCGGGTCGGCGAGAAACCCCATGTTGACCCGCAGGTCCCCGACACTGATCCAGGTAAACGCCTGATAGCTCAGCAGCCGTTCGGCGGCAGGCAATGCCCGAACCTGAAAAAATACCTGGACGGCAAGCAGGAACGACAGAATCGGCGCAACGCAGCCGAGCACGCCGTAAAACCGCTCGGAAAACCGCTTCCGGTCGGCTGCCAGATGCAGCAGACCGAGCAGCAGCGCGCCGCTCAGCGGTAGGAGCGGGATAAGGCCAAGGGTCATGACGTTGCCTTCCATCTGGTCACCCTTTCAACAGGCTGAAAATATTGGTGTCGAGGTTGCCTTTATGCTTGTGCAGCAAAATGACCACGGCCAGCGCCAACGCCGCTTCTGCTGCCGCCACCGCCATGACCATCAGGGCCAGGACATGGCCGTCCATGCTCTGATGCAGGCGGGCCACCGCGACAAATCCGAGGTTGGCGGCATTGAGCATCAACTCGATGGACATAAAGACGACAAAGACATTGCGGCGGGATACAACACCAAGCACCCCAAGGCAAAACAGCAGAACACTGAGCGAAAGATAGGACTCGATCATCGATTCACCCTCGTTTGCCTGCCAGCACGACAGCCCCGACCAGAGCCACCAGCAGCAGGATCGACACGATTTCAAACGGGAGGAGCCAGTTCGTGAACAGTACCAGGCCGACCTCCTTCACGCCGCCGAATCCCTCGACGCCTAGCGGCTCCGCCTCGGCCGGCAGTGATTTCACGATATTGAGCAGCAATCCGGCAAACGGCGCCAGTACGATGGCACCGCCGACCAGAAAACCCCATCGACTCCGCTCCACCGGCAGATCTTCCTGCTGGATATTGAGAAACATGATAATGAACAGAATCAGCGACATGATCGCCCCGGCATAGACGATCAGCTGGATCGCAAAAATCAGCTTGGCAGACAGCAATGCATAAAGGCCCGCCAGCGAGATCAGGGTCACGACAAAACTCATGGCGCCGTTCATCGGGTGTTTAAAGAGGATCAACCCGAGCGCGCCGAGCACCGCAAGCAGGGCCAGACCGTAGAACAGATAGGTTTCGATCATCGCCTCAGCGTACCCCCTTCCAATAGAGTTCCTCGTCGTAGGCGCCCGGCGCCTGAAGCAGCTGCTCAATGTCAAGCAACATCGACTCGCGATTGTTACTGGTCACCGAATAGATGCCGGTATCCATGCGGATCGCATCCATCGGGCAGGCCTCGACACAATAGCCGCAGTAAATGCA
>CAZSOA010000204.1:0-5832 GCA_964608305.1 uncultured Desulfofustis sp. | reverse complement strand
AAAAAGGGGTTAAACGATTGGTTTCGTTTAACCCCTTTGAGTATTCTGTGGTAGCGGGGGGAGGATTTGAACCTCCGACCTTCGGGTTATGAGCCCGACGAGCTACCGGACTGCTCCACCCCGCGTCACAAGTCGCCAGTATAGCGCGGCTTGAAAATTAGTCAAGCTCTTTTCCGTCTTCCGGGGTGGCCTGGTTGTTGACGAGGCCGGTGAGTTTCGCCATGATCGGTGCTGGGAGCTTGGTCAGCTTGCCGTCGCGGGTGATGGCGGCGTGAACGGTGTAGCCTCTGGTCAAAAGGGTTGGGCGCTTTTTGTTGTCGTCCTGGCGGAGGATGCGGTAGGAGAATTTGCAGAAGAATTTGTTCAGCTCGGCGATCGATGTCTCGATGATCAGCAGGTCGTCGTAAAACGCCGGTGATTTGTAGCGGACAAAGGTTTCGGTGACCGGCAGCAGGATGCCGAGCGCTTCGATTTCCCGGTACGAGCAGACCCAGTCGCGCATCATTTCGGTGCGGCCTTGTTCGAAATAGCGCAGGTAATTGGCGTTGTAGACCACCCCGCCGGCATCGGTATCGCCGTAGAGCACCCGGCAGGTGGTTCGATAGGGGAAGGATCCGGGCGGGCCGTTGTCGATCATGGCAGGTCGTTCTCCAAAAGCAGATTGATCAGGCGGTGGCCGGGTAGTGGCGCGCGGTCTCCCCGACCGTTGACCAGGGTTTCGTCGAACCTGTGCTCATGTTTTGTGGAGGGGTGCCGCGAATCGTAGAGCAGCGCCGGCACCGGTTCGGCGGTATGGGTGCGCAGGGCAAGCGGCGTATAGTGGTCCATGGTGACCACGAGCCGGAAGGGGACATCCTGGTTGGTCAGGGCGGCGGCGATCGGCGCGACGATGCGGGAATCGAAATCCTCGATGGCTTTGATCTTGTGGTCGAGACGGCCCTGGTGTCCGGCCTCGTCGGGGGCCTCGAGGTGGACGAAGACGAAGTCCTGCTCGGTAAGCACGCTCAGGGCGGCCTCGGCCTTCCCTTCGTAATTGGTGTCGATGTAGCCGGTGGCGCCGGGAACCCGGACGACGGACAACCCGGCACAGACACCGAGCCCGTTGAGCAGGTCCACCGCCGAGATCATCGAACCGCTGATCTGAAACCGCTCGGGTAGAGACGGCATGGCCGGCATCTTGCCCATCCCCCACGGCCAGATGCTGGTGGCCGGATGGAGGCCGTCGGCGATCCGTTGCCGGTTTACCGGGTGCTGTGCGAGCACGTTCTGCGCGGTGTGCAGCAGGTCGCGCCAGAGCGGTTCGGCAAGGTAGGCGCGCCATGCGTCGTCAACCGCCTGGCCGATGAAATCGTGGGGCGGGACCGTGGCCGGCTGCGGAACGCTGTCGTGGGTGACGAGCAGGTGCCGGTAGCTGATGCCGGCGTGGAAGCGAAACAGGTCGTTGCCGCAGGCCTGCTGGATCGCCTCGATCAATGCAGCGGCGGCAGGACTGTCGATATGACCGGCGGAGAAATCGACCATCGTCAGCTGGTCCTCGGCTGTCCGCTCGGTGGTCACCAGGTTGCAGCGATAGGCGGTTTCCTCGGCGGCCAGTTCGATGCCCATGCTGGCCGCTTCAAGCGGGGCACGGCCGGTGTAATAGGTGGTCGGGTCGTAACCGAGCAGCGACATGTTGGCGACATCGCTGCCCGGATGGAAACCGGTGGGCACGGTGGCGATGGTGAGCGGCCGGCCGGCGCGGCAGAGCCGGTCCATGGCCGGTGTTTTAGCGACCTGGAGCGGCGTCCGGTTATCCAGTTGAGCGATCGGGTGGTCGCCCATCCCGTCGCCGACCAGGATCAGGTATTTCATGGGCGGACGGTCTGCGGCGGGATCATTCCCCATCGATCAGCACGCGGATCTTTACGGTTGGCTCGGTGCAGGCCTCAAGCGCGTCGATCTCGGCGACCGCATGCTGAACGTCGGCCTCGCGGGCCTCGTGGATGCGCAGCACGACGTGGACCGGCTCACCGGGTTGCTGCCCTTTCTGGATAACCGATTTGATCGAGATATTGTGTTTGCCGAGGATGCCGGAAATGGCCGACAAGACGCCCGGTCGGTCGAGTGCCGTGACCCGGAAATAAAACGGGCAGGTCAACTCGCCCATCGGCGTGATGGTCGGTGTGCCGAAATGCTCGGGCAGATAGGACAGGGCCGGTACCCGGTTGATCGATCCGGCGAGGATGTTGCGGCCGATATCCACCACGTCGGCGGCGACGGCGCTGCCGGTGGGCATCATGCCGGCACCGTGGCCGTAGAGCAGCACGTCGCCGACGATATCGCCGGTAAACTGGATGGCGTTGAACGTGCCGTTGATCGTGGCCAGCAGATGGGTCTCGGGGACCATCGTCGGATGGACCCGGGCCTCGACATGATCACCATGGTTGCGGCTGATGGCCAGCAGCTTGATGCGGTAGCCGAACTCCCGGGCGAACTCGATGTCGATCGGCTTGATGTTGCTGATGCCCTCGACGGCGATATGGTCCAGGTGGACATGCTTACCGTAGGCGATCGACATCAGAATCGCCAGCTTGTGCGCGGTATCGATCCCTTCCACATCATAGGTCGGATCGGCTTCGGCGTAGCCCTTTTCCTGGGCCTCGCGCAGCACGTCGGCAAACGGGGTGCCGTGTTCGGTCATATGGCTGAGGATGTAGTTGGCGGTGCCGTTCATGATCCCCCGGATCACCTCGATCCGGTTGGCCACAAGCCCTTCCTTCAGGGCCTTGATCACCGGGATGCCGCCGCCGACGCTGGCCTCGAAGCCGACCTCGACGTTTTTCGCGGCGGCCGCTTCGAAGATCTCCTTGCCGTGCACCGAGAGCAGCGCCTTGTTCGCGGTGACCACGTGCTTGCCGCTGTTGATGGCGGCGAGCAGAAAGGACTTGGCCGGCTCCATGCCGCCGATCAGCTCAACGACGATGTCGATGGTCTCGTCGTTGAAGATATCGGCGGCATCCCTGCTGAGTGTGACGTCGGCGAATTCGGGCGGCAGGGCGGAAACGTTGATATCGGCAACCCGGCTCAGGATAATGGGTACGCCGACTTTTTGCCGGAGTCGATCCTGCTGTTGCAGCAGGGTATAGGCAAGGCCGCTGCCGACCGTACCGAAGCCGATGAGTCCTACGTGAATTGCTTTCATAGAGATTGTTCCATCGTTGTCATGTGCAGGATATCTGGAAACGCCGGGTAAATTTTGCAGCGCACGATCCGGCAAAAGTACCCATTTTCAGGGCGAAAGTCAAAGTAATCGGGTGATATTTTTCTGGCCCCGCCTCCGCATATCGGCTATAATCTCACCTCGCTTCGTGGGGCAAAAAGCCTCGGGAAGCGTTTTATCATCGGAATCGCTCCGGACCTGTCGACTGCTCGCGCTTGGCAGCTTGGCACACATCGGTCGTCGGTGTTCGGATAACGGCATATCGTTTTTTTGAAAAGGAGAGCAGTTATGGGCATGAATATTCTCGCATTCGGACCGAACGGCAGTGGCAAAGGTACGCAGGGCGCCATTGTCAAAGACAAGTTTCATATCCCGCACATCGAATCGGGGGCCATTTTCCGTGAGCATATCGGCGGCGGTACCGAGCTTGGCAAAAAGGCCAAAGCCTACATCGATCGCGGTGACCTTGTCCCCGATGATATCACCATCCCGATGATGATTGAGCGCCTCAAGAAAGACGATTGCAAGGAAGGCTGGCTGCTCGACGGTTTTCCCCGCTCGCTGGAGCAGGCGATTACCCTTGATAAAAACCTCAAGGAAGCCGGCCTCGAGCTTGACTACGTGATTGAGATCGTGCTTGACCGCGAGATCGCCAAAGAGCGCATCATGGGGCGCCGGCTCTGTGTCAACGACAATAACCATCCAAACCATATCGCTTTTGATGCGATCAAGCCGGTGGAAAAAGACGGCAAACTCGTCTGCCGTGTCTGCGGCGGCGACCTGAAGACCCGCGCCGACGATCAGGACGAGGGCGCCATCGATAAGCGGCATAATATCTATTACGACGAGCAGACCGGCACCATGGCAGCGGTCAACTATTTCAAAAAGGCCGGCGGACCGAAGGTGATTTCCGTGGATGGCTCCAAATCCATCAAGGAAGTGACGGAAGCCATTCTGGCGCAATTGTAAATCAGCAGCGCTGGTTTTTTTTGCGCGGTGAGGCGCAGCAAACGGGAAGACTCGAGATTCGGTCTTCCCGTTTTGCATTGTGCCGGGCTGGTTGGGGGTGGCCCGGGGGCATCCACGGCCGGGCCGCTTGCTGAACGGTGCGGAAACTGGTACAAATCGCGCACGGCATCGACGATGACGGCGCCGGTGCGGGAATCTGCTTCCCGTGCACTGGTCGGGAACGCCCCGATGGCGCTAAAGGTAGGTAAATTGCAGCAAAAATGAGGAATGGCCAGGTCGCGGAATGAGCGCAACGGCCATGTTTGAGCATGGAACAACAGCAAAAAAAAGGTGTCGGCAAGGTGTATCTGGTCGGCGCCGGGCCGGGCGACCCCGGTCTGATCACCGTACGCGGGAAATATCTGCTTGAGCGGGCCGAAGTGGTGGTCTACGACTATCTGGCCAATCGCCGGCTGCTCCGTTTTGTGCCGCCGGAGGCCGAGCTTGTCTATGCCGGCAAGCGCGGGGACGGTGATCACGCCCATACCCAGGAAGAGATCAACCAGATGCTCGTCGATTTTGCCCGGCAGGGCAAGAACGTGGTCCGGCTCAAAGGCGGTGATCCGTTTATTTTCGGCCGGGGCGGTGAAGAGTTGGAGGAGCTGGCCAAACACGGCATCGCCTTTGAGGTGGTGCCCGGGGTGACGTCGGCGACGGCGGCGGCGACCTATGCCGGCATCCCGATCACCCATCGCAACTATACCGCCTCGGTGGCGTTTCTGACCGGTCACGAGGACCCGAGCAAGCCGTCGTCCAATATCGACTGGTCGAAGATCGCCACCGGTGTCGGCACCATTGTCGTCTATATGGGGATCAAAAACCTGCCCCATATCGTCAAAAACCTGATCGACAACGGCCGCTCTGCGCAGACCCCGGTGGCCGTGGTGCGCTGGGCGTCGACCCCGGAGCAGGAATCGGTGGTCGGTACGCTCGAGACGATTGTCGAGGTGGTCGCCACCGCCGGCATCAGGCCGCCGGCACTGATCGTTATCGGTGAGGTGGTCAATCTGCGCGATACCATCGACTGGTTCGAGAAGCGGCCGTTATTCGGCAAACGGATCATCGTCACCCGGACCAGGGACCAGGCCAGCGAACTGGTGGCCGGGCTCGAGGAGGCGGGTGCCAGCTGTTACGAGTGCTCGACGATCCATATCGAGCCGGTGGACGATTATCAGATCCTTGACGAGGCGCTTGAACGGCTCAACGAATACCACTGGGTACTGTTCACATCGATCAACGGGGTCCGCTACTTTTTCAAGCGACTCTACGAGAAGGGGATGGATGCCCGCGACCTGAAGGGGCCGGATATCGCCACGGTCGGCAAGAGCACCGCCGACCTGCTGCTCGACTACGGTATCAGTGTCGATCTGATTCCGCCGGTGTTCACCGGCGAAGGGCTTGCCCAGAGCCTGCTCGATCTCGGTGTTGAAGGGCGCAACGTGCTGTTGCCGCGGGCCGCGACCGGCCGTGACATCCTGCCGGAGACCCTGCGCGGGGCCGGGGCGCAGGTAACCGTGGCGCCGGTCTATCGCAACGTGCCGCCGCCGGGGCGCACCGAGGAGCTGCGCGCGGAGCTGAAGAGCGGCCGGGTTGATTTGAGCACGTTTACCAGCTCGTCGACGGTA
>CAZSOA010000203.1:0-5873 GCA_964608305.1 uncultured Desulfofustis sp. | reverse complement strand
GACAGGACGTCCGCAACCGGCGGCCAGGCCAGGGATGGCCTGTCTGCCGGCCGCGGAACCCAGCCGATCAGGCCGCAGCGCAGCAGCCGGAGGTAGTGCCGACCGGCCGTTTCCCGTTCCCGCCACCTGCTGCCGGTCCTTGCCACCGGTTTGCTTATGGGTGGGCGAACAGCGGCTCGTCCTGCGCCTCCTCGCCGAGCCGTTCGGCAATAGCGGCCAGAGCCTGATCCTCGGTGGCGAAGATGTTCTGCTCGCCGATCAGATCGAAGAGGCCGGTGGCCCGCATCACATCAAGGATCTGCTTTTTCAACCCGGAAAAGACGAGCTGTACCCCCGATTCATGGAGCTGGGCCACCAGGTGATGGACCGTTTCCTCCCCCGATGAGTCGATATAATTGATGCCGTCGCCGACCACGAGAATGAATCTGGCCTTTTTGTGGTTGGCGACAGCGGTCAGGATACCGTCCTCGAAATGGGAGACGTTGGCGAAATAAAGCGAGCCGTCAAAACGTATTGCCGCCACCAGGGACGAGTCGGACAGCTCCGGGTGGACCCTGAGGTCGCGCAGCGTGCCGTCGTGGTAGCGCCCCAGCACGGCAACCCGTGGGGCCATGGTGCGGTAGAGATAAAGCCCGATGGCCAGCACGGTCCCGACGATGATGCCCTTGTCCAGATGCGGTGCGGCAACGAGCGTGACCCCAAAGGTAACCAGCGCGACGATACCGTCGGGTCGGCTCGCTTTCCAGGTATGCTTGAGCGCCTGCGGGGTGACCAGACCGGTGACGGCGAGCAGGATGATCACCGCCAGCACCGCCTTGGGCAGGTGATAGATGAGCGGCGTCAGAAAGAGCAGGGTCGCGGCGACGAAGATACCGTTGAAAACCATCGCAAACCCGGTCTTGGCACCGGCCTGCAGATTGATCGCCGAACCGGTGAACGACCCGCAGGCCGGATAGGATTGAAAAAAGGAGCCGCTGATATTGGCCAGCCCCTGGCCGATCAGCTCCTGGTTCGGGTCGATGTGTTGTTTCGATTTGCTGGCCATGGCCTTGGCCATCGAAATCGATTCCATAAAGGCCACCAGAGCAATGATCAAGGCTGCCGTAAGCAGCGCCGGCAGCATCTCCAGGCGCAGTGACGGCAGTCGCAGCGACGGCAGCCCGGCGGGCACGGCACCGACCACATCACCGCCGCCGACCAGCTTCAGGTGCTCGCCGTCGACGGCTTTGATGCGCCAGCGTCGGTTGTCGGTGATCGCTCCGGCGTCGACCCGCCCGGCCGGGTAGAAGAGCGGCGTTGCCTCGGCGTCGGCCTGGGCGCGGATCAGTTGCACTTGATAAATGGCCCGCAACCGGTCGCGCCGCTCGTCCTGGAGCCGCTGCAGGTCGAGCTGCAGCAGTTCCAGGCGATGGCGCAGATCCGCCGCCTCGCGCCCCTCCTGCTGACGATCGGCCTGGCGGATCGCCAGGTTCAGCGCCGTCGCGGCACCACTCAGCTCGTCGATATCCTGCCCGGTGGCGGCGCAGTCGGTGAACATCTGCCTGATTGCCGGATCGGCAACATCGGCCACATCGGCGACGATATTTTTTTCGTACCCGAGCAGGGCGCTGACCAGGATGGTGATGATGACGGTGAGCAGCACGCTGGTCTTGGCGACCACCGCGATTTTTTTGAGCACCAGCATCAGGGCCAGGGCGAATAGCGACATGGCCAGGGTCGGGAGGTGGACCTGTTTCAGATAGCCGAGCATCTCCCAGACGTCATAGAGGAAAAAATCACTGCGCCCCTTCGGGATGCCGAGCAGCAAATCCAGTTGGGAAAGGGCGATGATGATCGCCGCGGCGTTCATAAAGCCGAGAATGACCGGATGCGAAACGAAATTGACGATGGTGCCGAGGCGCACGACTCCGAGCAGCAGCTGGATCAGGCCTACCAGCAGGGTCAGCAGCAGGGCCAGGCCGATATAGTCGGCGGAGCCGGGTACCGCCAGCGGGGTCACGGCCGCCGCGGTCATCAGGGAGACGATCGCCACCGGCCCGGTGGCCAGCTGCCGTGACGAACCCCAGAGCGCCCCGACGATCGCCGGCACAAAGGCGGTGTAGAGACCGAAATAGAGCGGCAGGCCGGAGAGCTGGGCATAGGCCATCGCCTTGGGCACCAGGATGAGTGCCCCGGTCATGCCGGCGAGCAGGTCGCTGCGCAGCATCACCGTGGAAACGGGAAACCAGAGCAGAAACGGAAAAAAACGGGCTAGCAGCTTAGTATCGGTCATGACGTTGCCGGAACGAAGTGGGTGATCACCAACGGCTCGGGATCTGATTCCACATGTTGTTCTGATCAGCTATTGACCACCAATACCGCACAATGGACCGTGCCGATGACGTTTTCCGCCAAGTGGCCGAGGAACCGGTCGGTCAGACTCTTCTTGTCGCGGCCGCCAAGCATGACCATATCCACCTGCCGCTCTCCGGCCATCTGGATGATCAGCTCGAGCGGTGATCCGACTTTGATAAGCGGCTCGCACTCGGTCTGCATACCAGACTCGGTGACCCGCCGGCAGAACCCTTCGGCCAGTGCGACGGCTGCTGCTGTTTCGCTGTCCCGTCGGGCAATGGCCAGTGCGGTCAACCGCTGCAACGTGGTGCATCTCCGGCACAGACTGAGGGCCGCGTCGGCGGCAAGCGTTCCGGTGGCGGATTCGTCCAGGACGAGCAGCACCCGGGCGCCGGTGATGATAAAATCCTGCGGCACGACGAGGACCTGCGGGAAGCCGAGCCCGATGACCCGGGCGGTCATGCTGCCGACCAGCAGCGCCAGGCGCCCCGATTTACCATGGCGGCCCATGAGAATGACGTCCGCCTGCCGGGTGCGGGCCTGCTCGATAATGGCCTCAGCCGGGGCCATTGACCCGATCACGATGACCTCAAGGTTGACCCCGCTGTCGGCGGCCATCATCTGCAGTCGGTCGAAATACGGCGTCAACTCCTGGCGGCGCTGCATCAGGGATGAATTGGCCGCTTTCAGGGATTCGGCCTCGGTCTTGACCACATGCAGGGCAATGATACGCGCCCCGCACGCCTGGCCGAAAAAAATGGCTTCCTGTACGGCCCCGTCGCTGAATTCAGAACAATCGGTGGCCAGCAACAGCACCTTTGCCTCGCCGAGCAGACTCGTTGAAAATCGACCCATGGACGACCTCTTTTTACCGGAAGGGTGACACGAAAACAAGTGTACCACCAAATCAGGATAAACACGAGTGCTCTATCGGGGAAGTGGGCGACCGGATGTGGTCGGCCTGCGCCACGACGGTCGCGGGTAGTACGAACCGGCCGACGCTGATTGCTTGGCCAAGACGCAGGGCGCTGATCGGCCCGACGGTGAGGCTCCGGCGGGCCCGTCAGTCGACCAGGTAATACTCCACGGTGGATACCACCCGGACCCGTTTGATATGCGGGGTGTTGGTGTCGCGGTCCTGGATGCTGAACAAGCCCTGACTGGCGGTGCGGATTTTTCCGAGCCGGCTGTCGGAGTCGCGGGCGAATTTTTCGGCAACCTCGCGGGCGTTTTTCGTCGCCTCCTCGATCATCGCCGGTTTGATGGTATTGAGTTCGGTAAACAAAAATTCCGGCCGACCGCCGTAATCCTCGCCGCTGATGGCGATTTCCTGTTCGCCGAGGGTGGTCAGGTTGCGCATCGCCTCCCGGACCCGTTCCACCTGCGAGGAATAGACGGTGATGGTCGAGGTGCCGATATAGCGGAATTCGGAGCGGCCGCCGTCGTGATATGCCTGGGCCTGCCGATCGATGACGGCAGGTGCGGAGACGCTGATCTCGTCGTCGGCCAAGCCCGCCTGTTGCAGAAATTGGCTGATCAGGCCGTTTTTTTGCTGCAGCGTCGCATACAGGCTGCCGAGATCGTTTGCCGCCTCGCTGAACCGGATCGGCCAGACGGCCACGTCCGCCGCCATTTCCCGCTCCGCCAACCCCTTGACGGTGACGGTTCGCTCCAGGGTCTTGAAACGGACGATACCCTCGGCCAGCAGATAGCCGAGCGCGGCCAGGCCAAGGGCGAGAAACAGGCCGAGCATGATCGCGGCAGGGGTCGAAGATCGATTCATGGAGGCACGTTTGGCTAAGTTTGCTGCGGGTTGCCCGTGGCCGGCACGTCGCCGCCCGAAAACCCCGCCGATTCGTCTCTACCATTACCGCAGCTGTGGCCGATATTCAAGTAGTTCGTAGGAACCACTCTGCCTGGAAACCATAGCGGCGCATGAACATCGATCCGCACTTGATCCGGAAGGGCGGTTCTGTCGGAGGCTGCATCGTGAAGGCCCGGCAGAGCAGTGGCAGGCTGGTCTACCGGTCATGGCGGGGCGGTGCCATCGCCATACGCTGCGGGAGCGGTGCGGGCCTATGGCGCCGAAGGACTGTTTTTTCGGGCCTTGAGCACCTTGGAACCACGGGTCACCGTGGCGATGCCGACGCCGAGAATGTCGGCGATGCGCCGCTGCGGGACGCCACGTTCCAGCATCTCGAAGATCTGCAACCGGTTGGCCACCTCGAGCAGTTCGCTGTCGGTCAGCAGGTCGCGCAACGCATGCTCCATCTGGGCAGCGGTGTGTTGGTCAAGCAAATGATTGACTAAATGCGAAATGTATTTTACGTTGGCGTCCATGTACTAGCATGCTAGTACAAACAAATCGAAAGTCAATGGTTTTCTCCTGATGCCCGCACTTTTGCAGCGCTCACGGAGGCAGACGGCGGCCGGGGGGCTGCGCTTCTCATGTATCAGGATCTGCTGCAATACATCTTCGCCGGGCTGACCAGCGGCGCCATCTATTCGCTGATCGCACTCGGCTTCTGTGTGGTCAACAATACCATGGGCATCGTCAATTTCGTCCAGGTGGACTTTGTCACCCTGGGCGGCATGCTGATGTTTTCCGCGCTGTTCGCCATCGGTCTGCCGATGGTGCCGGGGTTGTTGCTGGCCGTCGCCGGGGTTGCCGTCGTGGCGATGGTGGTCGAGCGGTTCGGCCTGCGCCCGGCCCGGACGGATAACCATCTGGTGCTGATCTTTATCACCGTCGGCCTGTCGATCATCCTGCGCGGCGTCATCAAGCTGATCTGGGGCAAAAACCGGATGGCGCTGCCGCCGTTGACGCCGGACACCCCGGTTACCATCATGGGGGCCACCGTGCTGCCCCAGGCGCTCTGGATTCTGGCGCTCACCGTGGTCGCCATTGCGTTGCTGACCATCTTCTTTTATAAGACGTCGCTCGGCCTGTGCATGCGGGCGGTTGCTGCAAACCATACCGCGGCGGCGGTCGTCGGCATCCCGGCCGGCCGGGTTCGGTTGACGAGTTACGCCATTGCCGGCGCCCTGGGCGGGCTGGCCGGCGTCCTGGTGACCCCGATCACCACGCTGAATTACGATGTCGGTGTGCTGCTGGGGCTCAAGGGGTTCGCCGCCGCCATCCTCGGCGGGTTCGGCTCGTTTCCCGGGGCGATCATCGGCGGGTTGGGGCTCGGGTTGCTTGAATCGTTGTCGGCGGGGTATCTCTCCAGCGCCTACAAGGATGCCGTCGCGTTTGCCGTACTGCTCCTCGTGCTTTTTGTCAGGCCGAAGGGGCTGCTCGGCAAATAGAACCAGAGAAATCATACTATCGGACGTACTTTTTTATGAATGATCCAGCAACACAGCTGATGATGGGAAATGAGGCCATCGGCCGCGGCCTGCTCGAGGCCGGCTGCCAGGTCGTCGCCGCCTATCCGGGCACCCCGTCCACCGAAATTCTGCAGTCGATCATCAATACCCGGGAGCAGGCGACCATACCGCTCCACATCGAATGGTCGGTCAATGAGAAAATCGCCTTC
>CAZSOA010000202.1:0-5885 GCA_964608305.1 uncultured Desulfofustis sp. | reverse complement strand
CTGGCCGAGCCCGGTGGCCAGGGCAACCGGGCCGGTGGTTTTGATCAGGTGCAGGTCGAGTTTGAGGCCGACAATGAACAGCAGCAGCGCAATACCGATATGGGCGAGCAGCTCAATCTCTTCGTAGCTTTGGATAATGCTGAGAAACGACGGACCGGCGAGAATGCCGGCGGCGAGGAACATGATGATCAGCGGCTGACGGAGCTTCTGGCCGATCATGCCAAGGGCGGCAGCGAGACCGAGAATGATGGCAATTTCGGTGAAGGTATGGCCGCCGGTCATGGTCTTTCCTGGTTGCGGGGGTTGGCCGCCTGCTCGAGGAGTCGCATCTCCAGCGGTTTGGTTGCTTCGCCGACATAGATCGTTCGGTGGGGGAACGGGATCTCGATGCCTTCACGGTCAAAGGCTGCCTTGATCCGGCGCAGGTATTCACGGCCGACCTGCCATTGTTTGATCGGCTTGGTCCGGATCCGGCCCTTGATGATGACCGCGGAGTCAGCAAGGCGATCGACGCCGAAGATCTCCGGTTCCTCCAGCATGAACACGCCGAATGCTTCATCCTCAAATAATTCCGTGCCGACGGCGTGCATAATGTCGATGACCCGGTCAGTATTTTCCTTGTAGGCGACGCCGATATCAAAGACATAGGCCGACCACTCGCGGGTCAGGTTCGACAGGGAGTTGACCGTCCCGTTCGGAAAGACATGAACGACGCCGGAGAGATCGCGCAGGACGATGGTCCGGAAATTGATCTGCTCGACCAGCCCGCCGGTACCGTTAATGACCGCCACATCGCCGACGCGAACCTGGTTTTCCAGAATGAAGAAGAATCCGGAGATGAAATCACGGACCAGGTTCTGTGCACCGAACCCGATGGCAAGCCCGATGACCCCGGCGCTGGCGAGAATCGGTGCGATGTCGAGACCGATTTCCCGCAGGACTACCAATGTAACCGTCAGCCACAGGGCGATGCGTACCCCTTGGCGAACGAGAAGAACCAGCGTTTCTGCTCGTTTGGCCGATTCCGTCGGCGGCTCATCTCCGTTGAGGCTTTTTTTGAGTAACCTCCGTTCCAGGCGTTTCAGAACATTTTGCACCATGGCCATGGCCGCCCAGGCGATGACCAGAACGAGTAAGATACGAAGCGAGGTCGAAACAAAGGTCTCCCAGCTGATCTCTGCAAGCAAGGTGTTGACGATATCCATGGACTTGTTTTTTTCTCGGTCAGTTGTGAGGGGGGCTGTTATTCTGAAAACCCCTTGTGTCATCCGTCTCGATCAAGAACTGCTTTGATTGTTTGAATCAGTGCTTTGCGGGTAAACGGTTTTTGAATAAAATTAAATTCTTGTTCAAGAAAGCCGTGGTGGGCGATGGCGTCGGCAGTGTAACCGGACATAAAGAGTCGTTTCAGTTGCGGGTGCCGAGCCTTGAGTCTGCGCGCCAATTCTCGGCCATTCATCTCCGGCATGACCACGTCGGTGATCAGCAGATCGATGGTGCCGGAATGAGTGTCGGCGAGTTTGATCGCCGCTGCCGGAGTGACTGCGGTCAGCAACTGATATCCCTGCTGTGACAACATGGTAGCCGTCATGTGCAGAACCATCGGCTCGTCTTCAACCAGGAGAATGGTTTCTCGGCCGCCTGTTTTCGGAGCATCGGACGTGCGACACGCCGGTGTGTCCGCAGCCGGGTGAATTGGCGGAAAATAGATGCGAAACATGGTGCCGCGGCCGGGCTCGCTGGTAACCGTGACGAAACCGTCGTTCTGTTTGACAATCCCATATACGGTGGCCAGGCCGAGGCCGGTTCCCTTGCCGATTTCCTTGGTGGTGAAAAACGGTTCGAAAAGCCTGTCGAGGGCTTCCGGAGCCATGCCACTGCCGTCGTCGCTGACGGTCAGCAGCACGTAGTCGCCCGCTGGTGGATCGGCATGCGGGCCGTCATCATCGATGCGGACAGCGTCGGTCCTAATGGTGACCGTGCCGGTGTCTGCAATGGCGTCCCGGGCATTGACACAGAGGTTGACGAGAATCTGGTCGATCTGCGACGGATCCAGCTTCACGTGCGGCATGTGGCCGCCTGGAATCCAGACCAGGTCGATATGCTCACCGATCAGGCGGCGAAGCATCTGCAGCATGCCGGTGACGGTATCGTTGAGGTCGATAACGCGCGGGGCGGCGGTCTGCTTTCGGGCAAAAGCGAGTAACTGTTTGGTCAGTTCCGCCGACCGTTCGGCCGCCTTGTTGATCTCCTGGAGAAGATCAAAGAGCGGGTCGGCAGGGTCGAGGCGTTCCATGGCCAACTCCGCATGTCCCAGGATAACTCCCAGCATATTATTGAAATCATGGGCGATACCTCCCGCCAACCGGCCTACCGATTCCATTTTTTGGGATTGCAGTAATTGGTCCTGCAGAATCGCCCGTTCCTGCTCGGCGGCCTTGCGCTGGCTGATGTCTCTGACGAAGACCAGACCGCCGGGTTTTCCGTCAAAGACGATCGGATGCCCGCTTGTCTCCACCCAGACGGTGCTGCCGTCAAGGCGGATAAACTGCTGTTCGAGCAGTTCACTGATGGGTTGCTGCTCTTCATTGAGCACCCTGATTCGTTGTTCTATCCGTTCGTGGTAATCCGGGTGGAAACGAGCCATGACCGGTGTGCCGAGCAGCGCTGCCTGGTCTGTGGCGCCGAAAAGGGCAAGCGCCTTGGGGTTGAGATAGGCGAAGCGGCGTTCCGTCTGAATAAAGATCGGTTCCGGGGCGTTTTCGACGATGGAACGAAATCGCTGCTCGCTCTCCTGCAGGGCGAGTTCCGTTTGTTTTCGTTCGCTGATATCAAGCGCGGTGAAGGTCACGCCCTTGCCCAGGTCATTCGGGTCAAGGGGGGTTGACGCCATCAGGATGTCAAAGATCGTTCCGTCCTTGCGCCGCCAGCGGGTCTCGACGGTTCCGGTGCCGTGCGCTGCTATCTGGCGGTATTTTTCATCGCCGACGAAGGTGAAATCTGCCTCAGACGGATACAGGATTCTGGCATTGCGACCGATCAGTTCGTCACTGTCGTAGCCGGTCATCTCGCAGATGCGCTGATTGACATCGGCAAACACACGGTTGGAGACGACGCCGATACCGATCGGTGCCGCCCGAAAGATACTGCTGAGCCGTTCCTTACTCTCCTGTAATGCCCGTTCGGCCTTTTTGCGATCGGACACATCTGCAAAAATACAGGCAAACTGTTTGGGCCGGGGGCGAAAGACGGTAACCTCGAAGAATCTGTCCAGCGCTCCTGAGTAATTCTCAAAATGGTTGGGCACTCCAGTCAGCGCAACCGCGCCGTAGGTTTCTATCCAGAAGGGTTCGGTTTCCGGCAGGACAGCACGGACTGTCCGGCCGATGATGTCTTTGGCGCGGAGGCCGGTCATCAGTTCAAAGGCTGGATTTACAGTTAGAAATCGATAGTCGACGGGCTGGTCGTCGGCATCGAGGATGATTTCATGCAGGGCAAAGCCGTCAAGCATCTTCTGAAACAGGTTCTGATAATCCTGTTCGACACGGCGATGTTCGGTGATATCTCGGGCAATGGTCAATACCGAGGCTACCGTGCCGTCTGCTGCAAATTCCGGTCTCAGGCGCCAGTTGAAAATCTGCTCGCCGGCGGGGCCGGCGAAGGAAAACTCTGCTTCTTGCGGCAGGCCGCCGGCAAACACGTTGTTGATCGCGTTTTCCCAGAAATGGCAGAGTGGTTCGGGGAAGCCGAGTTCGCGATGGGTCTTGCCGATAAATCCGTCGGCTGGAATGGCCGCAACGGTTTCGACACTATCCGAGACATAGCGGTGCCGGGCCTTCTTATCAAACCGCATGATGACATCAGGCAACCCGGCAAGGAGCGCGCGATGCTGCTCAACGCGTTCCTGCAGCGCGCTTTCCGCACGTTTGAGTTCGGAAATGTCGACGGTAAATCCTTGATAATGGGTAACTATGCCATTATCATCGAGAATCGCCCGGGCATTTCGGGCTGCCCAGAAGGTGGTGCCATCCCGGCGACGCAACCGGCATTCGTGATTAACGATTTTCCCGTGCGTCAGTAACTCGTTGATGAAAAGCTCGCGATCGGCGGGATCGACATAGGTTTGACTGGCGATATCGGTGATTTCTTCAATCATCTGGCGCGCGTCGTCGTAGCCGTACATTCGGGCCAGCGCCGGGTTGACATGGATAAAGCGGCCGGATGGAATGGAGGTGAAAACACCGATCGGTGTGTTGGTCAGAATGTCCTGATAATCCTGCAGGGTAGACGGGTATTCGAGCGTGGGGTCTTCCGGCGATGAAGATCGCTGCGGCATAAGGTGCTCCGGGGGTGCAGGATTGAAGGTGCTCGACTCAGGTGTTGCGGGCGCCAGCCAAACACTTTGATTATCGTCTTATCATAGTGTAAAGCTGCGCATCAGACAAGGTCGGAAGCGGTTTCCAGACCCAGTCGCTTTGCTTGGCTCGTACCGCTTTACAGGCGATTCGATCTGAACCAGGAATCATAAGGAGTCGCCAGGAATAATGGCAGGGAAAAATCGATGAAAGAAACAGACTTGGAGCGCGGAATCGGTGAGGCGATCATCGCCGCGATCCCGGAGCCGTTTTTCGTGTTCGACGAGCATGGCAGGTATGTTCGAATTATCGGGGGTATCGATCGGCAACGGTATCATGACGGTTCGCATCTTGTCGGCCGGCTGATGCACGAGGTGATGGATGAACTGCTGGCCGATAGGTTTCTTGCGGAAATACGGAAGGCTATCGACCTCGATATGGTACATACCTTTATCTACCAATTATCGGCCACCGAGATTAAGGGCTCGGAATCCCTGCCCGGGCCGGCCGGGAAGCAATGGTTTGAAGCCCATATCTCACCGCTTGCGCCAGTGCCCGGCCAGCCGCGCATGGTTGTCTGGATCGCCTTCAACACCACCCGCCTGCACCATGCCTTGCAGGCCAAAGAAAGGCTGATCAGTGATCTGCAGGAGGCTATCAGCGAAATCAAGACGTTGCGCGGGATTTTGCCGATCTGCGCCCATTGCAAGAAAATTCGGGACGATCACGGGTATTGGCGGCAATTGGAAACGTACCTCAAAGAACATTCAGAGGCGGATCTGAGTCACGGCATCTGCCCGCAGTGCCTTGCACGCCATTATCCGGAATTCAACGAAACAACCCGGTAGATGTGGGGGCGATATCGTCTTGCGGTGACGGAACCGGTAAAAAACGAAGGGGACATCACGCTGTTGGTGTGATGTCCCCCGGATGTATTTCTGGTGGAGCTAGACGGGATCGAACCGACGACCTCTTGAATGCCATTCAAGCGCTCTCCCAGCTGAGCTATAGCCCCACTTTGGCTGCGAGACGTTTCCTATACCAGGCAATGGTGGGGTGTGTCAATAAAAAAGCTGGAATGGCGGGGACATTCCATTCGTATTGCGAAGATACCGGCGAACTGGTATGCTTTTGCTCTTCGACATCCATTCTACCCGTTCCGCTGCCCGAGGGACATGTTCGCAGCGACCAGCACAGGACTGACAACGTAGTGTTTCGACACCCCATCCGATAAGGAAGAACCATATGTACTCGCCAATCAATTTTTTGTTCGGCTGGCTCTCCAACGACCTGGCCATCGATCTTGGAACAGCCAACACCGTTCTGTATGTAAAAGGGAAAGGCATTGTCCTGCGGGAGCCGTCGGTTGTCGCCGTCCGTCAGGACGGGCGGGTCAACAAGGTGCTGGCGGTCGGTCAGGAAGCAAAACAAATGCTTGGCAAAACGCCCGGCAACATCAATGCGATCAGACCGATCAAAGATGGTGTTATCGCCGACTTCGAAGTAACTGAGGCGATGTTGCGCTACTTC
>CAZSOA010000201.1:0-5917 GCA_964608305.1 uncultured Desulfofustis sp. | reverse complement strand
ATCAACAGCCAGGTAAACACCGAGAATAATAGGGATAACGCCATAACCACGCAACGGCAACAACATGGTTCGGTCAACCCTGGTCAAATGGGCCTGGACCTGAACCATCAGGTAGTACCCCACTTGAAACACGAAAATGATACCGAAAAACAGCAGCGAACCGATCAGGCCAAACGGTATTTCGCTCAGGGCTGCCGGATAGGTCGCCTGCAGCCAGCCGATAAGGTCATACAATTGTTCATGGAGCGCGAACGGGAAAAAAATTGCGCCAAGGGACACAATCAAAAAACTATCCGCTTGCCGGGGAGCTTCGATATCCCAGAGTTCCTGCGGGGCCATACGGACATTGAGATGAATCGAATGCTTCTGGCACTGTTTGATGCATTGGCCACAGACGATACAGTCCCGGTTATTGTCGACCATGAACGGATGCCGAAACATCGGGCATCCCTCCTGACCTTCGACGCCGGTATAGCAGGCGTGATCAGCGCACTGATTGAGGCAAAGATGGCGGTTTGAGCGAAGCTCAAGAATTGACGGCATGGCAAAAATAGCATTGATCGCGCCAAGCGGGCAGAGATAACGACACCAGGTCCGGCGCTTGTAAAACAGGCTGAAAAATATCGAGCCGATGGTGATGGCGAGGATAATCCATCCGGACAGCATCGGATTGGTGTATGCATTAAAGACAATCTCGATCCAGAATACCAGGATACAGAGCGCCGACATGATCCAGCCGGAATAGCTTTTGATAAACTTCGGCGTCGCCCGCTTCGGTTTGATCAGATGCTGCAGCAATGTTCCCGGCATGGCCAACGTACAAACGGAACACCAGGTCCGGGCCAGGAAAAAGAATGAAAAGAAGAGCAGCGGCCAGCCGATTACCCAACTTAAGGTGATGCCGATGTTTTTCTCCGGTTCCGCGGGTCCGAATAGCAGCGTGGCCACGGCAATGAGCAGGATGATGCCAACGACGGCTCGAGGCAGCGCCGGATACAGCCTGCTTTCAAACAGCGTCCGAATCCAACCGACACGCAATAGGTTGAACTCCCATTTTCCTTCACTTTTCGGCAAACCAAGGAGGATGTGGTCGCTATGCAATTCGTCGCCCCGGGCAAGCATGACCGCCCGCTGAATCACGGCGGACAATTCAGTGAGATTGCCCGGCCAGTCATAGTTCATCAGGATTCCGAGCGTTTCCGGTGATACGCGAGAAATATCCTTGCCGTACTCATGACTGAAACGACGCACAAAATAATCTATGAAGTCGGGGAGATCCCGTTTGTGATAACGAAGCGGCGCAACATGAAAGGTATTGAGCTGGAGGATTTGTTCCAGCGGTTTAATGATCTTGAGTTGCTCTTTGAGTTTCTCAAGCGAACGCTCGCTGGAAAAGATCAGCCGTGCCTGCATCGCGATCGGCCGGCTCTCTCCCAGGCGGGTAAACGTCAGCGTTTCGATGGCATCGGCCAATTTCTTCTGGACGGGTAGCGGGATACGCTCCAGATGGCGCAGCACGATAGTGCCACGGCAGACCTGTTCGAGCAGGCCGGTCTGCCGGACCCGGCTGAACGGAAACGGATCGTTTTTAACCCCGAAGAGCCTTTCTGCCAGTTCGTCGCCATTGAAATCCCGAACATCCACCTCGACATAGGGGCCCTGCGCGTGGTTGCTTTGCAGATGGATCTGCTTGGCGATCATCCGCCGGCCGGTTCCCGATTCGCCGGTGAGCAGGATCGGCTCTTCGGTGGCGGCAAATCTGCGGATAGCATCCTGGATTTCCCGAGCGCATTGCGAGCGCAGGACTCGCTCCTGATCGCCGACGCCGTGCCCCTGCCCCATGCCGACGATGGGCATCATATCGAGAATGCGGACCTCTTCCCGAGTGACGATATCACAGGCCAGGGCGCCGGTGGCCTGATTCTGAAATGCGATCCGTAACCGCTCGGCAAGGGCCGTTTCGATCCGTTCCTGGATGACCCGATGCTTGCGCAGCAACTCCTTGAAAAACACCGCCCCGAAACAGATCAGCACCGAATCACACAAAGCACGGATGGTCAGGGCCTGCGGCTTGTTGGTCAAAAGCGAGGTCTCACCGAAATGGCCGCCGGCGCCGACCCGGCCGACGATCGTCTTAACCCCATCTTCGCCCTCGATGAGCAGTTCCATCTCACCAAGGCCGACCACATAAAAGGTATCGGCCTTCGCACCGGCCCGGTGCAGCACCTCACCTTCCGCTATATGTTTCACCGTGACCTGCGCAGCAATGGCGGCCAGATCTTTGCCGTCGAGGTTTCTGAACAGCAGCGCCTGCTTGAGATAGGACTGGACGTCGTCTGTTTTCATCGCCCGTTTACTGCATTCCCGGCCTTCGTTTTTCTATGAAAATCTTTGTATCGTCAAAAGATCATAGCGGTGGTGCTGGTCGATTTTCATGCCTCAATGCGACGCCTTGTCATGGCGGTTATGAACCATGCAGACGGGACAGTAAAATTTCCGCGAGCAGCGGGGCCACCGAGTAAACATCAAGCAATTCGTCGGTCTGCACACCGGGATAGGTATCCGAACCGATCACCCGCCTGATCGGGCTGTCCTCAAACCGGGCCCGGGCCTCGCCGGCCAACACCAGGTGGGTCGCCATCACGTAAACATCGACGGCACCGGCATCAAGACAGCGCTTTGCGGTCTGGATGATCGAGCCGCCGGTCCTGATCATATCATCGCAGACGATCGCGACCCGTCCCTTGACGACGCTGGAGACTTGGCCGATGATGGTCTTGTCGGTATCGTAGCGATCCTTATCGGCCGCCGTATGCGGACAATGCAGCAGGCTGGCCAGCCGGGCGACCCGTTTGGAAAAACCGTAGTCGGGCGAGACGAGCACAAAATCATCGAGTTGCAAACTCTGTATCTTGTTGACCACCAGTCGGTCGGTCCAGACGTGCATCGTGCCGATCTGACCGGAATGGGCATGGAGGACCGCCTCGGAATGAAGGTCAACAAAGGCGACGAAGCTTGGCCGCGCAAGAAAGATCTGCCGCGTTCTCGTGATACCTTTTGGGATCTCATACGAAAACGGCTTGGCCCGCTCCATCGTCGAATAGCCGAGAAACGGAATCACGACATTGATCGATGCGGCATTCCAATAATTGGCGCCGGCAATCAAATCAAGCAACTCCTGGTGATCGGTGTCGGTGTGGGTCGAGCCGACAACAACCACATGCCGGCCGGCCACGTTGCCGGGAAAGGCATGGAAGACTTCGCCGTCGGCAAAGTGCTTGCGCACCATCTCGGAAAATCCGACGCCCATCTGCTCGGCCACCTTTTTCGCCAGCGGCGTCGACGCCTCGCTGGCGACCAGGATCACCTCTCGTTCCATGCCGTTCCTCCGGTACGGGTTACCTCCGCGTTTGGGCCGCCAATGCCGCGACGACGGCATCGCCCATGGCGGCAGTGGCAACCGGCGTCTCGCCGGCAAGCGCAATGTCTGCGGTGCGGATACCGGCCTGCAGGGTTGTCTCGACTGCCTGTTCGATGGCATCGGCGGCGGCTTCGTAGCCGAAACTATACCGCAGCATCATTGCCGCAGACAGGATCTCGGCGATTGGATTGGCGATCCCTTTGCCGGCAATATCCGGAGCGGACCCGCCGGCCGGCTCGTAGAGACCGAAACGGGCGCTGTTGAGACTGGCCGAGGCGAGCATGCCCATCGAACCGGTGAGCATCGCCGCCTCGTCGGAAATAATATCGCCAAACATGTTGCCGCAGAGCAGGACATCGAACTGATGCGGATCGCGGACCAGCTGCATCGTCGCGTTATCCACATAGATATGATTCAGAGCGACGTCGGGATAATCACGGGCCACCCCCGTCACCACTTCCCGCCAGAGCACCATGGTGGTCAAGACATTGGCTTTGTCCACCGAGGTAACCCGTTTGCGCCGCAATCGGGCCGCCGCAAATGCCATATGACTGATCCGCTCGATTTCCGCTCGGGTATAAGCCATGGTATCAAACGCGCGCTCGTCGGGACCGCTCCCCTCCCGCCCCTTGGGTGTGCCGAAATAGATATCAGACGTCAGTTCACGGATCACCAGGATATCAAACCCGCCGCGAACAATATCGGACCGCAGCGGGCAGGCCGCGGCCAGGGCCGGAAAAACCCGGGCGGGGCGAAGATTGCAGAACAGATCGAAATGCTTGCGTAACGGCAACAGCGACGCCCGTTCCGGCTGTTTTTCCGGTGGCAGCCCTTCCCATTTCGGCCCGCCCACCGAACCAAACAGGATGGCGTCGCTCTGCTCGCAGCATTGCAACGTGGCGGGCGGCAACGCCTCACCATGACGATCAATCGCCGCACCGCCGACATCGGCCGCAACAAACTGCAGGCGAAACCCGAACTGCTGTTGCACCGCGTCAAGCACCTTGCGTGCTTCAATCATCACCTCCGGGCCGATCCCATCACCAGCCAATACAGCTACCTGTTTCATGAACACTCCTGGTCAGCCTATGCTGAATAGTTTTTCCTCTTACCTGCTGCCACAATCCCGTCCTTCACCGGTGCGGCTCTCCGTGAAACACCAGCAGCACCCGCTCGGCACCGGAAAGCGGCAGGCGGTAGTGATGCCGGTCGGCCAGCATCCAGGTGCCGGCGCCCCCATCGAGGTCGGCCAGTTCTTCGTGATATCGCGGCCCCTTCATCATCATAACCCGGCAGTCGGATCGCCTGAACCGGGTACACAGCGCCAGAAAATCGGCGATACCGGCCACCGCCCGGCTGACCACACAATCATAGGCAGTCCCGTCGGGTGATGCGTCCCGATCATCGAGCCGCCCCGCCTGCACCTCGATACCGGTACAACCGAGAGTGCGGACAACATGGCGCAGGAACGACACCCGTTTCAGGCGCGGCTCCAGCAGGCTGACCGCCAGTTCCGGCCGAGCGATCTTACAGACGAGGCCGGGGAAACCGGCGCCGCTGCCGACATCGAGCAGCCGAGTCGGCGGTTGCCGATCAAGCACCGACAAAACGGCCAGCGAGTCGACAAAATGGTTTTCCACCACTGCTTCATCGTCCATCCCCCGCGAGATCAGATTCGTCCGGGCGCTCCAATGCCGCAACTCCTGAAAATAGCGATACAGATGCTCAATCCGCTGCGTATCAAGCGTAACCCCCAGTGCAGCGGCGCCGTCTCCGAGCACTTTATGAAAACGCTGCCCCGCCATGGTCTTCATCGCTGCACTATCTTAACCAAGCCTCAGTGTCACCGAGGCGGCGTGGGCCGTCAGCCCCTCAAGCTCGGCAAGCGCCTTGATATGTTTGGCATCAGCAGCAAGCGCCGACGGCGAGTAGCTGATAAGTGAACTCTTCTTCAAAAAGGTCTCAACACCGAGGGCTGATGCGAAGCGGGCGGTCCCCATGGTCGGCAGCACATGGTTGGGTCCGGCCAGATAATCACCGGCGGCCTCCGGTGTATGGCTGCCGAGGAAGATGGCCCCGGCATGCCGGATAAACGGGAGCTGCGCCCAGGGATCGGCGATCTGCAGTTCCAGATGCTCGGCGGCGATATCATTGGCCAGTGCGATCGCCTCGCTCAGGCTGCCGGCAAGAAAGATCCGGCCGTGTTCGCTGAGCGCCGCCCGGGCAATGTCGGCCCGGCTCAGTTCGGTCAACTGCCGTTCCACTTCGGCGATGATCCGCGGCACAAGTTTTTTGGCGGTGGTAATGACCACGGCCAGGGCCTGCGGATCGTGCTCGGCCTGGGCGAGCATATCGGCGGCAAGGTGGACCGGATTCGCCGTTTCGTCGGCAATGATGAGTACCTCCGACGGTCCGGCAATCATGTCGATGCGTACCTGGCCGGCGACCTGCCGTTTGGCCTCGGCCACATAGCGATTTGCCGGCCCGACGACGACA
>CAZSOA010000200.1:0-5929 GCA_964608305.1 uncultured Desulfofustis sp. | reverse complement strand
CCGGAGTGCTCGTCACCGAGATCGTGCCGTTGAGCTGCATGACAATGCCATGGACGACCGCCAGGCCGAGCCCGGTGCCACGGTCTTTCGGTTTGGTGGTGAAAAACGGGTCGAAGATACGTTGCTGCGTCGCCTCATCCATACCACAGCCGCTGTCGCTGACGCGCAAGCGCAGGAACCGGGTCGGCTTGGACGGGCCCGGTTCAGCAGATGGGTCTGCTGCCACAACGGACAGCTCGACGCCGATCTCCCCGTGTTCGGATTCAATCGCCTGGCGGGCGTTGGTGCACAGATTCATGATGAGTTGATGAATCTGCACGCCATCGGCCAGGATCGGCGGGCAATCGTTGGCAATGGCCAGGTTCATCTTGATAGTCGTTGGAATCGATGAACGGAGCAGTTTCAGCGCTTCCTTGACAAGCAGCTGTGCCTTGAGTGGGCGAAGCGGTTTATTACTCCGTTCCTGGCGGCTGAAGGTGAGGATCTGATTGATCAGGTCGGCGGCACGATCACCGGCGCCAATAATGTGATCGAGGGGGTGATGGAGTGGATCGTCGGTTTCCAGGCGGCCTTTGGCGATCTGCGCGTAACCGAGGATGGCGGACAGAATATTGTTGAAATCGTGGGCAATACCGCCGGCCAGGGTGCCGATGGCCTCGAGTTTGACCGCTTGCCGCAACTGTTTTTCCAATAACTCCTCCCGGCTGATGTCCCGTTTGACCGCAACGAAGGACGAGATGCTGCCGTCTGCGTCGAATACCGGAGATATGGTACTCACCTCGGAGAACAGGGTGCCGTCTTTTTTCCGGTTGATCAACCGTCCTTTCCAGACCTGGCCAGAGAGGATGGTGTTCCAGAGTTGCCGGTAGAAGGCGGTATCGTGTTGACCGCTGCTTACCAGGTTCATATTCTTGCCGACTGCCTCTTCCCGCGTGTACCCGGTAACGACTGAGAATGCCGGGTTGACATAGCGGATGGTTCCTGCTGTGTCGGTAATCACCACCGTGATGCCGGCCTGTTCGATGGCGGTGTGCAACCGGTTTCGTTCTTCCTGCTGGTGGAGGGTATCGGTTACATCGCGGGCGATATGAACGATCATCTGCAGTTCACCCGCGTTCGTATAGATTCTCGTCGTCGACAGGTCGAAGGTTCGGTTGAGCAGGCGGTTATACACCTGGCCGCGGAGCGGCTGTCGGTCTTCACCGGCGATGGTGATCGGGCAGTTCAGGCACGGCTCCGCGGTTCCCTGAAAGACGTCGTAACAGCTTCGGCCGACCAATGCTCCAAGCTGATAACCGAACAGCCGGTGCGCCGCCCGGTTGGCCCGGATAATCCGCAGATCCGGAGTCATGATGGTGATGATATCATCGATGGCGTCGACGGTGCGTTCCCATTGATGCTTGCCGCGGCTGATTGCATCGCTGATCGTTGCGTCCTCGGTTTTCGTGGTGAGCGAGACCGCTACGCTGCTTTCATTTATCCGCAGAGCCGTTGCCGTGATGGTGGTGTCGTCGGCCAGGTGCAGGTGTCTGCCGACACCGGTCCGGAGCACGTTGTCAAACAATGCGGCAAGCGCGTCCGCGGCTCCCGGGGCGCTCAGGTCGGCGAGCGGTTTGCCGATGATCGCTTCGGCTGTTACTCCGCAGAGCTGACAGGCGGTCGTGTCGATGGATTGCAGCAGATAGCGATGCGGGTTGCTCGCTGCCGAGAACGTCAACCATCCGCAACCACTGCGCGGACAATCGGAAGCAATGACTTCAACACGTGGGGCGGCAAAAAAATTCAATGGTTCACGGTCCGATGCCAATCGTTGAGCACCGTTGTCATACGGTGGAGACGGATGTCTGCAACCGACTTCGTGGTCTGCAAGGTGCTTACACGCTTGATCTTATTTTGAGAAAAAGCGGCTTCTTCAGGGTTCCCTTCAGTGGTATAGCCCGGATAATAGCAAATAAACCTGACCAAATGCAAGGATGGGTGAGGAAAAGACGATCCCGACGACTATCGAGGTTAAGATCCTACTTGCGCAGCAACAATGGCGAGCCGATCAATCGGCAGATGGTTCATCCCGGATGTGGGCGGTGGGGAGGAGCCGTTCGGGGTCAAGACCGTTATCGCGTATTGCGTTGAGTGCCTGTTCGTAGCTCTGCTGAGCGACATGTTGCTGTCTGCCGAGGATCCACAGGTAGCGTCGGCGCTGCAGACGACGTCGCACCTGGCCGTGTGAATCGGCGAAAAGATGCTCACCGTCCAGCGTGATCTCCACTCGTTCACCCGGCTGCTTACCTTGGAGGGCAGCGGCTGATGACTCGGGCAGGAGGTCTCGCCAGAGATTCACGGCCTGGGCGGCATAGGTATCGGTATGTCCGGCCACGGCGCTGGACCAGGTCATCTCAAAGAAAATCTCGGCACTGCTATCGGCGCTGATAATGGTCATAATGGCAGGGAGGGACCCCGGAAAACATTTCTCGTTGTCGAATTTTTCGATAGTTTGGTGTGGCTTTGCACTCAGACAAAGATAGGGTTGACTGGCCGGAAGACAATAGGAGTCGTTCTCATTTTCAATGCCCCCTGGGCACTTGAGTTTTACCGCCAGTGGTAGAAACATCGATGAGCAGCACTACTGGTGCACATGAGTCGTATCCGGTGGGTGATCTATTGCGAGGGTTTGCGGGAGAGCACTACCACCGGGTAGGATCATGTTCCTACTTGACAATAGTTCCTATTTTTATTAATATCTCACCCATTTGAAATGTGCGTGGAAAACACGCTATACTAAACAGACGAGATCTCTTCGCCACTGATCCGGTGTCATCTGCCGGTGATAGTGCCGCAAAAAACGCGGGTGTGCCTGATGCCGGCGCCGACGGCGCGAGAAGGCGCTTGTTATTGAAGGGACATCGTTTTGTCTAACAGATCAACGCGATCCATCAACCATCACAAGGTGAATGCCATGGCAGCAGAAGCTCCCTTATCGTTTGACCAGCAGATTGCCGCTTTTAAAACGGAAGTAACGAATTTCCCGGTAGATCATGCACCGGCGGTGATCGAGGATACGGCCGTTCGGCTGGAAGGGCTCAATTACGCACCGCCGGTTATCATACCGAATGCGACATTCCTGCGGTTGACCAAGCAGGCCCTGCTTGATGAGATCGACCGGATACTTGCTCTGCCCGATCAGGAGGCCTGCGCCCTGGCGCCGAACGAACCGTTGAAATGCCAGGATCTGCGGGTCCAATTCATTTCCGTGCAGATCTTTTATTACAAGAAACTCCTGCTGCTGCGCGACGGTGATCTGGAGACCTGGGACGAAATCAATGAATTGTACGTCCATGACTGATTGATAACCAAAACATGGCAGGTGGTCGAATCGCCTGCCGCAAACAGGGGAGGGATGCAATGAGAACAGACGATACTGCATGGAACCCGTATCTGGCCGGCGGGCTCGCCGGTCTGGTCGGCGTCTTCTCGGTGGTGGTTGCCGGTCAGTATTTTGGGGCATCCACCAGCTTTGTCCGCACGGCCGGACTCGTTGAACAGCTGTTCGGCCCTGAACGGGTGGGGCAGATGGATTACTTTATCAAGGTCGTGCCGCAGATCGACTGGCAATGGATGTTTGTCGTCGGCATTTTGTTCGGTTCGTTTATCGCGGCGATCACCTCCGGGTCGTTTAAGATCCAGATGCTTCCCGATATGTGGTCGGCGCGCTTCGGGCCCAACAGCGTGCGGAACCGAGCCGTGGTGGCCTTTGTCGGTGGTGTCGTAGCCATGTTCGGAGCCCGCCTCGCCGACGGCTGACCGAGCGGTCACGGGTTGAGCGGTTCGCTCCAACTGGCTGTCAGTGGTTTTATCGCCCTCGTCTGCTTTTTCATCGGCGGCATGATTACGGCTCGCATTGTCTATGGAGGAAAGCGATGACGCAATTAATCTACGGACTGGTGACCGGGCTTCTGTTCGGATTTCTGCTGCAGAAAGGCCGGGTGCTGCGCTACGACAAGCAACTCGGTGCGTTGCGGCTGCAGGATATGACCATTATCAAATTCATGCTCTCCAGCGTCATCGTCGGCATGGTCGGCATCTACCTGCTCCAGGATCTGGGGGTCGTCAAGCTGTCCATCAAGACCACCATCGTCGGGCCGGTCGTCCTGGGCGGGCTGATTTTCGGGATCGGCTGGGGGATGCTCGGCTATTGCCCCGGGACGTCCATGGGCGCGGTCGGCGAAGGTCGTCTCGATGCCGTGTGGGGCATTGTCGGGATGGTGGTCGGCGCCGCATTGTTTGCCGAGGCCTATCCGTTTCTTTTGAAAACCGTTTACACCTGGGGCGATTTCGGGAAGATAACGGTGTCGCAGATACTCGGCATCAATCACTGGTTTATCATCCCTATTTTTATCGTTGGCGCGGTGGCGCTGTTTCGCTGGCTTGAACAAAAAGGGTTGTAGGCTGAACCATCTGGTGTCTTAACGGCCGGCAACGCCGGCCAATTCCTTCATCACCCCCCACCAGAGCCACGGAATACCAGCCAGCAGGCACAGACAAAGAACGCCTAACACCAGGTGGTAGGCGCTCAAGAGTCGTTTTGGACGGCTGTCATCTGCAGCCCGGTCCAGGTAACGGTGGAGCAGGCGCTGGACGATTTCGGACGCGAGGAAAAGCGCCGCTGCGCCGGCCCCCCAGATCAGCGTGTTGTCCGTACCCGGCAGACCGGCCTTGCCGGCAATCTCCGCGACAACGATTCCGATCCAGAAACAGGCAAAAAGTCCGACGATGAGGCGCAGCATGGTCTCTCCCGTCAACAGCTTCGATCATCTGCCGGATATCGGCAAAGCTCATGATATAACCGACCGGCGTGTTCCCGGCAAGGTGGGGTATTTGTCATGTCCTGTCCTATCGAGTAGTATGGTTATCGATTGCACCTTTCCCATCGAAGCACCAACAGGTCATGACAAAACAGGAGGACGGCCGCTTTATGGCAGATGAGATAACCCACAAACTGACGACCCGGCATCTGCGTGTCGAGGATTATGATGCCCTGCGTGATATCAACAACAGGGTCTACAAAGGAGTCGGCACCCCGTGGACCCGCGACGAAATCGGCGCCTTGATCGAGCGCTTTCCCGAAGGACAGATCTGTATCGAGGACAACGGCATTCCGGTGGCCATCGCGTTGTCGCTGGTGATTGATTTCAGCCTCTTCGGCAGCCGCCACTCCTATCACCAGATCACCGGCAACGGTACGTTCAGGACGCATGACCCGGAAGGGGATTATCTCTATGGCATCGAGGTGTTCGTTGATCCTGACTATCAGGGGATGCGGCTGGGACGGCGGCTCTACGACGCCCGCAAGGAGCTTGCCGAGAACCTCAACCTCAAGGGCATCCTGCTCGGTGGCCGGATTCCCGGGTATCATGAGCATTCGGGGCAGATGTCGCCGCAGCAGTACATCATGAAGGTCAAGGACCGGGAACTGCATGACTCGGTGCTGACCTTCCAGCTCTCCAACGATTTTCACGTCCGCAACCTGCTCCCCGATTATTGGCCGAAGGACCATTCATCGCGGGGCCATGCGGTGTTGCTTGAATGGCGCAATATCTACTACGAGAAGAAGACCCGGCTGATCGGTGGCGCCAAGTCGGTGGCGAGGCTCGGCGTCGTCCAGTGGCAGATGCGGCGGTTCGATTCGTTTGACGACTTCATGCAGCAGGCGGAGTTTTTCGTCGATACGGTCAGCGATTACCAGGCCGATATCGTCTTGTTTCCGGAATTGTTCAACGCCCCGCTCATCCACACCTATGAAGGCAATAACCCGGCGGAGGCGATGCGGATGCTCGCCGGCTACACCGAGGATATCCGCCAGGCCATGACCGAGATGGCCCTCGCCTACAACATCAATATCGTCACCGGCAGCGTGCCGCTGCTCGACGATTCG
>CAZSOA010000199.1:0-5998 GCA_964608305.1 uncultured Desulfofustis sp. | reverse complement strand
GGCCAACACACCGGGAAAATTCATCATCTCTCCCAAGGCGACAATTCGCTCGTGCGCAAACAGCGGGCCGAGCGCCGCGACATCAAGCACCGCTCCGGCGGTTTCCATGGTGGTGGCCGGAACGCAGGAAGGCAGCGCGAAATAGAGATTCATCGGCTGCCGGTCGGCCGCCGCAAGCATATAGTCGATCCCCGCACGGCCCAAAACATTGGCGATCTCATGCGGGTCGGCGACCACGGTGGTAGTGCCGAGCGGCAGTACCGCCCGAACGAATTCAGAGACCGAAACCATTGCACTTTCGATATGGACATGGGCGTCGATGAAGCCGGGTGTCACATATCGATGTTCCAGGTCGACGGTTTGTTCGGCCTGATAATCGCCGATACCGGCAATCGTGTCACCGACGATGGCGATATGGCCGTCACGGATCGTCCCGGTAAAAACGTCGACCACCCGGCCATTGGCCAGCAGCAGGTCGGCCGGCCGCTGTCCTTGTGCGACGGCAATCACGGTTTCCCGATTTACAGTGACCATTTCGGCCTCTTTTCTCTCAAGGTCTGTGTATCATCAACAAATCAGCTACCGGGAGCCGGCCGATTTCGTCTCTGACTGCTGCGCTGCACCCTGATCAACTGAGATCCGCGGCCGGCTTTGGCTTGATCTGCATGCTCCGTTGTGATGTTCCGTTATCGCGGTTACAGGAGATACTCCTGCTTCAGCTGAGAATGCCCCTGGGACGGCATGTTCCTGCCATCAGCGCAGTACTCCCCATTGCTGGAGCCGGCTGGATGCGTACTGGGCCGCCTGCCCCTGCTGCACGGTCCGCAGATATGCGACATACTGATTTGCCGCACGCTGTTTATCACCCATGGCTTCGGCGGATACGCCCTTGAGAAAGGTGACCCCGACATCACCCGGGACAAGCCGGTCGGCGCTGTCCAGGGCCCGGTAAGCAGCGGACGGATTGCGCAGGCTCAAAGACAGGACACCGGCAAGCTTGTGGCCCTGCGCTTCTTCCGGATAGATCTGCTGGGCAATGCTGGCGAAGGAGAGCGCCTCCTGTTCACGCCCCTGGGCCTGCAGACACTGGGCCATTCTGATGTTGGCGGCATAATCCCGTGGTGTCTGGCCCAGCGCCGTCTGGAACTGTTGCTGGGCCACCGCCAGTTCTTTTTTCGCCATTGCCATTTCTCCCTGCTTACAGGCATCGATGGTCGGCTTGATCCGGCGTAATCCGGCGGTATTATCGAGAAACCGTTCCCGGCCGGGATCGGCGGCGGCGGTGGCGCCATAGACGGTCGCTGCCCGATGTCGCGCAGCGTCACGGCGCTCGGTACTCATAGGGTGCGACGAAAACATGGTGGCGAGCAGCCCCGGCGCCTCCTTTTCCTGATCGACGAGCAGTTGATGCAAAGCGGTCATGCCGGTGGCCGGATAGCCGGCCCGCACCAGATAATCCTGGCCGAGCGCATCCGCTTCTCGCTCGTTATCCCGCGAATAGCCGGCGAGCAGCGCACTGGCACCGATCTGGCTGCCGAGGCCGACGATCCCGCCCCATTGCGAATTGGCAGCAGCGACGTTGAGCCCCACCACCGCCACTTGGGCAAGCAAGGTCTGTCCCTGTCGCTGGGCGGCATGGCGGGCGTTGACATGGCCGACCTCGTGGCCCAGCAGCGCCGCCAATTCCGCCTCGTTTTCCAACTCGGTCATGATGCCGCGGGTGACGCCCATCGCCCCCCCGGGAAAGGTGTACGCATTAACATAGTTGGCATTGAGCACCCGATACGAATAGGGCATCGTCGGCCGGTGGCTGACACTATGAACCCGCCGACCCACATCGGCCACATAGGCATTGGCCTGGGCATCCTGCACGGCTCCGAGATCCTTGGAGAACTGATGCGGTGATACCTGCGCGTCGATGGTTCGTTCCTGGGCCTCGCTCATCCCCACCATAATCCTCTCGCCGGTTACCGGGGACGTGGCACAGCCCTGCAGGCCTAACGTACCGGGGCTCAGCGCCGCCACGCCAAGCAGCCAGAGCGCCTGACGGCGGGAAATACGATTCGCCCGCAGGCTGCGGGCGAGTTCACGATGAAAACCATGCTGCGTTTTTTTTCCCATATCGATACACCTCCTGCGCATACTGTTTGCCAGAAGCCCGGCTCATCGGCGACCATCAAGCCCGTATGAAGAAATGGCCGGCACGTGCCTCACGGCTTGTCTTCGGGGCGCACGTAACTCTGTGGACCATCCTGGTAACCGACTGCCTCCAGCCACCAGGCCGGGTAAAAGACCGGTTGGGCAATTGCCCCGGGGGCATTGATATAGCCGTCGTTATACGTGATGTAGAGCTT
Source organism: uncultured Desulfofustis sp. (assembly GCA_964608305.1). Classification (GTDB taxonomy): domain Bacteria; phylum Desulfobacterota; class Desulfobulbia; order Desulfobulbales; family Desulfocapsaceae; genus Desulfofustis. The sequence goes on along the minus strand of CAZSOA010000199.1, from coordinate 3,644 downwards.
TTCGGAGAGTTGCCACCAGGCGGCCAGCACTTCGGTAGCGTTTGCGTCGGTGTAGTCGGTGAGCATCTGCCGCGTTCCCTGCTGATCGCCCGTGTTCCACAGGGCCAGTGCCTCCGCCTCCACGGCCCGTTGCGTACCGAAGCTCCGCGCCTCAAAGCGCCGCTGTTCGGTGCGTATGTCCTCGATCATATAAGCATACTTGAGCATGGCATAGTTGGCCACATAATTGAATGCCGTCCACATACTCCCCCGGTCGAAATGCAGGACGTCCGCCTTCTGCAAGGAGTCGGGCAAGCCCAGGCCGCCGGGGTACAACGGCAATAATACCGACGTAGCCGGCCGGTCCATGCCGACCCAGCTGACCCCGCCGATCGGGCCCGGCAGCCAACCGCGCGACTGGTTGACATAGGCATAAGCACAGCGGAAAATATTGAGCGGCCGCTCAAACGCACCGCTCAGTCTGGTCAACCGGCCATCCTTGTCCATGGTTGCCTCGGCCCCGCCTTCAAAACGGTTTGGGTTGCCAAACGGGCCGGCGGCCAGTCCTCTGGTCAAATCGAATTCGGTGCCTTCATAATTGTCGCGATGAACGGCAAAGACATCGGCAACGGTCAGCTTCCGATCCGGCTTGACGGCAAACGGGTAGGCGCGGGTGTACGGACCATCGACCCAGGCCGGCAGATTAAGCGATGGCGCTACCAGCGACTGGGCCCGCCAGACCCGGCGCAGACTGTAATAGGGGTGATGAAATTCACCGTCGCCATAAACCTGCGCCCAGTCGAGCAACCCATCCTCTGGCTTCCACCAGCCTTTTTCCTGAGCTACTGCAAAAATATTGTCCGAAAACAGCATATCATCGGCACCTTCTCGGATGTCGCGGATCCGGAATTGATTGGCGGCGACAAAAAAACCATCATCGGGAACCCGCTGGGCTACCCAGACACCGTCGGTACCGTTCAGGTCATATCCGGCCATCTCCATCACCCACCCTTCATGGGGGTCGGCAATCAGCAATGTTTCTCCGGTTCCGTAATAACCGTATTCGGCAATCAACTCGGCGATGATGGCAATCGCCTCCCGGGCGGTCTTGCTCCGCTCCAAGGCCACACGGGACAACTCAGCAGAGTAGAAAATCCGCTTGCCCGGTTCGGGCATGGGGTGGACCTTGGCCTTGTTGGTGCATTCACCGATGGAGACCTGATGCTCGTTCATGATCGCATAATTGGCATCGATATAGGCATAGGTATGACGCACTTGCGGGATAAAGCCGAGCGGCACGCTCGGCGGCTCGCCCTTGATGTCATAGCCGGGGCCGCGGGTATCGGTGATCAGCCGATGAGCCTGGCTGCCGCCCCATTCAGGAAGGTACCCCATGGCCGCGCTATCATAAAAGACCGGACGCAGGGCGCCTTCCGGATGGTCCATCGCCGGAACATAGACCACGCGGGCATCGCCGAGGCCGTCGTCGGTATGCGAAACCATGACCGAACCGTCGGCCGAGGCAGCCTTACCGGTGATGGTGGTCGTGCAATTGTATGCCGGTACCGCCGAAAACATAATTGCCGGAACGAGTACCGCCGCCAGCAGTGCCCTTTTCATAACCATCCTCCCTGTTGTTTTCATGCGTATTCAAAGAAGCGCGTTCTGCAAGGATATCGTCTGGCTCCTGATTCGGCAAGGCAATGGTCGATCAGAACTTTGGTTACGGAAAAATTTCTTGACGATTACGTCCCTCAATACGCAGTCCGGGACCAGGCGACGATAGCAGAGCAGCTATCAGGAGAGGAGAAAACGAGAACCTGCTTCATTTTCGTGTTATGGGATGGAGACCGGTGAACGCATGAAAAGAAAAAGAAAAGGAAGGGTTGAAGGGAGTCAACCCTTCCTTTACGCTAGAATAATGAGGTTGATATGGCAGTCATTCCTTTCTTCCAGCGATCTTCTATCCGTTCGTCCGTGCCTTGGCCGGCAACGGAAATCAAAACGGCTTGTACATAAGCGGGGGAGAATTTGTCGCACATCCGTATCGAGGAGTATGTACCGATCCCAATGCCACCTTTCTGAAAGATATGCTAAGACATACCAACGGGAAAAGCTATGAGTCATTTGCCTATTATTCGATAGGCAAATACATGACCGTTGTTAGGTCTCCCTTATCATTCTCGCCACGCTATCGCTCACCGGTACCCCAGCAGGAAACGATTTCGTGAGCGTAAATCGATACAATCAGCTAAACGAGAGGGGAGCAACTCACTATCATAAAGCAGCCGGCCCGATGACCACTTCCAGAAACCACCCGTATCTGATTGCCTTTGCCTGCTTCCTCCTCCAGGCAATCGGTGTCGGCACCTATATCAGCTACGGAGTGTTCTTCAATTCGTTGGCCGCGGAATTCCCCTGGTCGCGGGCGGCCATTTCCGGTGCATCGTCGCTGGCCTTTATTGTCAGCGGCACGTTTGCGATGCTCGTCGGCCGACTCAACGACCGATACGGGCCCCGCATCCTGACCACGCTTTCAGCGATCCTGCTCGCCCTCGGTTGCATGCTGATGTCGCAGGTCCGAGAATTGTGGCAGCTCTATCTGTTTTACGGGATCATCTTCGGTCTCGGGCTCAGTGCCGTCGATGTCATCGCGCTCACCACCACGGCGCGTTGGTTCCTCCGCTCCCGCGGGTTGATGACCGGTATCGTCAAGGTCGGGACCGGAGCCGGGCAGTTTTTGCTCCCTTTTCTTGCCGGCCTGCTCATAGCCTCGCATGGCTGGCGCTTTGCCTACATCGTGATCGGCGTCCTGGTGCTGTTCACTGTGCTTCTCATCTCCCGGGTCATCAGAAGAAATCCATCCGTTGATGAGGCACCGCCGCGCCCCCAGCCCGAAGCGTTGGTTACCGCAACGACGACTGAACACGGCCTGAGCTATCACGATGCCGTCAGGACCGGACAGATGGTGCTCATCTGCAGCGTCACCCTGCTGACGGTTTGCTGCCTGCTCATTATCCTTGTGCATATTGTTCCCCACGCAGCCGACACCGGCCTGTCTCACCCCCAGGCCGCCGGCGTGCTCTCCGCCATCGGCGCGGTGAGCATGATCGGCCGATTCTGCAGCGGGTGGGCCATCGACCATATCGGCAGCAAAACCGTCATGGTGATCTGTTACGGCATTCTCATTGCAAGCTTGCTGTGGCTGCAGATCGCCGACAGGGCGTGGATGCTCTTCTGCTTCGCCGCTATTTACGGGTTGGCACACGGCGGCTTCTTCACTGCGGTTTCGCCCATCGTCGCCGAAATATTCGGCCTCAACGCACACGGCGCCCTGTTCGGCCTGGTGGTCTTTTCCGGGACGGTCGGCGGCGCGGCCGGGCCGATTCTTGCCGGACGGATTTTCGACATAACCGGCAGTTACACCATTGTTTTTACGAGCATCACGATTATCAGCCTGATCAGCCTCGGCCTCATTCTCCTGCTTCGACCACTGACCGGTCCAGACGGTTCAGAGGAAACCATCTGCCGAGGCCGGAATCGCCATGGTTGAACAGAACCGGGAAACACCCACATATTGCCTGGCCGGCAGCACGCTCTTTTGCCACTACTGTTTGAATGAATAAGTAGAAAACAGAAGCCTCCTGAAGGCGGACGGCTCATAA
>CAZSOA010000198.1:0-5998 GCA_964608305.1 uncultured Desulfofustis sp. | reverse complement strand
TGTCCCGGGATAATCAGCGGGAGCGCCAGGTTGCAACCGTCATCAGCAACCAGGGCCCCGATGAGGTCACCGTCGTCATTCTGGAAACGATACCGGCCGCACGGCATGACCGCATCAAGGTCGATATCCTCAAGGACCAGACCACGGCAGGCTACGAACAGGATGTCGAGGACGTGAAAGGCTTGCTGCGCTGGCGCCTGCCGCTTCCTGCCGGCCAAGAGACGCGAGTGACGCTTGGCTGGCGGGTCTCCTGGCCGAAGGACCAGGACGTCTCCGGTCTGTAGCCGCCCGGAGCAACGCTGCCGTACCCGGTAATGGTCTCAGCCGGCAGCTCTTGCACCGACTGCGGTTGACACCGGCCGTCAACGGTGGTAAAAGAGGCCGACACGCCGTATCCGTGCCCGTAGCTCAGCTGGATAGAGCACCAGGCTTCGAACCTGGGAGTCGGGGGTTCGAATCCCTCCGGGCACGCCAGTCCTGTTCTTCTCTGATTATCCAACCACCCCCCATCTTGACCTAACAAATAAAAGAAATAGATTAAACACACGTCTCGCCATCACCACATTGGCAGCGTTTGCATGCTGTGAAGAAACGTTACGATCTGCATAACCTGTTTCAGTGGTTTGCTGAGAATCGAAGCCCCCTGATCGACCATGACCAAGCAGAAACGCCCGGTGGAACATCATCATGAGGATTTCCTGCTTCGTGCCATCTCCGATGGCACCGCGTCGGAAACGGGCGCCCATTTTTTCCGGGCTCTGGTGAAAAACCTCAGCCTCGCGCTGGAGACCCACGGCGCCTGGGTCACGGAGTATCTCGCCGAGACGCATCGTCTGCGAGCGCTCGCCTTCTGGTTGGGCGACGACTACATTGAAGACTACGAATACGATGTCACCGGCACCCCTTGTGAAGTGTTGCTCAGGGAGAAAACCTACCTGCACATCCCTGAGAACGTCGTCGATCTCTTCCCGGGCGACCCGGACCTGCCAAAGATCGGAGCGGTGAGCTACATCGGTTTTCCCTTGCTCGACCAACAGCGCACGATTCTCGGCAACCTGGCCATCGTCGACCGGCGTCCCATTCCCGAATCCTTTCGCAACCTGGCCTTGTTTCGCATCTTTGCCGCCAGGGCCACCGCCGAACTCCTGCGACTCCGAACGGAAACGGCATTACAGGATCGGGAGGCGAAGCTCCGCGGCGTGTTTGACGGGACACTCGATGCCATTGTCGAACTTGATCAGTATTTCCGGATCGCCATGCTCAACCCATCGGCACGAAAGCTATTCGGTATGCATGAAAGCGATCCGATCGGCACGGACTTCAAGCCATTGCTGACCGCCGATAATTACGTCCGGCTGCTCGACTTCGTCAATGCCCTGAAAGAGCGGCCAGCCAATAATCGCAGCATCTGGATACCCGATGGCCTAACGGTGAAAAACAGGGGCGGCACAGCCATCCGTACCGAAGCAACGCTGTCCCAACTCGACACGAGCGGGCCGCCTTTTTACGTGCTGATCCTCAGGGATGTCAATGAGCGCTACGAAACCGAAAAGACAATCGCCCTGCTGGAGGGCGAGGCCGACTACCTGCGCGACGAGGTGCACACCTTGGCCGGCTATGGCGAGATCATCGGCCGCAGCAGGCCGCTGCGGGCAATCATGGAATTGATCGCCGAAGTCGCTCCCACCGATACCACGGTACTGCTCTCCGGGGAGACCGGCACCGGCAAGGAGTTGCTCGCCCGTGCCATTCACGCAGCCAGCAATCGGCAGAGCCGGCCGATGATTACCGCCAACTGCGCGGCAATTCCGGATACGCTGCTGGAAAGCGAATTTTTCGGCCATGAGAAAGGCGCTTTTACCGGGGCAACCCAGCGCCGCGAAGGTCGCTTCAGCCTGGCCGACGGCGGCACGATCTTTCTGGACGAAATCGGTGAGCTGAATCTGGAAATGCAATCAAAACTCCTGCGGGTGCTCCAGGAAGGCGAGTTTTCACCGGTCGGCAGCTCTCGAAACCGTCAGGTCAACGTGCGGGTGATCGCGGCGACCAATCGCGACCTGCTGGAGGAAGTCCGGCAGGGAACATTTCGCATGGACCTCTATTACCGCCTGAGTGTATTTCCGATCACCATTCCACCGCTGCGGGTCCGAGGTGAAGATATCGAGCTGCTCGCCGCCGGTTTCCTGGAGAAATATGCCGCCCGCCTGGGCAAGAAAATAAAACCGCTCTCCCCGACCGTGCGGCAACGTCTGCGCACCTATTGCTGGCCGGGCAATGTTCGTGAACTGCAAAACGTTATCGAGCGGGGCGTCATTACCGCACGGCATGGGGAGCTGAACCTCGACTACGCCCTGCCGCAAAACTCGGCGGGAGATTTGGCAACCGGCGGCCAGGCTGCCCTGGTATCCGCTCCGTCAGGCACGGTTCTCACCATCGGCCAACTGCAGCAGGTGGAGCGGGATAATCTGCTGCTCGCCCTGCAGCAATGCGGCTGGCGGGTTGCCGGGATAAACGGCGCGGCACGGCTGCTCGGCATGCCCGCCTCGACACTGCAATCACGTATGAAAGCACTGGGCATCAAGCGCCCTGCCTGACGCCGCCAAAAGGAGCGCCGGAGAAGTCATCCCGAGCTGATCGCGAATACTGTCTCGGCCTGCCTTGCATTCCCATCCCAGAGCCCCCTGCCCACCCGTTCATCACCGAGATCTCGGTAAAACCGCTCACGACATCTCATGAGTCACGACATGTCGGTTGTCCCATGACCTCCATGAAACCACATATAACACTGCAATCATTACGCTTATAGTTTTTCTATCAAATGGCACGATTCCTGGAATTACCTGAGTAACCGCCGGCAACAAGCAGGCGGCAGCACTCAATCCCGATAACTCACCTGGAGGATACGACAATGAAACAGCAAGCCCAAGAAAACGTAAATATGGTCAATGGCGTCGACGTCGACAAGCTCTTTGGCACCATCGATGCCGTCAAAGCAGCGCCCGTGGTCGCTACGTTCAGGTTCAGGGCCAATAACAAATGGCTCAATGGCGGGCACAACCGTACCACCATCACCAACTTCTACGGAACCCAGCAGGATCATGAACGCAAAGAACCGTTCATGCTCGACGCGGACGAGCCGCCTGTCCTGCTCGGCGAGGATAACGGCCCGAACCCGGTGGAGTATGCGCTCACCGCACTGGCGGCCTGCGTAACGACAGCCATTGTTTATCATGCGGCAGCCCGTGGGGTTACGATTAACGCGATGGAATCGCGGTTGGAAGGAGATATCGACCTGCAAGGCTTTCTCGGCCTGCGTGACGATGTACCACGGGGATATAAGCAGATCAGGATGTTCGTGAAGATCGATGCCGATGCCCCGCCGGAAAAACTCGCGGAAATCGTCAAACTGGGGCCGACCTATTCCCCGGTTTTCGACACCATCACGAGAGCCGTACCGGTCTCGGTAGAGCTTGATCAATAATCATGACGGAGCGACACAGTGCGGAACACGGCACGGGCATCATTCACCCGTGCCGTGTTTTTTCCTGCCGGTCAAACGACACCGGCGATGAAAGATGATGTCCAGCAGGGCTTTTTCAGATGCATCGAAATACATCGCCACAGACACGTGACAACATGTACGCACATGGCTCGCTGTGGCAGAATCCGACTGGGGTAGCCATGCCGGCCGGATATCGGTGATTGCCGGGCATGATCCGGGGTCGGGCTATGGTCAGCAGCAGAACTCTTCCCCAGCTCCATTTCCTTTGCAGCCGGAACACCCTACCACAGAAACCGTAACCCCACATCGATCCGATAGGCGTGATAGTCGGTGAGGTCGGTGGTATAGCCCGTATCGCCATAGAACTGCAGCCAGTCGGTGGCGCGCCAGGTGAGTCCGGCCTGCAGGTTGGCGGTAGTATCATAGCGGTGAGCGTCGAATTCGACGATGTAGGTAATTGTCGGGCTGTCGGTGAATTCATGCTGGATGCCTGCATAGACCCACGGCTTGAGAACACTTCCCGATTCCCAGGTAATGGTTTTTTCCGTTCGTACCCCCAGCCTCCCGGTCAGATAGGTGTGGTCGGCAAAGCTGACTTCGTTCCAGCCGTCATGAAAGCCGTCCCATTGCACGTTGGCAACCTTGAACGCGGCCTGCGGTTCAATGATGAGCTGCGGGCCGATTTGAAACGAACGGCCGACCTCCACCGAGCCGCCGAGCATAATGCCGTCCGTTTGGTAACGGTCCACTGCCTTGATATCGGCATCAAGCCGCATATAATCGAAGACCAGGTCAACATAATATCCTTCCCGGTGAAACCAGGTGAGATAGACACCGGAGAGCCAACCACTGATCTCGGTGTCGGCGGCAAACAGCGAGCCATAGGTCCTGCCGGCGCCGTCGTTTTGAAAATCACCGCTGGTATAGCCGCCGAAGATGCCGGGATAGACAATGTTTCTGTCATTGAGCTCGATTCTTTTATCAAAGCCGATTTCGGTGAGGCCGTAGCGGCCGTCCAGTTCAAAACCGGCCTCGGCGTCGAAGCGAAACCCGGATATGGTGGTGCGTGCCCAGCCGTTGATGGTTTCCGGCACCATCCCCGCGACGGGCTCCGCCTCTGCCCACCGCTCCGCCGCCCGCAGCTCTCCCATGCGCTGATGCAGGGTTGCCATCTTGTTCTCGATCACCTCATAGGAAAAGCTCGGCAGACTGGTATAGGCCGGAATTTCAGAGACGACCGCAGGCTTGGACCGTCCTCTCGAGCCGGGGGTCGTGGTTGATTCCTCATAGGCATCGCCGAGCACCCAGTTGTTGCCGGAGGTCTTCAGTTTCCAGATATAGGGGGAACCGGCCCAGCGGCCGAGATTGGTCTGCCCGTTATAGCGGTGGCCGTCGTTGGCCAGCACGAAGTGCTCATCGCTCTTGTCGGCATCGGTGGTGGCGTACATGAGCACGATTTCAGTTGAGGACCGGCTGGTACCGGGGGTGACATCAACGATATCAATGATGCCGTTGGCACGCAGGTTACCGGTCACCGTTATGCTGTCTGCAGTCGAAGCGGCGAAATCCGTCTCCATCCGCACAATGCCGTTGCCGCTGTAGTCGCCGTTAATAGTGAGCATGCCGATGGAGTTTCCCGGGCTGATCGTGCCGCTATTGTTCACATTGCCGTTGATAATGCCGCCTCCGGTAAGAAGGCCCGTTGAACCGACAGTCACCATGGCGCTGGTCAACGTGCCGTTCAGTGCCATACCGCCATCGATCGTGGTGGTGCCCGAGAGGGTCGCGGAACCGTCGATTCTGGCAAGCCCACCGCTGCCGATGGTCAGATCAGAACCGGTGAACGAACCGCTGCTCACTATGTTCAGGGTACCATCTACCAGAGTGTCACCGGTTATTGCAGCCAAGCCGCCGACGACCATCACGCCGCCCGGTTGGATACCGAGCGAGCCGCTGTTCAGGATACCGCCCGAATGCACATGCATCGTCCCGGCAACGGTGGTGGCGCCTGCTATCGTCGCAGTGCCGCCGGCACTCAGATTCATAATGCCGCCCGGTTGGATACCAAGTGAGACGCTGTTCAGAGTGCCGCTGTTGTTCAGGATGCCGTAGTTTTCCACATCGTCGCTATGGAGTGTGCCGCTGTTGTTCAGGGTACCGTTGTTTACCAAGAAAACGCTACCCACGGTGCCGCTGTTGTTCAGGGTGCCGTTGTTTACCAAGAAAACGCTACCCAAGGTGCCGCTGTTGTTCAAGGTGCCGAGATTGGACAGGAGGAAACTGCTCAACCAGCCACCGAAATCCACATTGATCGTGCCGCCCGCTCCGACATCAATTGAGTCACTGCCCAGGAAGCCGCCCGAATGCACGTTCACTGTTCCGGCGACGATGGTGGCGTCTGGTAGAACGGTGCCGTCAATATTCATCATGCCGCCGGTCTGGATAGTTAGTGAACCGCTTCTCAAGGTCCCTATAATGTCAACCACACCAGCTTTT
>CAZSOA010000197.1:0-6011 GCA_964608305.1 uncultured Desulfofustis sp. | reverse complement strand
TGGTGCCGGAGGTCGGAATCGAACCGACATGGGATTGCTCCCGCTGGATTTTGAGTCCAGTGCGTCTACCAGTTTCACCACTCCGGCATGAGATGATGTTTATAGCCCAGATCCGGTTTTTCCGTCAAGCGGAAAGCTGTCGATTCAGACCTGTTCGGGCGATTCGAGAAAAACTCCTCGCAACTTGTAGAAATAATCGATGGCCGACCAGACGGCCATGACCAGCGAACAATAGATCAAGAACCGGCCAATCTCGTGCTGAAACGGTACCGGCAGCACCCCGAGCGGAAAGATCAGAAAACCAAGGCCAAAATACTGCAGGTTGCTCTTGATCTTGCCGAGCATGCCGGCGGCCACCACCTTACCGCTGGTCGCGGCCAGCCCCCGGAAACCGGTAACAATAATCTCCCGGCAGATAATGATCAGGCTGACGGCGGCCGGTATCTTTCCAAGCGGGATCAGCATGATCAGGGCCGTCGTCACCAGTGCCTTGTCGGCCAGCGGGTCCATGAGTTTGCCAAACACCGTCTCGGCTTTGTAGCGACGGGCAATATAACCGTCGGCAAAATCGGTCAGAGCCGCTCCGACAAAAACGACAAAGGCCGCCATTTCCACGGTGATACTCTGTTCAAGCATGAACAGGGCCATCAGCACCGGGATCAGGGCAAAGCGTAAACCGGTGAGGAGATTGGGCAGGGTCAGGACGCGCTTCATGGCAACCTATTGCACCGTAACCAGATTGCGGACATTGATCAACGAACGGTCGGAAGAAGCGTCAGCGAGCCGGCCATTGCCATACCCCTCATAATAGGCCAGGACTTTTTTCACGTAATGCCTTGTTTCCGGAATAAACGGGACCCGGCGCACCTTTCTTACCAGAGTCGGCCCGGCGTTGTACGCCGCCAGAGCCAGCACCACGTCACCGTCGAACATATCGAGCAGGGTTCGCAGATAACGCGTGCCGCCGTCAATATTCTGCCGCGGGTTAAACGGATCGGTGACCCGGAGTTCCCGCGCCGTGTCGGGCATCAACTGCATCAGCCCCTGGGCGCCTTTGCGCGAGACGGCATGGCGGTTGAAATCCGACTCGGCCCGGATGACCGCTTTGATCAGGTTGGCATCGATCCGGTAACGCTCGGCAAAATAGTTGATTTCCCGATCATACGCGAACGGATTGCCTACTCCTGAGCGGCTCGGCCAGGCAGGTTTGCTGCTGGTGTCAAACGAGGTGAAAGAGACCGGCTTACCGGTGCGAAACGGCACACAACTGGTAGAGTCCGGGGTATTGGTGAAATGCTTCCGCCCTTTGCCGTCCGGACACACATAGATGTTGCTGCCGGCAAACACCCCCCCGGGGCCCGTCAGGACAAGCAAGGCCAGCAATACCGGCAACACCCGGTGCGACATTCCGCCAGACCGCGCTGTGTGTCGGGGCCCGGGGGTCATTGGGCGCGCTTTTCCCAATCGGACAGGAATTTTTCCATGCCGATGTCGGTCAAGGGATGCTTGGCCAGCTGGGCAATGACACTCAGCGGAATTGTAGCGATATCTGCGCCCATCAATGCCGCCTCGACGACATGCATCGGGTGCCGGACACTGGCCACGATCACTTCGCTCTGGTAGCCGTAATTGCGGTAAATGGACATGATATCACTGACCAGATCCATACCCGGCTGGCTGATATCATCGAGCCGGCCGACGAACGGACTGACATAGGTGGCCCCGGCTTTAGCCGCCAACAACGCCTGCGCCGGCGAAAATATCAGGGTAACGTTGGTGCTGATGCCTTCAGCCGACAATTGTTTAACGGCTTTGAGACCCTCGACGATCATCGGCACCTTCACGACGATCTTGTCGCTCATGGCAGCCAGTTCCCGAGCCTCGCGCAGCATGCCGTCGGCCTCGAGGCTGACCACCTCGGCGTTGACGGGGCCATCAACAATGGCGCAGATATCTTTGAGAATATCATGAAACGGTCGGCCCTCCTTGGCCACCAGCGATGGATTGGTGGTCACGCCATCCACCATGCCCATAGCCACGCCTTTCTTAATCTCTTCAATATTGGCGGTGTCGATAAAAAATTTCATTGCTCGTCCCCCTTTTCAGACAAGAATATTTCGGAGCACTCCTTGCTGCAGAAATAGTGGGTCTCTTCACCCACCTCCACCTGGAGCGCCTGCTGTTTCGGTACCAATTTGTGACAGACCGGATCCTCGATCAAAACGTCAGTGATCTGTTCGGGAGGACCGGTCGGTTTCCCGCTTTCGTCGTCGGCTGGTGAGGAACCACCACCTTTGCCGAGGCTTTTCATGATCAACCGGTAGGCGATGTAGAGAAGCACCACCAGGATAAGAATTCTTAATGGTCCCACGTTTCCTCCTGCCCGTCAGAACGTCGTCGACCGCACTGCCAACCAACGCGACACTTCCATTATAGCCGTGCGGAAGCAAATGTCGAAGCCTTCCTGATCACCAGGGCAACACATCGGTCGACGACAACGATCAGGTGTGCTCCGGCCAGGCGATTTCGCGGATCTCCTGTTTGGCGACCCGGCCATCCGCTATTCGTTGCAGCAGATCGTCATACAGGTGCGCAACCGTCGGCCGGCCGGGCATTTCGGGATCGCAAAAATCGGGCGCGATGGCCTGCAGCGGCGCCAGCACAAACAACCGCTCCGCGCGCTGCGGATGCGGCAGGGTCAACCGCGGGGTGTCGCACACCGTATCTCCGAAATAGATCACATCAAGATCGATGACCCGATCCTGATAGCCTTTCTGCTGCTTGCTGCGCAGTCGGCCCAAAACCGCCTCCGTATGCAGCAGTGTCTCGAGCAATTGTTCCGGCGAGCACGCGGCGTTCAGTTGGCCGACAGCATTCACAAACCAGTGGTGGCTGCTCATGCCGACCGGTGACGACAAAAACGGCGGCGACAAGGCACCGGTTGTCAGTCCGGACTGCTCGCCGAGCAGCTTCCAGGCTTTAAGCAGCATCTGCAGGCTGTCGCCAAGGTTTGAACCGAGGCCGATGAATACCTGCGTGTACGGCAGCACTCCACGATATCCGCCCATGATCACCTGCGCCCTGTCAACGACCGAAACTTTTACAGGTCCTGCAGGCCGAGCACATCGAACATCGAGTACATCCCGTTCGGCTTGCCGGCCAGCCAGGCGGCGGCAATGGTTGCGCCACGGGCGAAATGATCCCGGGTATGGGCGCGATGGGTCAATTCCAGCCGTTCGCCGGTCCCGGCAAAAAAAACGGTGTGTTCGCCGACAATGTCCGCCGCTCGAATCGACTGGATGCCGATCTCATGGGGTGTTCGTTCACCGATGATGCCGGAGCGTTCATAGACACCAACGTCAACCAGCCGTCGACCGAGCCCGGCAGCAGCCATCTCACCCAGCTTCAGTGCGGTGCCGCTCGGAGCGTCCTTTTTCTTGTTATGATGGGCCTCGACGATCTCGACATCATAATCGTCGCCCAGGATGGCCGCCGTCTTCTGCACCAATTTGAACATGACGTTGACGCAAACCGACATATTCGGCGCCTGCACACAGGGAAAGGACTCGGACAACTCGGCGAGTTCGGCAAGATTGTCGGCTGAGAGTCCGGTGGTGCCGATCACCATCGCCTTGCCGTGACGGGCCGCCAGGCGGGCAAAAGACATGGTTGCCGCGTGGAACGTGAAATCGATGATCACGTCGCCCTTGTCGATCACCGATTCCATCCCTTCGCCGATAACGGCACCGTTTTTCCCGATGCCGGCCAGTTCTCCACCGTCGGCGCCGATGGCCGTGCTGCCCGGCGCCTCGAAACCGGCGGCGTAGACCAGATCGGGGTGCCGGTCGACCATGACGCCGACCCGCCGACCCATACGGCCGGCCGCACCGGCGATTATCACGTTGATCATCGTTGTATCCCTCGTAGCCTCAACGACTACAGCATGCCCAGTCGCTGCAGTTCGACGCGCAGGGCCTCGGTGGTGGCTTCGTCGGGCCCGGTCATCGGCAGCCGCGGTTCGCTGTCCTTCATCCGTCCGATCAGCTCCAGCGCCTTTTTCGCCGGCCCGGGACTTGGTGTCTTGAACATCAGCCGCATCAGCGGGAAGAGACGATAATGCTCTTTTCGTGCCGCAGCACCATCACCTGCCAGAGCTGCCTCCATCGTTTTTGCCATGCCGCCGGGATCAACGTTGGAAACAACGGAAATCACCCCTTTGCCGCCGACGAATACCGACGGCATCGCGGAAAAATCATCGCCGGAAAGCAGGATGAACTCGGGCGGGCAAAAGCGGATCACGTCACTGATCTGACCGAGATCGCCACAGGCCTCTTTGATGCCGATGATGTTGGGAATTTTTGCCAGCCGGGCAACCGTTTCCGGCAAGACGTGAACCACCGTGCGGCCCGGCACGTTATAGAGAAACATCGGGATGTCGACCGCTTCGGCAATCGCCTTGAAATGGCGGTAAATCCCTTCCTGGTTCGGCTTATTGTAGTACGGAACCACCGACAAGACGGCATCGGCGCCGCTTTTCTTGGCACTCTCGGTCAGTTCGATCGCCTCGGAGGTGGAATTGGCTCCCGTTCCGGCGACAACCGGAACACGCCCGGCCACCGTCTTGACGGTCAGGTCGATCACCTGTTTATGTTCATCAAAATCAAGGGTTGCCGACTCACCGGTCGTCCCGCACGGGACGATACCGTGAATGCCATTCACGATCTGGTACTCGAGCAGGTCGACAAGTCCCTGCTCATCAAGTCGACCATCGATAAATGGCGTAACCAGCGCGGTTAACGCACCATGAAATCGTTCCATGGTTTCTTCCTCCGTGTTCACGTTATTGCATGGTGCCGCCCGACGGGCGGCGATCGTTACAGGAGCGCTTCGGCGGATAGTTCCGCCTGGTAGATCAAACGCGCGGCGCCCTGTAAATAAACGTCGGTAATCCGGTCGTCTATGAGAGTGAATTGCACCAGCAGCGATTCGCCGCCGGTGGTCGTAACATCGACCGGCGGCTCAACAATCCCCTGCTGGGCCGCGACAATTGCGGCGGCGACCACGCCGGTGCCGCAGGCCATGGTCTCGTCCTCCACTCCTCGCTCATAGGTGCGGACAAGCAGGCTGCCGTCATCCTGCACCTTAACGAAATTGGCATTACTGCCGGCCGGGGCGAACTGCTCGTGATACCGCAGGATACGGCCCCACTGGCGCACCGGAGCCTGGTCGGAGTCGACGAAGACCACCGCATGCGGCACCCCGGTATTGATAAAAAAGACTTCGTGCTGCAGGCTGTCCAGCGCAACAAACATACCGTTCCGATACCCGAACGGATCGGTCATCCGAACACTGACATGTTCCTGCTCGCCGATAATTTCGGCTTCAATAACGCCTGCCAGCGTGCGAAAACGCATGTTCCTGCCGGCAATGCCGTGGCGATAGGCAAACCGGGCGGCGCAGCGGGCGCCGTTGCCGCACATCTCGGCGACCGAACCGTCGTTGTTGTAAAAGCGCCAGGAAAAATCCAGCTCATGATCGTTTTCAATCAGGATCAGGCCGTCGGCACCCACCGAAAAGCGGCGGCGGCAGATCAGCTGGGCAAACTGCGCCTGACGCGCCTCCGGGATAAACAGCGAGCGGTGATCGACAACGACAAAGTCGTTGCCGGCACCGCTCATCTTGGTCATGGGTATCGGGAAATCCAGGTTCATTACCGTCCCCGCCGGCCTCAAGCCGGGATCACATCTTAACGGGTCGTCGCCTCGCGCGATAATTCCGACTCGTTGGCCGGAGTCGCCTGATCGATGGCACTCACCGAATAGTAGCTGCGTACACCGGCCGGCGGATTGTTGTCAACGAACATTGCATACGGCACCTCTACATCGCCGATATGCTCCGGCCGACGCTGGTCCGCGGTGCGGCGATAGATCCGGTAGCCGGCCACGTCCGGATCACCGGTCTGTTTTCAGACCTCCTTGATTCTTTCCGTGTTCTTGATCGTCGCTACGCCG
>CAZSOA010000196.1:0-6020 GCA_964608305.1 uncultured Desulfofustis sp. | reverse complement strand
CCGTACCGGTGCGCGCACGCATCACCCCGACTACGACGGTCACCGGGTTGATCGCGAACTGCCGGGAGATCAGCTGGTCGAGCGAGAGGATAATGGTGGACGGCTGGACGCGAAGCACGGTGATGCCGCGCGGCACGGTGATCGATTCGTTGTCGTTGGTGATCACCGTGGTGCCGGGCGTGGCGTTGGCGAGATCGACCCGGCGGCTGATCTGCCGCTGGGCGATGCCGAGGATCAACGAGCGCGGGCCGTGCACCGTCACTTCGAGCTGCCGCTTGTACTGGTTGGAAACGACGAGGTCGCGCGGCAGGTTGAGCAACTCCACCGGGATCATCACGTTGGTGTCCACCGTCTGCTCGCCGCCGACGTTGTACCAGAGCACGGCGGAGAGCAGCAGCGAGATGATGATCGGCAGCCACTCCTTGGCCAGCAGTTTTCGCCAGTAGGCCAGACTGAAGGGTTTCATGAGCGTACGAACCAGTTTTTCCAGGAGGCCTTCTGGATACTCTTGTTGCCGATGAAAATCGCACGCAGGCTGTTGGTCAGCGAGATCTCGTCGTTGACCGCGGTCATCGCGCCGTGCTGGACCAGGGAGATGTTCTGGGTCTCCTCGGAGACGACGATGATCACCGCGTCGGTTTCCTCGGACAGGCCGATGGCCGCCCGGTGCCTGGTGCCGTAGCGTTTGTCGATATACGGGTTCTGGGTCAGCGGCAGGATCGAGCCGGCGGTATGGATGCGGCCCTTGCTGATGATGACGCCGCCGTCATGCAACGGCGATACCGGCATGAAGATCGAGATGAGCAGTTCCTTGGTGAGCTTGGCGTCGATCAGAAAACCGGATTCGACGTAGTCGCGCAGCCCCATCTCCCGTTCGATGACGATCAGTGCGCCGATGCGGCGTTTGGAGAGGTAGAAGACGGTGCGGATGATCTCTTCGAGTTCCTTGTCCATCATCCCCCGGGACCGCTGGAACGGCGACTGACCGACCTGGGTCAGGGCGCGGCGGATATCGTCCTGGAAGACGATGATGACAATCAGAAATAACGAGCTGAGAAAGGTCTGCAGCAGCCAGAGCAGGCTCGCCAACTCGAGGACCCGGGCCATGAAATAGACGCCGACCAGCACGATCAGGCCGATGACCATCTGCACCGAACGGGTGCCCCGGATAATCGAAATCAGCTGATAGAAGACAAACGCCACCACCAGGATATCAAGGCCATCCTGCCAGCGGAAGACTTGCACGAATTCGAACATGTAATCTCTTACTCAGGTTTGCCGGTAGTATTTCTTCCAGGCGGTGGGGAGACGGGAGGGAGGTCCTTCAACATCGTGGTCGGCCGGGCCCGGTCGGGAGTCCGGCAACCAATGCCACCGCAGATGCTTACAATCTACCGGCAAATAGTCGTAGATACAAACAATTATTTCGACAATCGGTTTTTTTCCGGTTGCGGCACCAGCGCGTGTTGGCGAAATCGGTCGGATTATCGCCGAACAGGCCTTTGAATGGTGGACATTTTCCCGATAATTTCATACATGTTACGGTACAAAAAATTTTGTCGTTCTCGCATTGTTGACTATCATCGGTTCAGATACCCCTAATGTCTTCTCTACTCGCTGTTTTCCATGTCCGATAAGCACACCGATCTGTTCGGCTCCATATCGATCGATCAGCAGGATACGGTTGATCGGACCGACAAAGCCGCCGCTCCCCCGCCGCCCTCCCCGCCGCCCCGACGGGCGAAACGGACGACCCGGCCGGCCCGAAAAGGGAAGCCGGGCAAGGCCGATGCCCCGCGGCCGCCCACCGAACAAAGACCGGGGCGCTCCACCCTGCGCACGGTGCGGTTCTGGATCGGGATCCTGCTGTTTGTCGTCACCGCCTATAGCGGCGCCGGTTTTCTGCTCGCCCCGTACCTGCTGCGTACGCTGCTGCCGGGCTACGTCGCCGAGCAGACCGGGACCGAACTGAGCTTTGGCGAGATTCGCTTCAACCCGTTCACGTTTGATCTGGACCTCGATCAGGTGGCCATCCATGGCCGCGACGGCGACGGGACAGCCGAACGGCTGCTCGGCATCGCCACGGTGCGGGCCGAGCTGGCGCCGTTGTCCCTGCTGCGCGGCGATCTGGTCTGCGGTTCGCTGCTGATCGACCGGCTGCATCTGAGTGTGATCAGGCGCGAGGACAGGACGTATAACATCACCCCGCTGCTGCGCGGCAAGGCGGCGACCGACCAGTCGGAGATCATCGACTTTGCCGAATTGACGTTTTTCTTTGCCCTCAACAATATCCGGATCAGCAATTCACGGATCGTTATCGAGGACCGCCACAGCGGCAAGGAACACCTGATCGATGCCATCGAACTCAGCCTGCCGGCCCTGTCCAATTTCAGTTATCGCGGCAGGACCCATCTCGAGCCGCGTTTCTCGGCCGTCGTCAACGGCAGCCCGGTGAGCCTGAGCGGCGAGACGGCCCTGGGCAGCGGCGATCCGGACGGTGATACCGAGATCAGCGTGAATCTCAACGAAATTGATATCCCCCGTTATTCTGACTACCTGCCGGGCGAATTTCCGATCCAGTTCACCGGCGGCACCGCCAACGGCACACTGCAGATCTCCTTTTCCGAACAGGAAGGCCAGGGCAACCGGCTGATCATGCAGTTCGACCTGTCGGCAAACGATCTGGTCGTCCGGTCACGGGACGGAAAGCTCAGCGTCCGTGTTCCGTCGGCCCGGCTCGACGGTCATTTCGAGCCGCTCTCACGCTCCCTGGTGATTCAGAGCATGCTGCTCCGGGAGCCGGACATCGTTACCAGCGGTCCGGTGAGCCGGGAGACGCTTTCCGCCCTGCTGCCGATGACCGCCCGGCCGACCAGCGACTCAGCGCTCTATCAGGCGATTCCGGCCCTGGGCATCAAGCTGCTGATTGCCGACAACGGCTCTTTTTCCCGTACCGACCCTGACGGAAAGCAAACCCTGCAGGCCTGGCAGAACCTGCAGCTGAGCATCCGCAATTTCACCAACGAAGCCCCCGCCCAAGGCGCCGAGGCCGGTAGTTTCCGGATCAGCGGCGAAGACGCCGGCTCGAGTGCGTCCTTTACCTGGCAGGGAAGCTTTGGCGCCGCCAATCAGCCGACCGGCGCGCTGCAGCTGGCCAACATGCCGGTTGCCCGGATCGCCCCGTTTCTCGGCCGGACGCCAAACGACATCGCCGGCACCGTGGACCTCAACGGCCGGCTGCGCCTCGGCCTCTCCGAAAAGCCGGACAGCCCGCTGGCCACCACCCTGCAGGAGACCAGCGTGACCATCAAGGAATTGCAGGTCAAAGAACGGGGGGTGGTCTTGCTGCGGACCCCGTCCCTGCGCTGCGAACCGGTCAGCAGGCGAAACGGGGTCACCGATTTCGGCAACGTCTTTCTGCCCAACAGCACCGTGGTCATGGACCGCCGGCAATTGCCGCACCTGTTCGGCCTGTTTGCCGAAAAGCCGGACCAGTTCATCATCCACGGTTTCGAGCTCTCGGGCACGGTCAAGGTCCTTGATGAAACGGATGCCGAAGCGGTTCTCAACCTGCGCGATGTCTTGTTTCAGGCCAACAACCTTGAACAAAAAGAGATCAAGGAAGACAATTTCGTCTTCTCCGCCCGGCAGGACGGCGGCGGCGCCATCAGGGCCAAAGGCGTTCTGCAGGTCGCGCCGACCCGGGTCACCGGCCAACTGACGCTTTCCGACCTCTCTCCGCGCCAGATGTTCAGCTGGTTCACCGCTGCACCGACGCTGGTGGACAGCCGCGCCCTGCTCTCGGCCAAAGGGACCTTTCGCTACCCGCAACAAGAGTTCACCGGCGAGCTGGCCGCACGCTCGGTGGTCATCGGCAGTGAGCAGGAACCGGTTTTGACGGCTGAGAGCATCGAACTGCTCGGGTTTGACTGGTCGGCAACGAAACGACGGCTGGAGGCCAAGGAAATCAAGGTTGAAAAACCGGCATTCCCATGGCAGCGCAGCGCCGATGCCGAGAACCCGGCGGAATTGGCCGGCGTCTTTCTGCGCCGGATGCTGTTGCCGGAATCCTACAGCGGATCGGCCCAGGAGGGGCAACGCCAGGGGAGCGAAGGGTTCTCGCTGGCGGTGGGCGCCATTGCCGTACATGACGGCGCCATTGCCTATACCGACCGCCGCCTCGTGCCGGCGTTGCAGCTGGAGCTGAGGGAGATCGAAGGGAGTCTGCGCGGCCTGGCCTTCCCGGCGGTCGAGCAAAACGCCGTGTTTCAGCTGCGCGGCGCCGTCGCCGAGCATCCGTTTCGCATCGAAGGCGAGGGTCGGCTGCTGCAGCGCCCGGCGTCGGTAACCGCCGGGTTCATCGCCCCGTCGCTGCCGCTGTCGCTCTTTGCCGAGCAGATCAACGAGCGGATCAGAGACGTCGATTTCACTGACGCCACCGCCCAGGTCTCCTATTCCGCATCCTGGCAGGGGCGCAACAGCCGGGAGCAGGCCGATATCGTGTTTCGCGGCTTGGCGCCGATGCAGCCCGGCAGCCCGACGGCCATTACCATGGCCCTGGTCGGTGACGGCGACGGCCAGATCCGCTACCTCTCCGATGTCGAACGCAGCAGCGGGACCGGCGTGGTCACCGAGACCATCACCCATTATGCCACCCTGCTGATCAAGGCGGCGATCAACCCGCTGCTGGTGGTCGACCAGACCTTCAAGGATCTCGTCGAGCAGCAGTATGTCACCTTCCAGCCGGGCACGACGATCCTGACCGGCGCCGGCGTCGAACGGCTCAACCGCTACGGTGAACTGCTCGCCGCCCACCCACTGATCGGGCTGCGTGTCCTCGGCTATGCCGACACGCTGGCCGATTCGCCGGTCCTGCTGGACGAGCTTGCCCGTCAGGAACAACAGCGGATCGATGCGGAGAACCGGCAACGGGCCGATGACTGGCGGCGAGAGCAGGAGGCCCGGCAGGCGGCACGCCGACAGCAGCTTGAGCAGGGAGTGGTGATCCAGGAAACGGATCTCGAACCGGACGAGGAGTTCGTACCGCTGGTACCGGAGGCGGTTGTTGTTTCCGACGATATGCTGGCCGGCCTGATCACCGGCCGGGAACAGGCGGTGCGTGATTACCTGGTCGAGCAACTGAGCGTTGCCGCCGCACGGGTCACC
This sequence comes from uncultured Desulfofustis sp., assembly GCA_964608305.1. Lineage (GTDB taxonomy): Bacteria > Desulfobacterota > Desulfobulbia > Desulfobulbales > Desulfocapsaceae > Desulfofustis. The sequence goes on along the minus strand of CAZSOA010000196.1, from coordinate 854 downwards.
CTTGGCGGGACCGGGGAGCAACGAGTGCTGGACGACGGCAACGGCGCCCGGGTCGACCTGGCGATCAGCGACCGATTTACCGAACTGGCCGCCGAACGCCGGGAGCAACCATGAGTGTGCACGGAGGATCGACCATGAAAGAGATCATCAGCAAGACGAGGACCTATCGCCGGTTCCGGGAAGAGCGCCGGATTAAGCGGCAGACGCTGCTGGGGCTGCTGGAGCTGGCCCGGCTCGGCGGCTCGGCGCGCAATTGCCAGCCCTGGCAATACCTGATTATCGATCAGCCCGAAGAGTGTGCGGCGGTCTTCCCGCTGCTCGGCTGGGCCGGGTATCTCACCGACTGGCGTGGCCCGGAACCGGGGGAGCGGCCGAGCGCCTATATCCTCTGCCTGCTCAACCGAAACCGGCTCAAAGGCAGCGAACTCGAGGCCCAGTTCGACCTCGGCATCGCCACCCAGAACCTGCTGCTGGGCGCCATGACCGAAGGGATCGGCGGCTGCCGTATCGGCTCATTCTCTGCAAAGATCGCCGATCTGTTCGAGATGCCCGAACATCTTGCGCCCGGGTTGGTGATCGCGCTTGGCTATCCCGCCGAGACGGTGGTGCTCGAGGAAACCGCTGGTGCGGATATCCGCTACTGGCGCGATGCGGCCGGTATCCATCACGTGCCGAAACGGCCCCTGACCGACCTGGTGATCGAACTGCCCTGTCGGGATTCTCAGCGATAACGGGCCCACTGCCCTCCCCTGCGGCTCCTCCCGTCAGCGGTACCGGCGTACCAGCCAGATGAGGATCAGCACCGGCACGCCCATCAGCGCGGTGAGCAGAAAGAAGCTCGGGTAGCCGATGCC
>CAZSOA010000195.1:0-6050 GCA_964608305.1 uncultured Desulfofustis sp. | reverse complement strand
GACGATGCCCTGCGGGCCGATGTACATCCAGCCGCCGGCGGTCATCTGCCCGTAGGAGGTGACGCCCATCTGCGCGGCGATCTCCCAGTCATCGGGGTTGTCGTAGAGCCCGACCATCAATCCGTTGGTAATGATGACCCGGGGATTGTCCGGGCTGGAGCGGAACAGGCCGAGCGGGTGGCCGGACTGCATGACCAGGGTCTGCTCTTCGGTCATTTCCTGCAGGTATTTTTTGATCAACCGGAACTGCATCCAGTTCTGGCAGACCGCCCCGGTCTCGCCGTAGGTGACCAGCTCGTACGGGTAGAGGGCAACGTCAAAATCGAGGTTGTTGTCGATCATCAATTGAAAGGCTTTGCCCGCCAGGCAGTTGCCGTGATAGCGTTCGATCGGCAGCGCCTTGATGACGCCGTGCGGGCGGAAACGGTAGCCGTAGATTCGCCCCCGGGTGCGCAATTCCTCAAGGAACTCCGGGATCAGCCGGGGGTGATGGCGTTCAGGCAGATACCGGAGTGCGTTCTTCAGGGCGGTGACGGTCTGCGCGCGACTCAGCCGGAAACCGCGATCCGGGGCTCGGCGGATGCCGTCGAGGAAAGGACCCGGTTCGGGAAGGTCGTCGTCAAGCCGGATCCGCATGGATTTCGAGATTGTTTCGCTGGTACGCATGGTCGACTCCTTTCAGCTCAGCAGGGGCACGGATGCCGTTCGTAAGAGGTCCCGGTAGCGAGATTATACCATCGGCTACCTGTATATACAATCTGAATGTGCCTGCCGCTTTCCTGTTGCTTCCATCGCCTTTTGTATATACAATGTTGTCCATTGCCGGAACCGGTAAATCGACATCTTTCTCCACGCTCTGTTCGTGCCATTCAACCGCCATGATGCCATGCACCGTCTCGAACTCGAACCCGGCCGATTAACGCTTGCCACATTGCGCTCGGTGGCCAGAAACTCTGTCACCATTACCTTGTCCGCGGCCTGCCGCGAAGATATCCGGCGTTCCGTCGAGACGGTAAAGACACTTGTCGACGGTGGTCGCGTCATCTACGGGATCAATACCGGCTTCGGCCTGCTCGCCAATACCCTGATCCCTGACGACGAACTTGAGCACCTCCAGCGCTCCATCGTTCTCAGCCACGCGGCGGGCATCGGTGACCTGATGGAGGAGTCGACGGTGCGTTTGATGATGGTCCTCAAGATCAACAGCCTGGCCAGGGGGTATAGCGGTATCCGGCAGGAGGTGATCGATGCGCTGGTGTCGCTCGTCAATGCCGAGGTCTACCCCTGTGTGCCGCAGAAGGGTTCGGTCGGCGCATCCGGCGACCTGGCTCCGCTGGCGCACATGAGTACGGTATTGCTTGGCGAGGGCGAGGTCACCCACCGCGGCCGCCGGATGAGCGGTCGGGAAGGCTTGCAGGTCGCCGGCCTGTCACCGGTGACGCTGGGACCAAAAGAGGGGTTGGCCCTGCTCAACGGCACCCAGGCATCGACCGCTTTCGCCCTGCAGGGGTTGTTCGCCGCCGAGGACCTGTTTGTTGCCGGTGTGGTTGCCGGCAGCCTGGCCGTTGATGCGGCGCTTGGCAGTCGGCGGCCGTTCGAAGACATTATTCATCAGGTCCGCGGGCACCAAGCCCAGATCGATGCCGCCGCCGCCTATCGCCATCTGCTGGATCACAGTGAGATCGAGGTCTCACACCGGAACTGCGAGGCGGTTCAGGACCCCTATTCGCTGCGTTGTCAGCCGCAGGTCATGGGGGCCTGTCTGATGCAGATTCGCAACAGTGCCGAGATCATCGGCGTCGAGGCCAATGCCGTATCGGACAATCCGCTTGTGTTCAGTGCGTTGGCCGATATCATCTCGGGTGGCAATTTCCATGCCGAACCCATCGCCATGGCGGCCGATAACCTGGCACTGGCAATTGCTGAAATCGGGGCCCTTTCCGAGCGGCGGATCGCCCTGCTCATCGATACCCATATGAGCAAATTGCCGCCGTTTTTGGTGGAGAAGGGTGGCCTTAACTCCGGTTTTATGATCGCTCAGGTGACTTCGGCGGCGCTTGCCAGCGAGAACAAGTCGCTCGCGCATCCGGCCTCGGTGGACAGCCTGCCGACCTCGGCCAATCAGGAAGATCATGTGTCCATGGCGACGTTTGCCGCTCGGCGGCTTCGTGAAATGGCCGAGAACACTTCCGGCGTTCTGGCGGTGGAGGTGCTGGCCGCCTGCCAGGGCATCGATTTCCGGGCGCCGCTGAAGTCATCGCCGCTGCTTGAGGAAGCGAAGGCGATGATCAGGTTGCAGGTCCCCTTTTACGATCAGGATCGTTATTTTGCCCCCGATATCGCCAAGGCCCAGGAGGTGGTTCGTTCCGGGGCTTTTAACGGCCTGCTGCCGCCGGGGCTGCTCCCCAGCCTTGGAGGCATGCGACCATGACGCTGAAAAAGCGGCAGAAAGCGATCCCCATCTATAAACAGATCAAGGCACGGATCGTCGAGCGGATCGAGCGGGGGGAACTGCGCAACGGTATGCGCGTCGAATCGGAAGCGGAACTGGTTGATCTGCTTGGCGTTTCCCGGATGACCGTCAATCGTGCGCTGCGCGAATTAACGGCAGAAGGGCGCCTGAAACGGATCCAGGGGCGCGGCACCTTTATTGCCGATCGCAAGCCGCAATCGGCGTTGCTGGAGATCAAATCGGTGGCAGACGTCATCAGGCGTCGCGGCGGCCGGCATTCCTGCACGGTGCATCTGCTCAAGGAGGAAAAGGCCAAACCGGCGGTAGCGACGGAGCTGGGGGTACAGCCGTATAGCCCGGTCTTCCATTCGATCATCGTTCACCGCGAGAACACCATTCCGATTCAACTCGGCTGCCGTTATATCAATCCGGTGATCGCCCCATCGTTCCTTGAGCAGGACTTTACCACCATCACGGTGACCGAATATCTGCTCAGCCTCGCCCCGGTGTCGGCGGTGCAGCATGTCGTCGAGGCGCTGATTCCCGACCATTGGATCCGTGAACTCCTCGAGATCGGAGACTTTGAGCCCTGCCTGGCGCTCTACCGGAAAACCTGGGTCAACGAGATCATCGCCACGTACAGCATTTTTTATTACCCCGGCTCCCGCTATACCCTGGCCGGGATGTTCACCCCGGCGCCCAACGACAAAATCGCCGTTACCTGATCCGTGCCTGCAGGCTGGTCGGCCGGAGGCGGCTCAGAGCAATGGCTTGAGAGTGTCGAGCAATCGTCTCATGTCCTCACGGCTGCCGACGGTTACCCGAATGCAGGTCTCGCAGCCGGGGCTTGTCCAGGGTTTGACGATAATGCCCTGCTGCAGCAATCCCTCGGCCACCTCGACCGCATTGCGGTGACAATCGATAAACAGGAAGTTTGCCGCCGACGCGACGGCGCTCAGCCCCAGGCCGGTAATCCCCGTGGCCAAGAGCTCCATGCCGCTGCGATTATGCGCCAGGGTTGCGGTCAGGAAATCGGAGTCGCCGAGTGCGGCAATGGCAGCCGCCTGCGCAATACCGTTGACGTTGAACGGTGGTCGGATCTTGTCGAGATGCTCGCGCAGATGGGCATCGGAGAGGAGGCCGTAGCCCACCCGCAAACCGGCCATGCCGTAAGCCTTCGAAAAAGTTCGCAACACCGCCCAGGGGTTGGGCAGATCAGCGAGCAGCTGCAGGCTTGATGGAAAGTCGGGCAGGGCGGCGCCAAACTCGTAATATGCCTCGTCAAGCACGATAAGGGTGTCAGGAGCGGCAGCCGCCAGTACCTGGGTCAGCTGTGCGTGGTTGAGAAAGCAGCCGACCGGGTTGGACGGGTTGCTGAGCATGAGCAGGCGGCAGCCACGGGAGACAGCCTCGGCGAGGGCGTCGGCGTCAATCTGGCGCTCCGGGGTCAGGGCGATGCTCACCACCTCCGCGCCTTGTTCGAGCGCATAGATATCGTGCAGCAGAAACGAAGGGGTAATGGTCACCATCCGGTCGCCGGGGCGCAGACAGGCCCGGCAGAGCAGGGCGATCAGCTCTTCGGAGCCGTTGCCGGTGATGATCCGATCGGCGGAAACGCCGGTGCGTTCGTGCAACGAGGCCTTGAGCGCACTGGCCGTCGGATCGCTGTATTGCCAGGCGATATCAAGGGCCAGGAGGGCTGCGTGCCGGGCGCGGGGCGACATGGCGAGCGGGGTTTCATTGCTCGCCAGCCGGCTGATGGCCGTTGCCCCGTATTTCCGGCGGACGAGGTCTTCCGGCAATCCGGCGTTATAGGGAGGGAGGGCGACAATCTGCGATTTGACGATACGCGTGGCACGGTCGCCGGACAACGGTTGGTTCATACGGTCCTCAGAAAATCAGTTTCGGTAAAAAGGTCGCCAGATTCGGAAAAAACCAGAGGATGGCAACGCCAATGGCCTGCAGGATGATAAACGGCACGACTCCCCGGTAGATCTGGCCGGTTGATACTTCCGGCGGCGCGGCACCGCGGAGATAGAACAGCGAAAAGCCGAAAGGCGGCGTCAAAAAAGACGTCTGCAGGTTGATGGCGATCAGGATCGACAACCAGACCGGGTCGTGGCCCATGATGATGAGCAGCGGAGCGATCAGCGGCAGCAGGATGACGCTGATCTCAACGAAGTCGAGAAAGAAGCCGAGCATGAAAATCAAAAACATGCAGAACAGCAGCGCCCCGTTCGCGCCCCCGGGCATATTCTCGATGATATGCGCCACCCGATCTTCGCCGCCGAGTCCGATGAAGACCAGTGAAAACATCGAGGCGGTGAGGATGGTGGCAAAGATCATCGCGGTGACCACCATCGTCGAGGTCAGGATCTCCCCGAGGAGCTTGCGCCTGGTCGAATAATAGAGCGCCTTGACAAGGGCGTAGGAGCCGATCAGGGCGAGCACGATGCAGACCATGCCGATGGCCCAGTCCGTCGTTGTCAGGTCGCTGCGCTGCAACCGCACCGGGGAGATGCCGGCAACGAAAGCCAGGCCGATAAAAGCGGCAGTTCCGATAATCATAGTTTTTGCGGCGTTGCCGATCCGGGCGCCGGCCAGCAGAATCGCGCCGATCGCCCCCACCGAGGCCGCCTCGCTGGGGGTGGCGATGCCGCCGAGAATCGAACCGAGAACTGCAACAATCAGCAAAATCGGCGGCACCACGGCACTCATTACCTCGCGCACGTTTGGCCGGGATACGTCCTCGCCGGTCAGCGCCGGTGCCGAATGGGGAAAGAGCCAGGCCCGCAGCAGCAGATAAGCAATGTAGACGGACACGAGCATCAGGCCGGGGACCAAAGCGGCGGCAAACATCATGCCCACTGAAATCGTTTCGATGGTGAAGATGCCCTTGGTGAACTGTGCCTGTTGGTAGGCGTTCGACATGACATCGGTGAGGATGATGAGCAGGGTCGATGGCGGAATGATCTGTCCCAGGGTGCCCGACGTGCAGACGATGCCGCAGGCCAGGCTTGGTTGGTAGCGGTTGCGCAGCATGGTCGGCAACGCGATCAGTCCCATGGCGACGACGGTGGCGCCGACGATGCCGGTGGAGGCCGCCAGCAGCGCGCCGACGATAACTACGGAGATGCCGAGCCCACCTCGCATTCGCCCGAACAGCCGCCCCATAGTTTCCAGCAGGTCTTCGGCGATGCGGCTCTTTTCAAGGACGACGCCCATCAGCACAAACAACGGGATGGCGATCAACACATCGTTGGTGAGCAGGCCGAAGACCCGCTGCGCCAACGCCCCGAGCAGGCTCATGTCAAAGACGCCGAAGGCGTACCCGAGGAAGGCGAACAGCGCCGCCACGCCGGTCAAGGTAAAGGAGACCGGATAGCCCATGATGATACCGACGATCAGGGCGATAACGAGCAGGATATCCAGAGGCAGCATGGTGTTACTGAGCCGGGCGGGGCGGCCCGTCAACGCCGCGCAGGGTGAGCAGATCGCGTAGCAGGTTGGCCAGGCACTGGATGATGATCAACACGCAGAAGGCGGGAATCAGTGATTTGAGCAGGTAGGTGGATGGAACGCCGCCCACCGAGATCGA
>CAZSOA010000194.1:0-6081 GCA_964608305.1 uncultured Desulfofustis sp. | reverse complement strand
CTCAATGCCGGGTTGATCGATGAACACGAGGCGCGCCGCCGCCGTGAGGAGATCGCCGATGAGGCCGCCTTCCACGGCGCGATGGACGGCGCCGCCAAGTTCGTGCGCGGTGACGCGATTGCCGGCATCATCATCACGCTGATCAATATCGGCGCCGGGTTTGTCATCGGCGTCCTGCAAAAGGACATGCCGATGGCCGAAGCGGCCCAGACCTATACCATCCTCACCGTCGGCGACGGGCTGGTCAGCCAGATCCCGGCCCTGATTATCTCGACCTCGGCCGGTCTGCTCGTCACCCGCTCCACCGGGGAAAAAGATTTCGGCTCGGATCTGAAGAAACAGTTTTCGGTCCACGCCATCGCCCTCTGGGTGGTCTCCGCGATCCTGTTGATCTTCGCGCTGATCCCCGGCCTGCCGTTCATCCCGTTTCTGATCCTATCGATCACCCTTGGTGTCATGGCCTTTTATCTTGATCGGGCAAAACGGACCGAAACCATCGAAGAGATCAAGGAAACGCCGGCGGAGAAGGTGCGGCCGGAAGACAACTACGATCAGCTGCTCGGCGTCGATTTGCTCGAACTCGAGGTCGGCTACGGCCTGATCCCGTTTGTCGACGCGGCCCAGGACGGCGAGTTGTTGAGCCGCATCCAATCGATCCGAAAACAATTCGTGCTCAACAACGGTTTCATCGTCCCGCCGATCCATATCAAGGACAACCTGCAGCTGAGTCCGAACCAGTACACCATCTCGCTCAAAGGGGTCCAGGTCGCCCAGGCGGAGATCCTGCCCGGCCATTTCATGGCCATGGACCCGGGCGTCGTCACCGAGACCATCAAGGGCATCCCGACCCGGGAACCGGCCTTCGGCCTCGATGCGCTGTGGATCACCGAGGATAAGCGGGAACGGGCGCAGATGGCCGGTTACACGGTGGTCGATTGCACGACGGTGATGGCCACCCACATCAGCGAGATCATCAAACGCCACGCCCACGAACTGATCGGCCGGCAGGAGGTCCAGAATCTGCTCGACAACCTCGGCAAGGCCTCACCGAAACTGGTCGAGGAAACGGTGCCGCAGATGGTCTCGCTGAGCACCTTGATGCGGGTGCTGCAGAACCTGCTGCGCGAAGGCGTTTCGATCCGCGACCTGCGCACCATTCTTGAGACGCTGGGCGACTGGGCAGCAGCCACCCAGGATGCGGAAATCCTTACCGAATATGTCCGTCATTCGCTGGCCCGGACAATCTGCGCCGATCTTGCCGTCAACCAGACCATCCCGTTGATAACCCTTGCAAAACCGGTTGAAGATGCGATACTTGGTTCGGTGCAGCACAAGGAGACCGGCAGCTACCTGAGCATCGACCCGCAGATCGCCCAGCGCATCCTCGACTCGATCGGCCAGGGAATCGGCCTCTTCCAGGGCGGCCGCAAGCCGGTCCTGCTCGCCGCACCACAGATCAGGCCCCACGTGCGCAAGCTGGTGGAACGATATTTTCCGGAACTGGTGGTCATCTCGCATAACGAGGTGGTGTCCACCTTCAAGGTTCAATCGCTCGGTACGGTAACGCTCGATGCAGGTTAAGATCTTCGAAGCGCCGGACATGGCCGCCGGACTCAAACTGATCCGCAAGGAACTCGGACCGGACGCGCTGATCCTGTCCACCCGGACGATCCGCAACGGCCGCCTCGGCATCCTCGGCAAACCGCTCATTGAAATCACCGCCGCCATCGATCAGCAGCCGGTGGCCACTGCCTCGGCAACACCGTCGCCATCTCCGCCCCCGCTGCAACGACCGGCCGTCCATCAGGCCTATCGTGATCAGCAACCGCCGCAGAGCACCACCGTCTCGGCCGGACCAGCGCCGTCACTCTTGAGTCGTTTGCACCGTAAGCCGACCCGGCGGCATAAACCAGCAGCCGACCCGGATCACGAAACACCGCCTGCCGCGCCACCGGCCACCGATGTCAGCAAAGAGATCAACGAACTGAAATCGATGGTAAGCGCCCTCAGTGGCGAACTCTCCCGGCTGTCTGCGGCCGGGGAACAGCCGCCCGCCGCGGACACCGAGAACCGGATCGCAACCGAACCCGATGACCGGCGGCAACTCCGCCGTGATCCGCTGCCTGCCTGCCTGCTGGCCAACGATGTCGACCCGGAACACGCCGCTACCCTGGCCGCTTTCGCCCGGGAATCGCTGTCTTTTGCCGAACTGTCCCGGCCCGAGATCTACACCGGTTTTTTACGCGAGACCATCGGCGGGCTGCTCAGCATAGCCCCCCCGGACTTCACTAATCCCGACAAACAGCAGCGTATCGCCCTGCTCGGCCCGACCGGGGTCGGCAAGACAACCACGCTGGCAAAGATCGCCGCCACCTATCTTGGCGCCCATTCGCCGTCGGTGGCGCTGATCACCATCGACACCTACCGCATCGCCGCGGTCGAGCAGCTCAAGGTCTACGGCGAGATCATGCGGCTGCCGGTGGAAGTGGTGATCACCCCGTCTCAGCTGGCAGCGGCGCTTGAGCGCCATCGCGACCGGGACCTGGTCCTGATCGACACCGCCGGCCGCAGCCCGCGCGATGACGTCAGCATCGAGGAACTCGCCACCTTCCTGGACCCGGAACTGGCCATCGACAAACACCTGGTACTCTCCGCCGCCACCCGGGAAAAGGAGCTGTTCGAGACGATTGAACGGTTTAGCCGGATCGGCATCGACCGAACCATCTACACGAAAATCGACGAATGCCGCACCCTCGGTGTGCTGCTCAACATGCAGATCCGCAATCCGGCGCCGATCTCCTGGCTGACCAACGGCCAGCGGGTCCCCGAAGATCTGCTGACCATCGACCAAGACGGTTTGGCCCGGCTGATCCTGCCAACCGGTGAAGGTAACAACCCATGACCGACCAGGCCTCTACCCTGCGATCCCTCAATAATGGCCGACCCGCCGCCCCGTTTCCGGCAGACGGCGCGGCCACGAGCGTCTATTCGATCACCAGCGGCAAGGGCGGGGTCGGCAAGACCGCCGTAGTCGCCAATGTCGCCATGGCGCTGGCGGCGCTTGAAAAAAAGGTGCTGATCTTCGACGCCGATCTCGGCCTCGCCAATATCGATGTGGTCTTCGGCCTCACCCCGCGCTACAACCTCAACCATTTCTTCTCCGGCGAAAAGGAACTCGCAGCGGTGATGGTCGACGGCCCCCGGGGCATCAAGATCCTGCCCGCCGGCTCAGGCCTCCAGTCGTTTATCCGGCTCGATACGCAACAGAAACTGCGGCTGCTCGAAGGGCTCGACGCGTTGCACGACGAGTTCGACTACGTACTCATCGACACCGAGGCCGGCATCTCGGAAAACGTCACCTATTTCAACACCGCCGCCCAGGAGATCCTGCTGGTAACGACCCCGGAGCCGACCGCAATCACCGACGCCTATGCGTTGATGAAACTGCTCTCCACCCAGTATCACGAACACCACTTCAATTTAATCGTCAATATGGTACAAAGTGATAATGAGGGGCTGGAGGTCTACCGGAAGCTCACCACGGTGGCGAACCGCTACCTCGACGTTGCCATCGACTATCTCGGCTCGATTCCGACCGATCGCCAGATGAACGAGGCGATCCGGAAACAACGGCCGATCGTCGAACTGCAGCCGGCCTCGAAAATCGCCAAGGCCTTTGCTGGTCTTGCCGCCCGCATCTGCAGCGAAGGCAACCCGGCGACGCCGAAGGGCACCATCCAGTTCTTCTGGAGAAAACTTCTGCACATCGGAGCGGAGCAGCGCTAGATGATCTACCACCAGGCTCCACCCAACGAGGACCGGTCCCGCCTGATCCGGGAAAACCTCTACCTGGTCGACATCCTCGTCAATCGGATGGTCACCCAGGTGCCGTCCTTCATGGGCCACGACGACATGAAGAGCGCCGGGATGCTCGGCCTGATCGACGCCGCCAACAAATTCGACCCCGGCAAAAACATCTTATTCAAGACCTTTGCCGAACACCGGATCCGCGGCGCCATCCTCGACGAGATGCGCAAGCTCGACTGGTTCTCCCGCTCCCTGCGCGACAAGCAGAACCGGATCGGCCGGACGATGATCGACCTGGAGCGCAGCCTCGGCCGAGCCCCGGAAGAATTCGAGGTTGCCGACGCGCTTGAGATGAGTCTTGACGATTACCAGAAGATGCTCGGCGAGGTCAGCCACCTCGGCTGCGTCAGCCTCAACGAAACGCTCGACCATTCCGAAGAAGGTCGTTCCTTTCTCGACAGCCTCATCGACGAGCGCACCTCGCTCTACCCGGCCGAGCGGTTGGAGAACCATGAGCTGGTCGGAATCATCGCCGAGGTGCTCGAAGAGCTCTCGGAAAAGGAACGGATTGTGATCTCACTTTACTACTACGAAGAGCTGACCCAGAAAGAGATCGCCGAAGTCCTCCAGGTCTCCGAAGGCCGGGTGTCGCAGCTGCACAGCCAGGCCCTGATCAAACTGAAAACCAAGATGCAGAACCGCCTCCACTGACTATCATGACCGACACCGCCGCCCTGACCATCGACCCGTGGGCCCTCGCCACCTTCATCCTCGCCGGATTGCTGCTCATGGCTAGCACCGGCCTTATCGTCCAATGGTACCGGCATCGCCACCTGCAAACCGGCCTGCAAAACGCTGTCACCGACAACCGGCGGCTGCAGGCCGCCTGCGCCGACTACGCCCGGCAGCTCGAGCAGACGGCCAGTTTTACCGCCGATCTGAACCAGGCCGCCCTGGCCGCACGGTTCCAGCCCCGTCTTCTCGACCACGGCGCCATTGCCGAACGCACCGCCCCGGAGCGCTACCGCTATGCCCAGCGCCTCAGCGAAGAGGGCATGGAGGCCGACCAGCTCGCCTCACTCCTCGCCCTCTCCCGTCACGAAGCCGAACAGCTGGTGCGGCTCTCAAGAATCTCCGCCCCGTCATGACTCACCCTCTCCGATAGCTGCGAGAACGCCCTATCCACCATGACACCGAATTGACGCAGCGCACAGCAAGGCGGCCGACAACGAGGGCATCGGCGCTGATCGCTGCCTCCAAGCAAACGGCTCACCTGAGTTTTTTCTATATTTCCCGCCGGTGACCAACCTTGACGACCCAGACCGTCAGCTCATGGTCCTGGATGGAGTAGACGATACGATGATTGCCGTGTCGGATGCGATATCGGTCCTGACCGGTCAGCTTTTCACAGCCGACAGGACGAGGATCGAGCTGAAGTGATGCTATCTTTTCAAGAATCCTGGCGAGATCTCGTTGGGGAATGTTTTTGAGGTCTTTCTCAACCGAGGCCTTAAAGAAAACGTTATAGCGAGCCATTTTTCTTCAGCTTCTTCAGCATCTGCTCGTAGCTTACCAATGGCTCATGCAGCCGTTGCTCAAACGCTGCGAGATCTTCTGCATCTTCTGAAAGGGCTGCCCGAACAGCCTCATTGACCAATGCCGTGATCGATCGTGACGTCTCCACAGCCTTTAATTGCAGGGCTTTATGGAGATCAGGGTCGAAATAGATGGTTACTCTTTTTGCTGGTGTAGTCATACAGATCACCTCCTGATGGCAACGTTATAACGTCATGACGTCATGATGTCAATTGGAGCGGTTTTTCAAACCTCGCTTTTCCCCTGAAACCGACCGCACCTCTTTTGACCAATCCCGATAATTCCCCATTTTCCCCTTAAATAACCGGCAAAACCGCCGATACGTATAGCAACCCAGAATCAATCTCCAACACTCAGACCACACCCATGGTATCAGGAAAATACAGTGCCCTCGCCGGCGCCGTTTCCCGGGAACAGTCGCTGGCCAACACCGCCAACAACCTGGCCAATATCACGACCAACGGCTACCGGCGGATGAACGTCAGCTTCGAGGCGATCCTGCGCGGCGAGCAGCAGACAACCGAGGCCAAAGGCATCAACTACAACCGGATCCGGCACAACTTCACCGATTTTAGCCAGGGCCCGATCAAGGAGACCGGCAACCCGTTCGATCTGGCCCTGCAGGGCCCCGGGGTTTACAAGGTGCTTGGCCCCAACGGACCGCAGCTCACGCGCAAC
>CAZSOA010000193.1:0-6085 GCA_964608305.1 uncultured Desulfofustis sp. | reverse complement strand
AGCGAAATGGTCTCCAGCGAGCGGGTCTCGGTGCCGGAGATGAATTGCTCCAGCAGCAGTTCGGTGCGTTCCCCGAGATTGGTGGCGGCGATTGCATTTTTCGCAAATTCGTTGCCTTTGACGAACAGACCGGCAAATTCATCCTGGGCGTTGCTGAACTGCAGGAACACCTTGTCCTTGATGTCGGCCGGGATATGGTCGATGGCGGCCATGGCCCGGCTCACCTTGCGCACGTCATCGTCGCTTAACTCCTCAAAGATCCTCGCGGTCGCCTCTTCGCCGAGGCAAATGAGCAGGACCGCGGCCTTGTTCAGTCCGGTGAGGGATTCGATCGGCATAATCAGACTTCCTGGGTCCAGTTTTTGATAATGTACGCGGTGGGGACCGGGTTTTTCAAGACATCACGGCGCAGGGCGATGATAAAGTCCTCTTCCGGAATCGGTTTTTCCGCCAGTTCCGCCTCTTTCTGCTCCCGGAGCAGTTCGACCCGTTCGCGTTCCAGTTCCTCGACGGTCTTGTAGTGCTCGACGAGGTCGCCGCGCATCGTCTTGACGATCGGCCGGATCAGAAACAGATAGAAGAGCAGAACGGCAAACGCCAGCAGGCCGATTTTGAGCGCCGGCATAAACTGGTAGAGGAGCCCGCCGGGCAAGCGTTCGGCGATCATCTCGCGGGCCGATGGTTCGGTGAACGGCATCGACACGACGTTGATGCGGTCGCCGCGCTCGGGCATCAGTCCCAGCGCGCTGGCAACCATGTTCTCGATGGATGCCAGTTCCTCGGGCGTCAGCGGCACACTGGTGACCGCACCTTCTTCGGTGACGGATTCGCGGTCGGCAACAAGGATGGAGACGGAGAGGTTGCGAATGGTGCCCACCGGGTTGACGATCCGGCTGATGGTCTTGCTGATCTCGTAGTTCGTAATGCGAGAGCTTTTATTATACGGCACCGCCCCTTCGGCGGCAACCGTCCCTGCTCCCTGCAGATTCGACTGGACACCGGGGATGCCGCCGGTGGTCTGGGCGCCGCTCGATTCGTTGTTGAGCTGCTCGCTGCGCACCACCGGGTCGTCGGCGTCGAAAATTTCCTGGGTCTGTTCAACTTTTGCAAAATCAAGGGTGGCCGAGACGCGGGCCATGGCCTTGTTGACCCCCATCACCGTGTCGAGCAGATCCTGGGCCCGCATTTCGAGCCGATGTTCGACCTCCTGCTGAAAGGCGAGCATGTCGGCGCTGAGGATGTCGTCCTGATCCTTCTTCTGCTCGAGATCGAGCATCCGGCCGTGGGCATCGATAACCTTGACCCGCTCCGGTGCAAGCCCGGTGACCGAGCCGGAGACGAGGTGGATGATTCCCTGGACCTGGGCCGGATCGAGATCCTTGCCGGGAATCAGCGTGACGATGACCGAGGCGGTCGGTTCCTGTTGCTGGCTCTTGAACAACCGCCGCTCGGGGATGGCGAGGTGGACGCGGGTTGCCTCAACCGGGGCAAGCGAGGTGATGGTGCGTGCCAGTTCGCCCTGCAGGGCCCGGGTATAGTTGACCTTCTGGACATAGTCGGTAAGCGCAAAGCTCTGCTTGTCAAACACCTCGAAACCAACACCGCCGCTGGGCAGACCGCTGGTTGCCAGGGCGAGCCGGGTCTCATAGATCTTGTCGGCACCGATCCAGATATCCTTGCCGCTGTTTTTGAGCTGGTACGGAATACGCTCATTTTTCAGCCAGCCGACGACGCTGCCGGCATCGGCCTCGGTGAGATTGGCATAGAGGAGTTGGTAGTCGCTGATTCGGGCCTGCAGAATCAGCAGGATCAACACGGAAACCGCAATGACCGCGAGCGATCCGAAGGCGATTTGCCGGCGCACCGGCCAGGCCCTGATCAGTTCGATGACATTTTTCCGTTGTGGTCGCGCCACTGCGGTGTCGGGGGCGGTTGCCACGTCGGTGATCTGCTCTTCCGTAGCCATGGGAAATCCTTTTCTGATCGATCTCGGTTTTTTGTAATAATCTTTATTTCAAAACTAACGGGAACCTTGAAAAATTGTCATTTCGCCCAATTTCATTGGTGCGCAATCACATTTTATCCTCGAAATATCATGTATTTTCAAGGCCCTCATCAGATCTGCATCCGCATGATCTCTTCATAGGCCTGCTGTGCCTTGTTTCTGATCTGGACGAACATCCGCAGCGACAGATCCGCCTCTTCAACGGCGATCATCACCTCATGCAGACTGCGGGCCTCGCCGCTGTGCAATTGTTCGATGGCAAGATCGCCGCGGGCAAGGGCCTCGTTGACCTGGGTGATGCTTTTTTCGAAATAGTCGGAAAATTGACCCCTGGTCACTGAAATGGCATCAGGGTCGATCCGGTTGATCGGCGGCAGGATCGCGCCGGTCTGTACGGGGTTGATTGCCATGAGTTATTACCTCCCGATCTCCAGGGCCTTCTGGGCCATTCGCTTGGCGGCCTGGATGGATGTGACGTTGGCCTGGTAGGAGCGGGTGGCCGACATCATGTCGACCATCTCCTTGAGCACGTCGACGTTGGGCATGTCCACATAGCCGTCTTCGGCGGCGTCCGGATGGGATGGATTGTAGACCTTGCGTGGCGGGTCGGGGTCCTCAATGATCCTGGTGACTTCCACTCCCTGGGCGGCGCCTCGCACAGCGGTGTCCAGGTGGTTTTGAAAACTCAACGGGCGGCTCTGAAAATAGACCGATTTTTTCTTATACGGGCCACCCTCCGGGGTCGACGTGGTTTCCACATTGGCCAGGTTGGAACTGACCGTGTCGAGCCTGATCTTCTGTGCCTTCAGAGCAGAGGCGCTGATGGCAAATGTTGAAAAGATATCCATGGATCATCCTCCCGGCCGATTACTGGCCGCCTTGAACGGCATATTTAAGTACTGTCATTTTCTTCTTCAACAATTGTGCCGCCGTTTCATACATCAGCTGGTTTTCCGACATCCTGATCATTTCCTCATCAACGCTGACGCCGTTGCGGTCGCCGATTCCCGTCGTATCCGGATGCCGGGTTACGGTGCCGTGGACCTGTTCGATGGAGGATGCACCGACGGGGATATGCTGGTGATGGGTGGTGGCGAGCGGGATACCGGTGCGTTGCAGGGCCTGCTGCAACTCCGCCTCAAATTCGAACCGGGCGGGTGCGTACCCGGGGGTTTCGGCATTGGCCAGGTTGGCGGCAATAACCTGCTGATTGACCGAGCGCAGATCAAGCGATTTGCTGAGCAACAGCATGCTGCGATCGGAAAGGGAAATCGGTTCCATATAATGCCTCGCTAGTTTCTGATAATTCGACGCAGGTTCAGCTCCCGTTGCGCGAGTTCTTTCCACAACGAGTCATCTGTTGTTTCGGCCAATTGCGTAAAGATATTTAGGGCTTCGCGCTCATTACCCTGATTCCTGCTGATCTGGGCAAGTCGGTAGAGGGCCTGTCCGTGATGCTCACCGGCCGCACTGCCGGCCTGGAGGTGAGCAATGGCCTCACCGAGTCGTCCGACGTTGAACAGGCTTTCGCCGAGCATAAATGAATGGGCGTCCGACAGGCCGGCGCCGGTTCGCGTTTGAGGTTGCAAAAGATCGATAACGCGCTCGTAGGCGCCGGTGTTGAAGAACAGAATTGCCGCCAGGCGGGTGAACTCGGGGTGGTTGGGAAGCGGATCGGGAAGTACCGAAACGGCCTCATCAAGGCGGTCGGTGGCGTACAGTGCTTGGAGCCGCAGCAGCAGGATCTGTTCGCGGCTCGGACCGTCGGGGAAGTTATACTGGTACTGATTGGCCAGATCCGCAACGAGCATATAATCACCCTTGGCCAGGGCGACGCGCATCAATGGCAGGTAGTACCGTTCTTTTGCGGCGTTGTCGGCGATGCTGATCAGATAGATATAAAGATCGAGCGCTTCCTGGTAGATCCCGAGTCGTTCGTAAGCGATCGCCAGATCGACAAGGAGATTCGGCTCGAGCCAGTTGTTATCGAAGAACCGACGGTTCTGGCGGGCGAGAACCAGGGCGTCGAGGTGGTCGCCGGCATCGATCAGGCGGCGAATTTCGCCGGGCAGCATCTGCAGGAGCAGCGCTTCGGCATTGACGATGATCGGCCCGCTGCGAAACCGGCGCAACAGGGTCATCAGCCGGGATAGTGCGGCAGCGTCGTCACCGTGCAGGTGATAGAGCAGGGCCTCTTTGAAATAGGCTTCTTCGGCAACCCCGCGATAATCGGCGTTATCGGCCAGGGCGCGATAGATTTCTTTTGCCTGAAGGTGCCACGCGTCATCGGCAAGATAGCGCAGATCGGTATTTTTCAGCGCCGCCCTGAATCCGGCCTCGGTGTTGGGAAAGGTGTCCTCGATGCGGGCCAGTTCCGCTCGCAGGGCGGCCGGCGGCTCGCCCTGTTTGAGACGGGCCATCACCGTTCGAAAATAACTCATGCCCAGCTCCGCCCGATCTGCGATCAGCGTGGACAGGGCGCGATAACAGTCGCCGCTCTGCTGCCACATTCTTTGTTCATAGAGCGTTGCGCAATAGGCGTTCAGAGAAGCGGGATACTGCTGTAAATCAAGGTTCTCTGCCAGCAAGCGATAGGCGACGAAGGCCTGGATGGGCCGCTGCTCGGCATGCAGCAGATCGGCATGACGAAGCTGACGGATTGTCAGCAGGGGCGGCGGATACGCGACATCGTTACGGTCCAGGCTCTGACGTACCTGCCGGTATTGCCCGGTGGCCAACCCCGTTTCGGCAACGGAAATGACATGATGCGGGGCGAGCGGGTGGCCGGCCGGCAGTTTTTCGGCAATGCTGCGCAAGGTATAGTCAGCGGTGTACGGATCATCATGAACCGCCAGCAATAATGCCAGCAGATAGGTTGCCAGCAGTCCGACCTGATCGTCGGGGTAGCTTTGCCGGAGCAGGTACAACTGTTTATAGGCCCCTTCGAAGTTACGGAGCCGAAACAGCACTTCGCCATGGGTCAAGGCCAGCATTTTCGCGGTTTCGAGATCGGTGACCGTATGCAGGGCCGGCTCGATGACGCCCAGCAGTTCCGCCCAGGATTCGCGATGTCCCAGGTCCAGCATCTGCTCGCCGAGATAATCGACGGGCGCTCGATAGGATGGCAGGATGAACCTGATGGTTGGAAAATCAGGGATTGTGAATGCGACGGGAGCGGTGATCGTGACCGGGGTTTCATAGGCGGAAAAAAACGAACGCCAGTTAGCGACAAAAGGCGAGGAAAGAACCGGATTCGAATAATCCTCAAGCGGCCGATCAAGCAGAGTTACCTCGGAGAGGCGTTCGATCAGCTCCTCGAAGGGGCGGCGGAAACGGTTGCCGGGGAGCAGGTCGATGACCAGGGTCCGGTTATCACTGATCGCAAAATCGATCTTTTGTGGGGGATAACGAAAGAAGAAGCTGACGACGGTGGCGTCGGCTTCGACCATCGTCAGAATTTTGACGATGGTCTCGTCCTGGTCGAAGACCGACAGGGTTTCAGCCGGCACCGTATCGTGGAGAATCACGTCGAGACGGCGTTCGGAGCGTTTCTGGTCCCATTGCGGTACGCCGCTCAATGAAAAGAAGATCTGGACCGCGTCACGACTCTGTGATTTGCTGATTCTGTCGAGCGTTGCGGCCGATCCGGACGTGACGACGGCGGCGAGCAAGGTCGTCACGAGGATGGTTATGATGGATTTCATGCCATGAGATCTCCGAATAATCTGGGGAAGGCTCTGCAATTTTTGTTCCGTTTTGGCCTGGGAGTCCGGTTTGTCACCTCTGCTTCCGGGCGCAGGTTCCGATCGATTCCGCCCTGATGGAACCGACCGGGGGACCGCGTCATGGTTTCGAGACGCGGGGAAGCCGCGGTGCTTTTCCAATTTGATTTTTCCCGGTTGTTACTGATAAGATGCCAGCACGATGGTATGTATTTGTCGGCCGCAAAGACGAGGATAGCTGCCCATTTTATCAGGTGCTGACACACAATTAACTGCCGCAGGTTGCTGAACCGGGCGCTCATGTTCAGGAGGAACTCATGGGGAAAAATGTATTGCTGGTAGACGACTCGAGCACGAT
>CAZSOA010000192.1:0-6165 GCA_964608305.1 uncultured Desulfofustis sp. | reverse complement strand
CGAATGCGCCGGCGCATTCGGGGCTTTTTTTCAGCATATCCTGTCAATGCAGGGAGAGATTACTTGCGTTCGTCCTTGGTGTTGTCGAGGAATCGATTGGTCTCGGCAACCACCACGCCACTGAGCAGCAGCAGACCGATCAAGTTCGGCACGGCCATGAGCCCGTTCATGACGTCGGAGAAGGTCCAGACAAAATCAAGCTTGGCGACGGCGCCGACAAAGACGAAGGCGACAAAAGCGACACGGTAGAAAATGACCGATTTTTCGGTAAAAAGGTACTCCATGCATTTTTCACCGTAATAGCACCAGCCGAGAATGGTTGAGTAGGCAAAGAGGATAATGCCGATGGCAACAATCACCCCGCCTTCGCCCGGCAGCCCCATATTGAACGCCGTGGTGGTCAGCGCGGCACCGGTAGTGCCGGAGGCCAGCGCGCCGCTGGTCAGGATCGCCAGTGCGGTGATGGAGCAGACAACGATGGTGTCGATGAAGGTCTGGGTCATGCTGACCAGCGCCTGCCGGCCGGGGTAGTCGGTTCTCGCGGCGGCGGCGGCGATCGGTGCGCTACCGAGACCGGCCTCATTCGAGAAGACACCACGAGCCACACCATAGCGAATGGCGGCGCCGATGGCGCCACCGAGGGCAGCCTCGCCACCAAAAGCGCCGGAGAAAATCGATCCCAGAGCGGCCGGGATATGAGCAAAGTTAATGAATACGACGATCAGGCCGCCGGTTACATAAATGGCCGCCATGAACGGCACGAGAAATGCGGTAACCCGGCCGATGGATTTGATGCCGCCGAGCACGACCAGGGCGGTCAATATGGCCAGAACGATGCCGGTTACCGTCGGATTAATTGAAAAGGTGGTGCTTACCGCATCGGCAACCGAGTTGGATTGCACCATGTTGCCGATACCAAACGCCGCCACTGCGCCGAAGATGGCAAACAACACGCCGAGCCATTTCCAGCCGAGACCCCGTTCAATATAATACATGGGACCACCGCACATTTCTCCCTTGCTGTCGGTGACCCGATACTTAACAGCCAGGATGGCCTCCGCATATTTGGTTGCCATACCGACCAGCCCGGTCATCCACATCCAGAAAACGGCACCGGGACCGCCAAGGAAAATAGCGGTGGCGACACCGGCGATGTTACCGGTTCCGATGGTTGCGGCCAGAGCCGTAGTCAGGGCCTGGAAGTGCGAAATGTCACCTTCACTGGTCTTGTCTTTCGTAAAAATCAGTTTGTGCGAATAAATCAGCTTGGTAAATTGCAAACCACGCAATCTGATGGTCAGAAAAACACCCGTTCCGACCAACAGGATCAACATCGGCGGCCCCCAGACTAAATCACCAATCCAATTGAGCAATTCCATAAAAACCTCCTCCAGATTGTTAGGTAAAAAGAAAGAATGCAACCTGTGCCAAGCAGGCACCCTCCTGCCCGTCTCAGCCAGCGCCTAGACTAGTCGATCACCGTTGGCAACGCAACGCTTTTTCTGTGATATTTTCTTTTCAATTCATGTTATTACTTGACAATAGTGGTAGTGGAGCGCCGGAAGGGAAAGAGGGGTTGCAGGAAACACGAACACACCCACGGGACACTTCACAACCGCATCAACCATCCTTACCATCGTGGTGTATCCTGCATATGAAACACTCCCTGTCCATGCACCTGATCGGCCTGCCACATTCACCGGCCATGCAACGAACCCGCCACTACCTCATCGGCATGTGCTGCCTGGCAGCCATACTGATCACCGCGTATTCCAATACAGCCGATGCCGCCGGTGACGACGATCCGGAAACCATTGCCCACACCGTTGCCGGTTTCCTTCTCGACGAGCGATATGGTGAAGCGGAACACCTTCTTGACCGTCTCCGCCGCGAGCGGTCCCTCACCGTCGACGGCTACCGGGCCCTGGAACTTGTCTATTTTCGGCTGGCTCGCTTCGACCTGCCGACGGTCTGGGATGCCTGGTGCGAAGCTGCGCCTGCAACGCACACTCCTTTTGTCATTCGCGGCATGCATGCCCTCGAAAAAGCGCGCCTGCTCGCCGACGCCGCAGAGCATCGGGCCCGGCGCGACCTGGGCAAACTCCTTGCGCACGCGCGACTCGATCTGATACGGGCCTATGAGTTGTATCCAGCCGACCCCGCCATATCGGCTGCGTTGGCTGGACTGGCACTGCAGACCGGTGCACCGGTCGCCGAACTGGAGCGCTGGTTCGAGCACACCCTCCTGGCAGACCCGGCCTGGATGGCCGCATACCAGACGAAACTACTCTACCTGGCGCCTTGGCGGCATGGTTCCGCGGCTAAAATGCATCAGTTTGCCCGCACCTGCCTGGACAATACTCCAAGCGGCTCGATCGCGTACACCATCGCCTTGGAATATCTGAGGATCAATCAGAGACGCCTGGGGGAAACCCCTGCTGCAGAACGCTACATGCTCGATCCGGACCGCTACGCTCTGGCGCTGCAGGCGTTCGAGCGGTATCAAGCCGAATATCCCGATGCCGATCTGCTCAACGCCTATCGACCGCTGCTCGATCAGGTCAGACAACAACCGTATGAGGCCATCGCCGCCTTCAGCCGCCACCTCGCCCAGCACCCCGGCGACCAGGCGGCATTGCATGCCCGGAGCACCGCTTACCTGGCGAGCAGACAATACGCATCGGCAGAACGCGACCTGCTCGCACTGCTCGCCCACGACCCCGGCTCATCCTACGCCTTGACCAATCTTGGTCTGATTTCGTTTCAACATCATCGCGACCCAGCACAAGGCGTTGCCTATTATGAGCGAGCAATGCAGGTGAATGGCGACATCGGTCGTCGGCAGCACCTGCTGGTCGAACGAGGGCAATTCCTGCACCAGCACCACCTGTTTGCCAGAGCGATCGACGACTTTGACGCTGCCATTGCACTCGACGCCGAGTTCGAACCGGCCTATTTTTTTCGCGCCCAAAGCCGGTTTGCCACCGGTGACCGTGATGGAGCGATTGACGACTTGCTTGCCATCACCAGAGGCGGCGGAAACTATCGCGCCCAGGCGGAAACACTGCTGCAATCCTATCTGCAGCCGCTCCGGACGACAACCGCTGTTCTTGACAACCAGGCTTTCCCCCGGACCAGCGCTGCCCACCGAGGAGCAGATGCGGAGGGTGCCGATCAGCCGGAGGCCGACATCAGCGGGTTCAGAGAACGGCTGACCGCCGGCATGCACCATTTCTATACAGGTGAAACCAGCGTTGCCCGGCTCGCGTTCTTACAGGCAATCGCCCTCGCGCCCGACGACCCGCGTCCATACTACCTGCTGGGCCGGATCGCCGAAGAACGGGAACAGAATTGTCGGGCTGCCCTGGTCTATTATCGACAGGCGGCTCGACTCGATGCGAGTTCCCCGGAGTATACGGCAGCCGTCGGTCACTGCCTGCTCGCAGAAGATCCGTCGGCGGCGCTGGCGTTTCTGTCCGCTGCGCTTGATGAGCACCCGGCCCCCGAGCTTTTCTATCTGCGGGGGCGCAGCCTTGAGCGCCTGGGGCGAGTCGAGTCGGCCCGGCTGGACATGGCAGCGACGCTGCGCCACGACCCCGAACATCGGGGAGCCAAAGCGTTTATTGCCCGCCACCCACTGAGCAGCAATGAATCAAAACGAATACTCGCCCCAAGCCAACCGGCTCCCGGTGCACAGCCGCCCGCGCTCACCCTACCGGCGGCAGATCACAAAAGAGTGATTGCCACCGACGCCCCCCGAGAAGACGATCCGGATCAGGTTATAGCTCAAGCAGAGCAACTCATGAATGCAGGGCGACTTCAGGAAGCAAAGATTCTTCTCTTTTCTGCGGTAGATCGCTTTCCCGCTCATGCGCACATCTTTTTCATGCTCGGCAAACTCTTTGCCGAGCATGACCCTGATGAGCGCAAAGCGCTCGTTTATTTTAATCTGGCAATCGATCGCCGGCCCGATAATCCCGATTATCACCTGGCCCGAGGGCTGCTTTTGCTGCATCAAAACAACTGCGCCGCTGCTCTGAACGATTTTCTCATCGTTCTCCACCACCGCCCCACGGATCGCGATGCGCAGATCTCCCGAGACCGTTGTCTGGCAGCCGCCAACGCAGCTGACGACTGATACCCAAAACACGCCGGCACCACGGGCAACGACTCCCGAAAATCGACGGGACCGCGCTTGTCGGCACTGGCTATTGTGACGCCTTCGTGTTACAGTGGCCGGCTTCGCGCTGCCCGGCAGGTCTCCCGGTAAAGCGAATAACCGATACACCTTTGACCGGAGATTACCGTTGTCCCCGCAACAACGTACATGGTTGCCCGTCATCAGCCTGATTGCCGCGATGGTGCTCTGGGCGAGTTCATTCATCGCCCTGAAGATCGCTTTTAGGGGCTACGACCCGATGCTTGTCATCTGGGGCCGTATGCTGGTCGGCAGT
The DNA here is from genome assembly GCA_964608305.1 of uncultured Desulfofustis sp. Taxonomy (GTDB): domain Bacteria; phylum Desulfobacterota; class Desulfobulbia; order Desulfobulbales; family Desulfocapsaceae; genus Desulfofustis. The sequence continues at coordinate 1,711 of CAZSOA010000192.1, read as the reverse complement.
TTCAGCTTTATCTTTCTTTTCAAGAAACTCCGACAATTCACCTACCGCCGGGGGGACGGCAAATACCTGCTCTTCATGGCTGTCTGTGAGCCGTGCATCTACTTCATCTTCGAAGCCAAAGCACTGCAATTGACCACCGCTTCCCAAGCCGGACTGATCACCGCCATGATGCCGCTGATGGTCGCCTTCGGCGCCATGATCTTCCTCAAGGAAACCGTAACCAGGCAGACCCTTGTCGGCTTTGCCGTGGCCATTATCGGTGCCTGCTGGCTCAGTCTGGCCGCCGACGGTTCCAGCGATGCCCCGAACCCGATGCTCGGCAATTTTCTCGAGTTTCTCGCCATGGCCGCTGCAGCCGGATACACGTTGTCGTTAAAACGTCTGAGCGCCCGGTATTCCCCGTTTTTCCTGACCGCGGTGCAATGCTGGGTCGGTGCGGTCTTCTTTGCGTTCTTTCTGCTCTCTCCCGACACCAACCTGCCCCGGGAATGGTACCCGGGACCGGCCCTTGCAGTCTTTTACCTCGGCAGCTGCGTCACCCTCGGCGCCTATCTGCTCTTCAACTACGGGGTCAGCCAGATCCCGGCGAGTCAGGCATCGGCCTATGTCAACCTGATACCGGTCTTTACCGTCGTACTCGGTTTCATCATTCTCGGCGAACGATTTACGCCGACCCAGTACCTGGCATCCGCCCTGGTCCTGTTCGGCGTCTATCTCAGTCAGCGACGCGCCCGCCCACTCTGATCAGTAGTCGATTCCCGGCTGCGGTTCGATGTCGCGGCGATAGGCATGTTTCACTTCGTCAATGCGGCTGACCGTATCGGCCCGGTCGATTACCTCCTCATGGGCGTCCCGGCCGGTCAGGACGAGATGCAGCGCTGCCGGGCGCTCGGCCAACAGATGCAGGACCTGCGGGAGATCAACCAGTCCGAGATGCACCGCATTGTTTATCTCATCAAGAATCAGCAGATCAAACCGACCGGCGCGCATCGTTTGTTCGGCAAGCCCGAAAGCGTCCTGCGCATTGCGCCGATGTTCGGCAAACGGATAGGGGTTCCCCTGGATCCCACAGAACCCCTTGCCGGTGACATGCAATACAACCTGATCGCCGAGCAGCTTGACCCCATCCCATTCACCGGAATACAAATCACCCTTCATAAACTGGATCACACAGACTCGCAGGCCATGTCCCACCGCCCGCAGAACCATGCCCAGAGCACTGGTGGTCTTGCCTTTGCCGTAACCGGTCAGCACCACCACCAGACCGAGTCGCCGTTTGGGTTCCAACCTGGTAATTTCCATTCGCGTCCGGCCCTCACCTTCTGCTGTGTTTTTCCGATAAAAATATGATTATAATCAACAAGTCAGGAACGTTATTGCAATCGATACGACCTCCGGCTGCAGCGCTGCAGCCGTCAACCAGACCGCAGCAGATCCGTATGGGCCGGCAATCCGAGCAACGACTCGGCGCGGACCGCGGCCGCCACCACGGCCTGCTCCATCACTCGAGCCGCAAGCAGACCAACGGTACTCAGATCGGCCACAAGAGAACCGGTCGACAGCGCGAATACCGTGTCGCCATCAAACATCGTATGGGCCGGTCGCAGGCTCCGCGCCAGTCCGTTCTGGGTCATTGAGGCCAATTTCGTCATCTGGGCTTTGGAGAACCGGGCGTTGGTCGCCACCACGCCGATGGTGGTGTTACCGCTGA
>CAZSOA010000191.1:0-6192 GCA_964608305.1 uncultured Desulfofustis sp. | reverse complement strand
CGAACCGATACCCCTGCACCCGGTCGAGCAGTTCACTGCGGGAAAAGACGCGTCCCGGCGACGAGAGCAGTACCTTGAGCAGACCGAACTCACTTGGCGTCACGTTGAGTTGTTGCCCGGCGACACTGACCAGTCGGGCCTGGTCGTCGAGTTCGATGGCGCCGGACCGCAGTCGGTGTGGTTCCTGCCGGCTGACGGAGCGACGCAGCACCGCTTTGACCCGTGCCACCACCTCGCGTGGGCTGAACGGTTTGCAGATATAATCGTCGGCGCCGATCTCCAGACCGAGCAGCCGATCGATCTCTTCGACCCGTGCGGTGATCATGATGATCGGTACGTCTGATGTCCGGCGGACCTCTTTGCAGATGGTCAATCCGTCGAGGCCGGGGAGCATCACATCGAGCAGGACCAGTTCGGGGGTCGTGTCACGGATCACCGTTACTGCCGCATCACCGCGGTCAAGACAGGTCACCGTAAAGCCGGCCGCCTGCAGATAGTCACGCAGCAGGTCGGCAAGTTTGATTTCATCTTCGATAATCAGGATATTGCTTTGGCTCATAGCGTCCGGCGGTTGGGGCTAGGCTGTAAGCGGCAGGATGACGACGATCGCCAGGCCGCCGCGACTACTTGGTTCGGCATGGATCGTGCCACCGTGCTCGGTGATGATCTGTTTGCAGATCGCCAGGCCGAGGCCGCTACCGCCGCCGGCACGACTCCGTGAGCTTTCCACACGATAGAGCCGATCGAACAGGCGAGGCAAGGCCTCGGCGGGCACCCCCGGTCCGGAGTCGGCAAAACAAAGCTCCAGCTGCGAACCGTTAATGCGGCCGGTGACTTGCACGTGCCCCGGGGTGCGAACGTGTCGGCAGATGTTTTCGAAGATATTGCGGAAAACCTGCGCCAGCCGATCACCGTCACCGGTCATGCTGTGGGTGAACAGACCGGGTAAATCGAACTGGACGGTAATGTCGTGCTGATCGAACAACGATTGAAATCCGTCCGCCGTTGCCGCCAGAATGGCCGCCGGCTCAATGCGGTCTCGGTTGATCGCCAATGCTCCCGACTCGGCAAGGGACAACTGGTGCAGGTCTTCGACCAGTTTGCCGAGCCGGAGAATTTCGGTGTGCAGAGAGGCAAGATTGTCAGGAGTCGGCGCTCGAATACCATCCTGGAGTGATTCGATCTCGCCGCGCAGCACGGCCAGCGGTGTACGCAGCTCGTGTGAGATATCGGCAAGCCATTGACGGCGCATGGTTTCAGATCGTTCCAGCGTCTCGGCCATGGAGTTGAAATGCTCGGCCAGTTGGCCGAGTTCATCGCCGGAACCCGGTTTGATTCGCACGGCAAAATTACGTTCGGCCAGCGCCCGGGTGCCGTCTGTCAGGTGCCTGATCGGTTTAATCAGATGCCTTGACAGCACCACCACCACGAGGACCGTCACGATGACGATCCCGCCGCCAAGCAGCGTCAGCTGCCGGGCCTGGCGTTCCAGCAGGACTGCCGGCGGACCGCTGCGGAACGGTCGGCGTTCTTTCAGGCCCAGCCAGCCGACAACGGTTCCGTCGACTTCGATCGGCACCAGTTGCAACCGGTCGTTCGCCTCCGGGACACCGATGATCGGCTGTAATCGTTCGTCGCTGAGCAGCAGGCGCGAGACCCGCAGTTCGCGGTTCTGTCGGTGGCCGGGATCGGGAGGTGGGTTCTGTCGAATATCGGCGATATCGTGAAGGGTTGTCTCCCAGTGCTCCGGTGTCACACGGACCCGCTGCCAGTCACCGGCGCTCTGATATTCCTGCTGCAGAACGGGAACAAGCAGATCCAGTTTCTCCATCTCCAGTTGATTGATGTAGTTATGAAAATTCGCCGTGAACAGGTAGCGGGAGAAGATCAGGGCGCCGACGATCACGGCAAGGATCAAAAAAAAGGCTCCGAACAGTTTATGAGAGATAGTGAGCTTGATCATGATTGCTGGTCCTTGACAACGGAACGGAGGCTCAGGCTACCGGTGGCCCGACACGGCTCGCGCCTGATTTCTTTCAAGCGTATCTTGACGGCAAATGCAATCCTCTTGTCGTTTCTCCGCGAAAATCACACAATCTCTTCACCGTTTTTCCACATTCTTTCGCTACTGTTTATCACAGCAGAAGCGTGACGGTTGGTCCGCCGGTCGACTGAACTCCATCGGCGGTATCGGTGCTTGGCGGTAATACGAGCGCGCCGAGAGATATCAGGGCCACATAGCTGGAGGAGTCATGAATGGTGGGAGGAAGGTGCTCATGAACATACGACACGCGCTTGGGATCACCCTGATCTGCCGGCGACGTCTGGTGCTGCTTCTTATGGCGGCGGCCGGCGGTCTGTTTACCGGTTGCGCTGCCGTCGGCCCCGATTATCGGCCGCCGGAGACCGTCGTTGCCGAGCAGTGGCGCAACGAAGGGCCGATCGCCATCGACGAGGACCGGCAAAACCTGGTCTTCTGGTGGCGGATCTTTGATGATTCCTGCCTTAATCAATTGATCGAGCAGGCGATTGCCGACAATCTCGGGATCAGAGAAACCGTGTCGCGGGTTGAGCAGGCGCGGTTGCAACAGCGCCTTGCCGGCGCCGACCGCTACCCGGCGCTGACGGGCGATGGTGCCGTGCGGTTTACCGAGGCCCGTGGAGAGGATGATCAATCCACCAGCGGTGAGCGGTTTTCTGCGGCAATCAGCGTCGGCTGGGAGATCGATCTGTTTGGCGGGGTAGCTCGTGCAATCGAGGCTGCGGACGCCGATTATCAGGCACGGGTTGAAGATCTCCGCGCTGCTACCGTGAGCCTGCTCGCCGACGTCGCACGCAGCTATTTTGAAGCACGTAGCTACCAGGCGCGCCTTGAGGTGGCGGAGGCCGAAGTGCAGAGTCGGCAGGAGACCATGGCCCTTGTCGACGCGATGCATCGTGCCGGCCGGGCAGATGCGCTGGCTGTGACCCAGGCCGCCTCCGCACTGGCCGGTGCGAAAGCTGCGATACCGACCCTCGAAGTCGGTCTGGAGGCCGCATGCAATCGTCTCGCCATTCTGCTTGGCCGTCCTCCCGGAACTCTCCATGCCCAGCTGGCGGTTGCCCGGCCGCTGCCACGGACCACCATCGCGGCGGTAATCGGGGTGCCGGCCGATGTTCTGCGGCAGCGGCCGGATATCCGTCGCGCCGAACGGGAACTGGCGGCGCAGACTGCCCGGGTCGGCGTGGCGGAGGCGGCCCGTTATCCTCACTTTCGTTTGACCGGATCGATCGGCCTGGAGGCGCTGTCGCTCAGTAACCTGCTTGCAACGCCGGCGCGGTCTGTGGCCATCGGGCCGGTGGTCAGTTGGCCGCTGTTTGATGCCGGGGCCTTGCGAACCGCGGTGCAGATCAGCAACGAGGTGCAGCGCCAGGCGGCGCTGGCGTATGAAAGCGCCGTGTTGACGGCGCTGGGTGAAGTCGAGGATGCGTTGTACGGATTTGCCAAGGAGCAGGAACGCCTGGAGCGGATCGAGGCGGTTGTTGCCGCCGACCAGCTTGTTCTGGAACTGGCCGAATTTCACTATCAGGTCGGGCTCGCTGATTTCAGCGAAGTTCTTGATGCTCAGCGGTCACGACTGTCGTCGAAAAATCAACACATTCAAAGCACGGCAACGGTGGCTACCGGTCTGGTCGAGTTGTACCGTGCCCTTGGCGGCGGCTGGCAATCGTTTGTGCCGCCTGCCACCCAAGAGCCATTATCGCAGACAGGAGCATTGCCATGAATGAACAAAACGAGGAAACGGTCGGGCAGGCACTGCGTCGGTTGTCGAACCGGACCAGCCGGCGGCGCCTTGTCCGCGGACTGGTCATCGCCGTATTACTGGTTGTCGGAGGCGGTACTGTCGTCTTCGTTCAACAACGGCAGACGGACGGTATCATCTATCAGGCGCGACCGGTGGAGCAGGGCGATCTGGTGATCACCGTGACTGCCACCGGCAATCTGGCGGCAACCAACCAGGTTGAGATCGGCAGCGAACTTTCCGGCATCATCACCGCCATGAACGCCGATTTCAACGACACGGTGGTGCAGCGTCAGCCGCTTGCGTATCTCGACGACTCCCGTTATCGGGCGGCGGTTCAGAAATCGCAAGCCGAGGTGGCGGCGGCGCAGGCCGGTTATCGGCAGGCATCGGTTACCCGCGATGCCGCCGCAACCTCGCTTAATCGTTATCGTCAGAGCCATGAGCTCAGCGGCGGCCGCTCACCGGCGCTTGAAGTTCTGGAACAGGCCGAGGCTGAACTGCACCGGGCCGAGGCGGCGGTAAGCGCGGCGCAGGCGTCTATTGCCATGGCTGAGGCATCGCTCCAGGCAAACGAAAGTGATCTGGAAAAAACAATCATCTATTCGCCGATTGACGGTTTTGTGCTGAGCCGTGATGTCGAGGTCGGCCAGACCGTTGCTGCGTCGCTGCAGTCCCCGGTGCTGTATACTCTGGCGGAAGATCTCCGGGTCATGGAACTGCAGGTGGATATCGACGAGGCGGATGTCGGCCGGGTGACCGACGGTCAGCAGGCGTCCTTTACCGTCGACGCCTATCCGGACCGGCAGTTTGCGGCCCGGATCAGGCAGGTCCGTTATGGCGCGGTGATCACCGATGGTGTTGTCACTTATCAGGCGGTCCTTGACGTGGCCAATCCCGATCTTCTGCTGCGGCCGGGTATGACCGCTACGGCACACATCGAGGTCTCCCGCATTGACCAGGCGTTGCTCGTGCCCAACTCGGCACTGCGCTATCGCCCAGCCGCCACTATGCGGAAACGTGAGGGTTCCGGCTCCCTGCTCAACGCGCTGCTGCCGGGGCCGCCCGCACGTCTTTCACGCACCGGACAATCCGCCGGTGCCGGGCGGGAAGCGGGTCGGGCGGGCGATAACGAGGCGATACTCCATGTCCTTGGCGAAGAGCGGCAACCGGTGGAGCTGCGGGTCCGGAAACTGGCGACCGACGGGATGCTGACCGCCGTTTCCGGTGATGGTCTGGCCATCGGCATCCCGGTCATCACCAACGAAATAAGCAGGCAATAAAAACGAGTCGGCATCGCCAACGGTTAGCGCGTTCTCGCCGATGCCGCGGGAGCAGGAACATGGAAGCACAACCACTGATCAACTGTTTCGGGGTGGATAAAGTCTACGGCAGCGGGCCGGCCGCCATGCAGGCACTCAGGAGGATACACCTGCAGGTGGACCGCGGGGAGTTTGTGGCGATGATGGGACCGAGTGGGTCGGGAAAGTCGACCTGCCTCAATATCATCGGCTGCATCGATACGCCGAGTGGCGGCAGTTATCGTTTCGATGATGTCGCCGTCGAACAGCTCTCGCGTGATCAGCGGGCCCTGCTGCGCCGGCAGTTTCTCGGTTATATCTTTCAGGGTTTCAATCTGCTCAACCGCACGTCGGCCCTGGAAAACGTCGAGTTGCCGTTGGTCTATCGCAAGGTACCGGCCAGGCGTCGGCGCGATCTGGCCATGGAGGCTCTGGTAACGGTCGGGTTGGCGGATTGGTGGCGGCATACCCCGGGTGAGTTGTCCGGCGGTCAGCAGCAGCGGGTGGCAATTGCCCGAGCACTGGTTGGTCGCCCGATGGTCCTGCTGGCCGACGAGCCAACCGGCAACCTTGATTCCGCCCGCAGCAACGAGATCATGGAAATGCTGCAACGGATCAACCGCGAAGACCGGATTACCATCGTCATGGTTACCCACGAAACCGACATGGCGGCCTATGCAGGTCGCCGAATTCTGTTTCAGGACGGCATGATCGTTGCCGATTCAAGACAGGGAGGCAGCGTATGATCGGGGAGGCAATGGTTCTTGCGCTGCGCGCTATCAGGCGCAACGTGCTGCGCTCGTCATTGACCATGCTGGGTATTGTGATCGGGGTGGCCGCGGTGATCAGCATGGTGACTGCGGGCAGCGGCGCCACCGAAAAGGTGACCGGCGACATCGCCAAACTCGGCAGCAATATGCTCCATGTGCGCCCCGGCCAGGCGATGCGCGGCCCCGGTGGCGCGCGCATCGCCTCGCAGCAATTCACGATGGCCGATGCGACGGCCATACGAAACAGCGTCGCCGGCCTTGCTGCGGTGGCGCCGCTGGCGCAGACCAGCCGGCAGGTCGTCGCCGGCAGTGCCAACTGGCGCACCTCGATAACCGGCA
>CAZSOA010000190.1:0-6211 GCA_964608305.1 uncultured Desulfofustis sp. | reverse complement strand
GCAGATTTTCATATTCGCTGCCCGGACCATCAGATAATCGCCGTAGTCAACGGTCTGAAACAAGTCAACGGGCGTGAGCAGCGGCCCGGTCACCGGAACCGTCTCCAGGGGGGCCAATTGCGACGACTCAAGCAGTCGGCCAATCTCCAACCGTTCGATCAATGGGAATTCGATGACCAGATCGCAACCGCGTTGGATCTCAGGCGGCGGTCCCATCACGCGAACCCGCCAGCCGGCAGCGCGGAGCAGGTTTTCAGCCTGGATGACCTCACTGGTATTCTCGAAGACGAGAAAACCCCGATCCGCCGAAGAAGCCCGATCCGCTGCAGGGCGGCGTCCGCCAAACGCCCGTTTCAGGCTCTCAAACACTCCCACTGCTACGCTTTTTTGAAAAAGGTCAGCCGGTAACCGTCACCATCGGGCAGTACGTCTTTGCTGACATATCCCTGGCTGCCGGCAGCACGGGTGACATTTTCCCGGGAGGTATCGGTATCGACCAGGACGATCAGTTCCTGATCGGCACCGGTCTTGATCTGCTCCAGAGTCATCAGTACCGGTTGCGGGCACGACAGGCCGCGGGCATCGATAATTGTCGCCATTTCAATAATCCTCCTCAGGCTGTTTTGCGCATGGTAAAGCCGATAAACAGACAGACCGCAAGGCCGACGATCACCGCGGTGATACCGTTTGGCCCAACACCCGCCGGTGAACTAGCCAGCCCGAAATTATGGGCAAAAGCGGCACCGACGATCATGCCGAAGACAAAAACGGCGGCATCGCCATCCCCCTCACCGGCCATGAACAACTGCCGGCCCGGACAACCGCCGGCCAGGGCAAAGGCCAACCCGGCCAACAGCATGCCGGCAAAATTCCACAGGTGCTGGGTATGAGCCACCGGTTGCTCGGCAAAACCCGGCTTGAATTGTCCCAAGGCAAGATTGGCGACGAAGGCCGCGACCAGCAGTGCCAGAAAACCGCTCAGCAGATGGGTCTGCCGGAACAGGATCAGATCACGGATAGCGCCCATCGTACAAAAACGGCTGCGCTGGGCCAGCATTCCGATAACCAAGCCGGCAAGCAATGACACGACCAGTGGTGCATGAGCCGCACCCGGTCCCTTGACGCTATAGAACAGCACCCCGCTTTTCCCTTCACCGGCAATCTGCGGGTTAACCAACATGAGTACCAGGAAACCGAACATCGTCAAGGGCAGCAGCCAGCCGGCCGATGTATAGGTTTTCTGGGCGCGGCCGAGATTGTACCCGCTCTTGAGAAACCAGACCCCGATACCGATCCCGGTTGCCAACCCCGCCAGACCGAGGATCGCATTAGCATCCCCGCCGGCCAGTCGCAACACAGCGCGCCACGGGCAGCCGAGAAAGACAAGCGCCCCAATCATCGCAAAAATGCCGAGAATAAAGCGAACGATCGGCGCCGACCCGGCACGCGGCCGAAACTCTTTGAAGAGATAGGCAGCCACGAGGGCACCCAAGACAAAACCGATGATCTCCGGCCGCAGGTACTGCACGACATCGGCCCGGTGCAGGCCGAGCGAGCCGGCGATATCACGTTCGAAACAGGCAACGCAGATCCCCATGTTGGCCGGATTCCCCCAGCTCTGCAGCAGCGCGGCGACCACACCGATAAATGCACCGACACTGATGATCCCCCAGCGACTGGCAAAAAACTGTTTGATACCATCCATGATCTCTTTCCCTCCCGGTTACAGGTTCAAGAAAACCTCAAAATGTAGGAGTTTCATACAATGAGAACAGGTCCCGGTCCAATAGTATGTATCAATGATTTTATGTTGAAAAATAGCTATAGCCTATGAATTGAAACTCAGAACTGTTTGAGCGAGGAACGATGCAATACCATATAGCTTTTACAGATCAATTATTCATAAATCATCGAGAAACCTGATAGAAACGTTTTTTGATGCGATGCTTACCGGGAAATGCTAACCAATTATCCATGTTTCTGGTGGTATCGATTCTCAATGAGAGAATGAACAGGTCAACGCGAAACATCCGCTTTTCTTGGTATGAATATCCTGCACATCATCAGTCAGCACCCGGAAGCGACCGGCAGCGGCTACTATCTGCAAAACATCATGCGCCAGGCAGCAGCGGCAGGACATCGTAATCTGCTGGTAGCCGGACTCAGTGGTGATCAGACGCCGCGTCTGGATGGAATCGATGCCGGGGACTGCCGCTTTGTCCGTTTCTCCGGCCCCGACCTGGATTTCACGATTCCCGGTATGAGCGATGTGATGCCCTATCCCAGTTCCCGATTCAGCGAGCTATCGGCGGATCAGATCGAACGATACCGGAACGCGTTTGGTACGGCAATCGCAACGGCCGCAGAGACGGCTGCCATCGATATCGTGCACAGCCATCATCTCTGGCTGGTCACCGCCGTCGCCCGGGCAGCCCTGCCAGGCCTTCCCCTTGTCGCGTCCTGTCACTCCACCGACCTGCGCCAGTATGTTCTCTGCCCCCACCTGCAAGCCACCGTCCGCAGAGGATTCCGTGATGTCGACCATATCCTGGCCCTCGACAATGATCAGACCGATCAAATCAGAGCCCTGTACAACATTGATCCTGATCGGATAACCATCGTCGGCGCCGGTTTCGACAAACAGATCTTTCATTTCGAGATGAAACCGGCTTCGCCACCGACACAACTCCTGTACGCCGGAAAACTCAGTTTCGCCAAGGGAGTCGACTGGCTGTTGCGGGTTTTTGCCAACCTGTCCGATGAAAGCCTTCACCTGCATCTTGCCGGATCGGGCCACGGCGAGGAAGCGAAACAATGTTTGGAGGATGCCGCAGCCCTATGGAATCGGGTCACTGTCCATGGTGTGCTCAGCCAGGACGAACTGGCCCGGCTGATGCGTCGAAGTCACCTGTTCATCCTGCCGTCATTTTACGAAGGTCGACCGCTGGTCCTGCTGGAAGCGATGGCCTGCGGTTGCCGCATCGTAACCACCGGCCTGCAAGGAAGCCGTGCCTTACTGGCAGGCGTGCCAAGCGATCTGGTCGGCTATGTCGATCTGCCGCCGCAGCACGCCGTCGACCGGCCCAACGAATCCTCCTGGCCGCTGCTGGACGCTCGTTTGACCGCAACGTTGCAGCAGATGATCGAACACGTCGACAGGTCGCCGTCGCCAAGACTCGAGCAGATCGAACCGATAACCGGTCGGTGGACCTGGCAAACGGTATTTTCAGCTATTGCGGATGTGTACCGGCAGACACGAAAGGGGCGCCGGAAAAACTGAGGGCCACGGCTCCAATATCATCGTGGAGCTTGAACCGGGGAAAGCGACGACAGGCGGGGTCCTGGCACTGCAGGCTGCGGACATGGGCGCGGATCTTATGCAGCCCGCCGATCCGGTAGAGATCGGCAAACCAACGCCAGTCAGTCGGCTGCCAGGGATTTTCGCGGGGGAGCATGAGCCCGTCGGTAAACAGAATGATGTCGGAAACCCCCGCCAGGCTGCGCCGGCCATGCCCAAGGAAACGCATTGCCGCCGGCTCACCGTTGAGCACACCGTAACCGGCATTCATCTGCAGCCGAACAGCGGCGATCTGATCGGCAAGACAGACCTGAATCGGTTGCGACGACGTCTCAGACTGTTTCCAGAGGTGCAGCGTCTCGCTATCAATATCAGACTCAGGGGTCAATAAATCATGACTGCCATCGGTATACAGCACCAGAATCATGCTGTCGCCGGTATGACAATATTCAAACGTCGAATCATGGAGTCGCACCACCGCAAGGCTGGTGGACCACAACTGAAGTCGCTCGTTAAACGTTATCCCCTCGGCGAGTTGCGCAGCGCGAAGAGCGTCATTCGCCTGTCTGGCTCGCTCGGCAAGACTCCCCGAACACTGTTCAAAAGAGCGGGCGGCAATTCGAGCGGCACGACTTCCGCCGCTTTCGCCACTGCCTTTGGTCGAATCGACCAGACTCGTTGCCCCGTCGAACACGCCAAAAAGACTGCCGGACTGCAACACCACATCCTCATTCAGCCTGCCGCTGCCCTGTTCATGGACAACCTGTACACCAATTGCAGGGAGGATACTCTGTCGGTTTCTGGAATGATGTCGGTGGTCGGTATGCAGATACATGGCAGCCGCAAGAGAGGTGGATGATAATGTGATGCACTGTAACGATCTTCAACGCGCGGGGCAAATCGCTTGTTCCGATAGATATGCGGAGGAGCATCGTTCCTCCCTATGATTCATGTTCACTCGCTCAAAAAACGGCGTCGCTTTTGCCCCCCTGAACAATGATTGACATCACTGACACCTACGATATGGCAGAATGGCAAAGGTACGGCGACCGGTGCGAGGCCGCGCTGGATAAGCCTGTAGCAGCCGATGATCATTTTTCGTGACGACCAGACCACGATAACACTTCCGCTGCCCCTGTTCGTTATCGTGGAAGATGTCGGCTGGTGGCAGGGCGCAGATGATTCGGCGCACAGCGGGCCCTATCGCAACCGTTTTCCACGCCGGCATTGCCTCGCCGATTATGAGGCTCTTGTTTATTTGGCCGAGTCAATATCGATGCGAATCGCCATCGCCATGGTCATCGGTGAATGGGACAGAACCAACCTATTACATAGCAAGTAGCAATGCCAGCACCAATATCGATAGATATTTCCTATTTGACGGGAGCGGTAATTCCTATAAAATATCCCTATTCTTCAACCAAGCCATCAGAAAGCACTTCCTGCATATGAGGACAACCACTCTCCTACGCACAAGCTGATGATCCGCTCCCTCCATTTCTCACGATCGTTTGATCGCCAACTCGATCTTTTAAGCAGATCGGGGAAAAAAGCGGAACTCGCTGTCGCGCAATGCGAAAAGGTTATCGCACTGCTTCGGTGTGCCGGGCCGCTCTCTGACGACCTCCTGATTAAACGAACAAAAAACGGCGAATATCGCCTGAAAAACTGTACCAAATATGATCTCGGCGGCGGGTACCGCCTCGTCACCGTCCGAGAGGATGATCGACTGTATCTCCTTTTTATCGGCACCCACGATGAAACAAATCTTTGGATCGAGCATCAGAAACAAGAGAAATGCGAGCTTGCTCAAATTACCTGTCGCGACGAATTCGTATCGCCGCCCCGGGGCGATGCGCAGATAGCCGAAGAGAACTCCGGCTACCTGGAAACAGGAGATGACCCGTATGAGGCACAACTACTTGGCCGACTTAACGAATCTGTGTTGAAAACCGTCTTCCACGCCCTCTACCAGAAACCATCCTGAAACCGTCTCGTGCGGTTTTCCCCCCGTCAAGCCACGGCCCGTTGGTGGAATTTCATTGTCCGCTATCCAGAACCGGATGCCGTATCAGCTTGATCGATCAACCAGGCGCATTATTGTTGAATCAGCACGAGTCTCGACAGCGTATCAACGTCGCATGCAACCCGAGGCCGGAATTCCCATCATGCGGACAACGCTTGTTTCTGCAAGTTTCATTTGTTTCTGGATCTTCTCACCGGATGCCCTCGCTCTGCTTGCCGGTGCCGGCGCTGCGAGCGGCTCGGCGGGGCTGCCGATCCTGATTGGTGGGGGGCTGCTTGCCCTTGCTGCTCTGGTCATACTGACATCGGCCGAGACACCGGCGCAACCGGGTAATCGCCGGCAGCACGCCGTCTTGTTTGTCGACCTCGCCGCCATGCTCGGCTGCACGGTTTTCATCAGCACGGGCCTGGTCGTTACCGCCGGCTTCAGCTTTAATGAGATCTTTGCCTCCTGGTTTCCCAATTTCGGGTTTGCCTTTCTCCTGCTGGCGACCATCACACTGCTGCATCTCTTCGGTGACCGTCTCGCTCTGATCGCCCAGCCGCTTTTTGTCGGCACCACCGTTTGCTCTCTGATGCTGCTGGCCGTTGCAGGGCTGTTCTTTAAAAACGCGAACCTCTCATCAGCGGCGACGCTGACCAGCGATTCATTGCCCGCAACTTTGCTGATGGTCCTGGTTTTTCTCGGGTTCGACAAAACACGACCAGTCGGCCCGGTACCAGGCGAAAAGCAGGCGGCGGCCGTGGCCCTGCTCTATCTGGTTGCTCTCTTCTGGATGGGGACGTTGCTTGCGGTACTGCCGGTTGAACGGCTTGCTGCAGCACCCATCGCTCATCTGCTCGCCGCACGCGAAATCCTTGGCGAACCCGGTCGCCTGCTGATGGGCG
>CAZSOA010000189.1:0-6312 GCA_964608305.1 uncultured Desulfofustis sp. | reverse complement strand
TAACCTCGTCTAACCTTCTTGGCCCATTGCCGGTTAGGAGCCATTCCGTCAAGAGGCCGTACCGCAAGGCTATTTTTACGGCCCATTCCAATGGCCAGATATCTTGCTGTTTTCTTCTAGAAATCGCACTCTGCGCGATTCCGATAATATCCTTCAAGTCATTGTAATTATTAATAGGAGTGCTTGCTTTCACTCTCCTAAAGACTTCATGGAAGCTAAAAATATCTAATTCTCGAATTTTATCTGTTGACATATCCATTTTCAGAAATTAGACATAGGGTAAATATCTAAATATAGAATTTACGTCATGCTGCTATCTAATTTTATCACTTATTGGCGATGAATCCTAAAAAGACAGCTACAGCCGATACTACATTCGAGTTAGGAAATATCCTCGGCCCCAAAGCCACCGCCGCCCTGCAGACCATCACCATTCACCCGGCCTGTGCCGGATGCGGTACCCCGGTCGACGCCCTGCAATCACTCTGCGCATCCTGCACCGCAGACCTCATGCGCCAGCCACCCAGCTGGACCGACCCCTTACGGTGAACACATGACCGCCGCGATCCCAAACAAAGCCGACACCTTCCCGAAACTCTACAGCTTCCCGATCGGCATCAACGGCTACCTGCACATCGTCATCGATCCGGACACCCAGTGCTATTCACACATCATCATCAACAACGACGGCACCCGCAGCTACGGCGCAACCACCGACATCTCATCGCTGCACGCCCTGCGCGACGGCCTCATTGCCGCCTTAGGTACCGACTAACCAGCGAACCACGAGACCACGCCATGAAACAAGCCAAGGAAATCACCATCAGCTGCTTCAAAGTCACCGGCACCGACAACCCGCTTACGGCAAACCGCGCCATCCAGAAACTGCTCAACCAGGAGCGCTGCGGCCTGAAGATGGCCCAATATAAAATAGACGGCAAGACCATCACCATCAAACCCCGGACCATCTAAGGCAACCACCACCACCGACCAAAGGAGAAACGACCATGGCCCAAACCACCACGACCCCTCAGGAAGCAATCAAGTTCAAAGACAGCAAACTCGAAATCTTCGTCCACGGCGTGATCAAGGCAGTGGAGCAGATCAAGAGCCAACGCGGCGACTTTTACGCCAACCGGATCGTCATCCCGGCAAAGGACACGCTGCACCGGCCCACCGAGATCGTCATCAATTCACGAATGCCGCTCGGCCGGGAAGACGCCGTCATCGAGACGAGCGCGTTTTTAAGCGCCAGCTCCCGTTTCAACAACGGCCGCTGGTTCAATCAACTGAGCCTCTGGGACCAGCCCGCACGGTAACGAGTATGACGCTCATTTCCACCAGCAGACGACACCCGCCCGTTCCGGCTCCAGCCGGGCGGGTGGGTGTCGTCCGTCGATCAACCCCGACCCTCCCATACCCCGGCTCTTTGATCCCTGTCTTGACCAATAGCATAAATCGACCGGGAGAACAACACCATGGAATGGACCCCGCTTATTCAGGCAACCTGGTTCGACGGAATCCGCACCGATCTGCTGACCACGGTGACCGGGATCGTCAGTTGTCTGCTCATTGTTGTCGGCCTGGGCATCCTCTACAAGGTGTTCAGTCGCTGATGCTCACCACCAACCTCAAGCAAGGAGGAAAACCATGCAGGATCTGTTTGACGCCGTCGATATCACCGGCCTGTCAACGAACGTCTCCACGCTGATGATCGGCTTCATCGCCATCGGCCTGTTCTTCGTTGCCCGCCGTTACATCGGCCGCACCGCCAAAATGCCCGTCTAACCGGGCAACCCGCGAGGGGAGGGTAACCTCCCCTCACATGCTGAACCATGGACCAGGCATTTCAAATTGCACTGCCGCTTGTCGGCCAGATCCAACTGGACATCGGCACGGTCTTATCCGCGATGATCGGCTTCATGTTCCTGATCGCGGGCTTTGACCTGGTCAAGCTGATGCTCTTTCCCCGCTGGCAGGCAAGCCGCTTTTCCAGCTCGGCCGACTATTGGGAAGACCAGGCGCGCACCGTGCGCACCGCCCGCGACAGCCATATGAAAGGCAGCTTCGAATGGGACGAACAGAACAAACTCTATCACCGGCTGCTTAACCGCAGCACCAGCATGAGGATGAAAGGATGGAGATAAACCTTGCCTTATACGGCGCCGGGCTCGGCCTGGTGATGTGCGGCTGGATCGCCGGCCTCGTCGTCGGCTTTGTTTTCTCGATCAACAAGAACATCGGCAACCTACCCAGCAGGGGGTGAGATCATGAACGGCGCCATGCTCTTTATGCTCGGTTACGCCTCGATCATCTACACCGCGTTTGTCATCATCAACAGCGTGTTGAACCGATGAGCGCCGCTGAACTGAGCCTGCTGCTCGAGACGATCACCGTCCACCTGGCGGACATCATGTCCTTTGGCCTCGGCGGACTCACCGGCATCGCCTTTGTGATCGCCGCGGCGATCAAGTGGAGCTGAGATCATGATCACGCTGCCCGAAGATTTTGATGCCGCCCAGCTCTTCACCGACCTGTTCGCCCTTGCCGCCCCGTTTGTTGCCGTGGCCTTTCTGATCGCCTGCGGCCTGCTGATTGCAAATATCTTAAAGACGATCGACTTCTGATGGCCTTCCCGCTGCCTTCATTCTTCAAGATCAGATTCAAGATCATCATCGTTATTGCCGTTGTCTTTGTCTTCCTGATCGGCGTGGTGAAGCAGGTGTTGGCACAGACCCCTGATGACTGCTGGATATTTAGAAGGGTGCATTATGAAGATTATGCGTGGTGCTCGGTAACAACGCAGCGCCTATTGAACGTCGATGTCACCAATCACACGTCGAGCTTAGTGACGGACGATGTCCAGTCAAGCTCCGGTCGATGCTATACCTATCGGTATCAGTGGTATAAGTGGGATAATCATCCCAGCAACCCGCAATGGGTTGTCCAGCACGTATCATCATACTTTCAGAATAGAGAAGGCCAGCCAGGTTCCGCGCTCATCGTTAATTGGGACAGCGACCTGATGACCGACGGACAACTTCCCAACGGCACTGCTTTTTGTTCAGATCCCTGCCAGCAGGAACGCGACGTCCTGGCCCAGCAATGCGGTGAAGGCAACTACATCATCGACGACGACACCTGCGAAGGCTTTTGCAAATGCGACGACGATGACGGCGACGGCATCTGCAACGCCTGCGACCTCGACCCCAACGATCCGGAAGTCACCAACGTCGCCTGGATCTGGATGCGCCGCTACGAACCGGACGGCACGCTCTGCGACCTGTCCTACGTCCTGAAGCAAAGCGACTGCCTCGCCCTTGGCAACGCCGATGTCGACGTCTACGACATTACCGCCCCGGGCGGTTGCTCCGATGCAGCCCGGGTCGACTTCACGTCTACCCCGGACGGCTCCTGTTACCCGTTTCCGATCCGCGATAACTGCACGCCTGATAACTGCAACGTCTGCGACTATTCCCCAGGCGGCCAACCAACCCTGATCGCCGGTGGTACCACCACCCAACAAGACAACACCCCGCAACCGGACACCGACCAGCAGACCGATAAATGCCGGGCTAAATGCTTTCCCCGGCCCTATATGTACGTGCCGAGCAAGGATCTGTGCATCTGCACCCACGATTCGGACGTAACCGAATCACCCAAGGAAGCGACCCAGAAACCAACGACCCCGCCCGACTATCCGGAAACCGGCAGTCCCAATGAAGCACCCGGCCCGGAGGCAACCGACAGCGACCTGCTCAAAGCACTTGATGAAAACACCAGGTCTGCAACCAAGAACACCGAAACGATTGCCAAAAGCCAGGCGGAAACCAACCAGCTGCTTGAATGGATCGGCGAAAACGTTCAGGCGAGCGCCACCAACACCGCGCAGCTCGGCCGTCAGCTTGCCGACAGCAACAAACAAGTCGGGGCCGGTCTCAACAACGTCGCCGGCCAGCTCGGCGCACTCGGCGATCAACTCGGCGGCCTTGGTGATGAGATCGGCGGCCTCGGCGACGAGATCGGCGAGTTCGGCGACACGCTTGGCGATAAACTCGATGAACTCAAGGACGCCATCGAAGGCGACGGCGAACCGGGCGAGGACCTGAACTACGATATCCCCGGCGAATACAGTACCGGTGAACACAGCTTCGGCGATCGCACCAACCAGTTTTTAAGCGATATGAGCGCAACCGGCCTGTTTGCCGTTCCCGGCCAGTTCTTCGGCGCAATTCCCAGCGGCGGCAGCCCTGATTTTACCATCGACGGCGGCGAGACCTACGGCAGCCATACCTTATCGTTCGCCGGTTTTGCCAACGCCCTGCTGGCCCTGCGTGCGGTCATCCAGATCGCCTTTATGTGGCTGGCAATCCGGATCGTCACCTTAAAGCGGTAAATAATTATGGCCACGATCATCAACTTCTTCAAATCGATCCCCGGTCTGATCTGGGACGCCATCACCTGGCTGCTCGACAACATCGGTGCCGCGTTCAGCTGGCTGTTCTTCACCATCTACGACGGCCTGCTCACCGTACTCTATTCATTTGCCGCAGGCCTTGATTTCAGCGCCGTCATGTTCAACACGGCGGCCCAATACTCAAGCATGCCGCCGCAGCTGATCTGGCTGATCAACCAGATCGGCCTGCCCCAGGCCCTGACCTATCTGGCTGGCGCGATTGTCATCCGCATGCTGCTGAACCTGCTGCCGGCAGCCATTACCCGCGTCTGATACCAACGGAGGATACAACCATGCGCAGATTCCCCAAACGCTTCGAACCCGTTCGCATCCCGGTCATGACCCTGTTAATTGATGGCAAGAAGATGACTATCGGCACCCGTCGCGCCTTCAGCAACATCATCGACCTGCACGGCATCACGATGAACGTTGCCACGATGGACGACATCATCAAACTGCCGATCCATCCCGCCACCGAAACCCGCGTCAAACAGATCCTGCACCAGGTTATTGCTCAGCATTGCCCGGGAGCAGCGCAGCACCAGCAACCAGACCCTGCACCCCGGAAAACGAAAACCGCCATCATCCTTGATCTGCAACCCCAATGATCTTCGGCTACACCGGCACCCCGGGCAGCGGCAAGACCTATGAAGCCGTCGTGCTCATCCTCCAGAACCTGTGCAAGGGCAGGACGGTGTTCACCAATATCAGCGGCCTGGAGAAACCAACGTGCAAGGAAGCGATCAAATCGGTGTGCAGCCTCTCGGAACTTGCCATCACCAAACAACTGCAGCTGCTCGAAGAAGACCAGGTCGAAAACTTCTGGATGCACGTCACCCCCGGCAGCCTGATCGTCATTGATGAGGTCCAGAAATATTTCTCCAGCCGCGACTGGCAATCGGACAAGAACAAACAGTTCGGCTATTGGGCCTCAACGCATCGCCATCACGGCTATGACGTCGTGCTGATCACCCAGAACGCCGAACGGATCGACGCCGCGGTCCGCGCCCTGTTCGAATGGAACTACGTCTTTCGCAAGGTCAACTTCTTCGGTGGCGCCGTACAGCAGAAATATCTCTGCTATTCCTACGCCGGCGACGAAGCGCACGGCATGCCGCTGAAAAAAGAGGTCAAAACCTATAACCCGAAGATCTTCCTCTGTTACAAATCCTACGTCTCCGATGACATCAAGGAGATGGACATCAGAAAGCACGTCAACGTTTTGAAGCACCCGATCTTCTTTGCCATCCCCGTTGTCCTGGCCCTGACCATCTACATGGTGTTCTTCAAATCAAGCTTTGCCACCGGCGACCTGTTCGGCAACCGGAAAATCATCGAGGACTACCAACATGCTCGGGATAATCAGCCCGCCGCCACTGCTCCCACCGCTGCAGCGGATCTACCCGCGCCTTATTCGATTCATGCGCCGTCTATTATTCGCACGGTAGACCAGGGCGGCCGCACCCGTTTCACCAACCGGACCATCAGCCATGAACCGACCGACTCCTAAGATCCTGACGATCCTGATTGTTGCCGTGCTGGTTGCCGCCACCCCGGCCGCATCCATGCAGCTGATCACCCCCGATGATCCGCGCTCCAACCCGGACAACTATATCTCCGTTGACTTTGATCACGTCCCGCTCAAGGAAGTCATCTTCACCGTCGCCGACTACGCCAACGCCCCGTTCGTCTTTGTAGGCCTTGCCGATCAGCACCTGTCCTGGACCCAGACCAATATCTACAAGGCAGACATCATCGACGCCTTCACCACCGTCATTGCCGCTTTGGGCCTTACCTGGCAGCAGGTGGACGGCCCGAACCCGTTCTACCTGATCAAATCTGACGCCACCATCACC
>CAZSOA010000188.1:0-6345 GCA_964608305.1 uncultured Desulfofustis sp. | reverse complement strand
GCCGGTGCTGACCATCTTTCGCGACAATGTGCTTTTCCTCAAGCACAACCTCAACGCCCAGGCGATCGGGTCCCTGCACTACGAATTCGCCGGTCTCAAGGCGGAGATCAACACCCTGATCAGCCGTATGAATGAGGCCATCGCGTCATCCAATGAATTTATCGCCGGGATGCAGCAGGAGAACTGAGCGCTTACCCGGTCGCACCAAAAAACTCTTTTCCCAACGAAAACAATTAGTAAAAACAATAATTCAGCTGCTTGATGTCGGCCGGGCTTGGCCGGCCCATCAACAATCAACCAGTTGCTGGCAGCCCATGACCTGCTGGGTAAGCAACCTGACGAAGCGATGGGAGTTGCCGGCCAACAGACCGGAACAAATCGCTTTTTTCAACAGAATGAGAGTCGGTTATGATGCTTGGTTACAAATGGTTGCTGGTGATGATCGGCGGTGGGCTCGGTGCAGCGAGCCGCTACGGTATCGGCCTGCTGTCGGCTCGACTCTGGGGGACGTCGTTTCCGTGGGGCACATTGATCGTCAATTTTATCGGCTGCTTCTGTATCGGCCTGCTCTTCGCCCTGGCTGATCGTGCCCGGCTGCTGACCCCGGATCTGCGGTTGCTGTTGATTACCGGCTACCTTGGCGCATTGACGACCTTTTCGGCATTTTCGCTGGAAACAGTCAATGCCGGTCGCAGCGGCCTGGTGCTGCAATCATTTATCAACATCGTGCTTACCAACATCGGCTGCCTGGGTTTGACCTACCTGGGATTGCGCCTGGGCGGGTGGAAATAGGAGGGATGAGATGCTTGCCTATCGGATCATCGAGATCTACACGAGCGAAGAAGCCCATTGTGGCAATAAACCGGTTGCCGATGCGGTTATCGACTATCTGCGCGGCTTGAAGATTGCCGCCCGCTGTGTCGTCAGCCGAGGCATTGCCGGTTGTTACGAGAGTGGTGAGATTACCACCACCCGGCTTGAAATCCTTTCATTCAACCTGCCGATCACGATCTCCATCATCGTGCCGGCAGCCGCGAGCAAAAACGTACTGGAGGCCCTGGGCGATCTGGTCACGGACGGCATCATCGCCGTTCGCGACGCGCAGGTGGTCGGCCATCGCACGGCCAATACCTTTTTCCCCCGGCAACTCACCGTTCGCGACGTGATGACCCGTGACCCGGTCAAGATTACTGCCGAGCGATCGCTGGCGGATGCGGCGCAACTGCTGCTTTCCTCGATCTTTACCGGGCTGCCGGTGGTGGATGAGCGTGACCGGGTGATCGGGGTGATCACCCAGGGAGACCTGGTCAACCGCGGCGGTTTGCCGCTGCGGCTCGGTCTGCTGGCCGAAACGACAACGCAGGAAATCGCCGCGGTCATGACACAACTGGCACGGCGATCCGTTGGCGAGGTAATGAGCAGGCCGGCGATAACCGTTGCCGAAGGACTTCCGCTGGCCGAAGCTGTCGAGCTCATGCTGACCAAGGATTTGAAGCGGTTGCCGGTTGAAAATACCGAAGGCAGATTAACCGGAATAATCTCGAGGCTTGATGTTTTTCGCACCGTGATGCGGGAAACACCTGATTGGCAGGCATTTTGCGCCCAGAATATCGATGTCCGGCAGATGCGGACGGTCGGCGATATCGTTCGTCGCGACACGCATACCGTCCTGCCCGACGCCACCGTCGACACCTTGCTCAACATCATCGGTGACAACGACATCCAGCGGCTGGCCGTCGTCGATGCCGACAACCGGCTGCTCGGCATTATCTCCGATCGCGACCTGCTTCGCTATTGCAAGCCTGATCCGGACGGCCTGCGCTATCTATTGACCCGTATCTCCCGCACCCTGCGCGGCTCAGGGGGTCCACCGAACATTGCCGAACACCTGCAGAGAACGAAAGCCGCCGATATCATGACCACCGAGATCGTCTCGGTGCAAGAAGACTTATCGCTTAATCAGGCCATCACGCTGATGACCGAACAGCGGCTCAAACGGCTGCCGGTGGTCGATGACCACAACCGATTCCTGGGCATGATCAGCCGCGACTCACTGCTTCGCACCGGCTACGGAGGGCACTGAGGGGTGCCCCGCTGCCGGGAAAAGCATGCTTCTCCCGGCATTACGCGCCGACTCCTTCCCGTTCCCGCACGTTTTGCTGCCAGCGGCGCGACGAACCGTCGTTTGCATTCCAGGAAAGCTGATCAAACAGCGTCACGGAATCAGCCTTGGCCCACAGGCCGAGGTATCCATCAAAAGCCCGTTCCGCCCGGTGTTCACAGACCGGCACATCATCGACAAAGGCCCGAACGTCTGCCCCAGCGATGTCTACACGAAGCCGGTGCCAGCTGCCGGCACGCACAGCGACGGCCGTCCGCTGCCGCTCAAAGCGCTTGCCGTTCCGGAATTCGAAAAGAATGGCATTGCCCTCCAGCGCATTGATCCTAAACACGTAGTAATTGGCCCAGTCCCGTATCGCAAAGGCCAGTCCCCCGGCCTGGTCGATGATACCGGCAAGCGGCTTGACCCGAACTGCAGCACTGCCGTCCGCCACCATGCTGTCTTTGGCGATGATCAACGGGAAATAGCAATACGCCTCGATATTATCGAGAAACTCTTGATATCGCGTACCGAGGATGCGGGTCATGGTCTGGGTGAAGCCCGCCGAGAGCGATGAGACGACCTGTGAGCCATCCTGGAGAAGGCCTGCCTCCCCCTCTCGCTCACTCATTCGCCAGTCGCCGGTGATCAGATAGAAATCAGACAGGGCATCACTCCGTTCTGCCTCGAGAAAATCATAGGTACCGGCAAAAAAGGCCTCGGTAAACGAGATCACCTGCTCGGAGGTTTTCAGGGCCATGTCGAGCAGCCGACTGGCGCCGAGCAACCGGCCAAGCTGATCGAGAGCGTCACTGAGGGCAGGTTTGTCAAGCCGCATCAGCGATGCGTCGAGCATATCGCCCTTGATCTCCGTGGTAAACCCCAATCGCGACAATACCGTTGCCAAGAATTGGATGCGCAGCGAACGGCCGTGATAGGCGCCGGCCCCGCCGGCATAACTCAGGGTCACATAGTTATGGTCGACATCATCGCCGCAGAGGGCATCGACGGTGGCGAAGTGATAGCCGAACCGGACGCTCAGATTGACATAGTCGGCCGAAAGGATGGCATAACTCGCCCCACCCAAGGCGGTATTATCGTGCGGCCTCGCTCCGGCACCAAGAAGCGACATGAAATCCCGCGCGCCGACCGCCACACCACTGGTCCAATTGACGCCCGGATACGTGAACCCCTGCCAGAGAGCGGCAAACGGGGTGCTGACCACATCATGGGCGTTGACCTCGTCGCAGGTAGTAAGCCCCGGACGCAGGCCGCCGCCGAGATCGAGCGCAAACAACGTGATCGGGATGGTGGCCTTGAGGCGCACCGCATTCTGTGTGTGGCCGATCGATTCGACCAGGTTGAACATATGACGCACCGACCATTCATGGCAGAAACGGATGATGTCATGCAGGGTACGACACCCCTCGGGCGTAAATTCAGGCGCGTCGGGATCGGTCAGGTTCAGCGGCGAGATCAAGTCGAGCAGCCGCTGCAGGCGCAGATGGGCAGGGCTGTTGAAGATCGGCCGTTTAATCTGGCGCACGCCCTTGATCAGTTCTTCGACCGCTCCCTGATAGACCCGCTCATGGCTGGCCCACAGGGTGACGACTTCACCGTCCTTGAGGGTCGTGGTCGCGTCACCGGTGCCGAACAGCGCCGGCACCCCGAACTCACGGGCCACCGAGGCGAGATGGCTGGCGGTGCCGCCGACATCGGTGATCAGTCCCTTGACCTTACTCATCCACGGCGTATAGGTGGTACTCGCGGTACGGACGACAAGGATCGTGTCGGGTTCGATGGGTGCCTCCTGAGCATCCACGGAAATAGCGGTTGTCACCAGCACCCGACCGGTGGCAACGCCGCCGGCCGCACATTTTCCGCCCTCCAGAAGCAACGGATGGCCGGGAAAATCAACCCTTGTTTCTTCATCGGACTCATCTTCATCCGGCAGGATCAGCAGCGGCCGCACCTGGAGAATGAAGAGGCGCCCGGTTTCATCGACCGCCCACTCGATGTCGAGCGGCCGCCGATACCAGGCTTCCATCCGCTGCGCGGCGCCGGCCAGTTCCTGCACGACTGAGGGCGGCACCAGTTGTGCCGGCGCCGGGTTATCGTCGGCGGGTTCCAGGGTGTTCTTGTCAATGCGGACGGACTGTTCGGGAGCGGCTTCCCCACCGACGAGCCGCTCACCGGTACCGGCAACGGCGCTGATCCTGATGCTGTCGTCATCGGAGCCGGCGGGGTCGGCGGTATAGAGGACCCCGCTGGCCTGTGCTTTGATCATCGGCAGGACAAGGACGGCCATCGGCGTCTCCCGGTCATCGAGGCCGTGATGCATGCGGTAGGAAAGCGCCGGAGCCGAGTAAAGCGAAGCGACAACCTGCCGGTAGGCATCCGGCAGCCCGGCGGCCGGAACCTGCAACAGCGATGTATATTGACCGGCGAAGGAAACATCGCCATCCTCGCCGATAGCGGAACTGCGCACGGCAAACAGCTGATCGGGCGCAAATTCTGCGGCAGCCGCCTCGAGCGCCTTGGCAACGGATGACGGGAGCGGGGCTGCACTAATATACTCGATGATGGCACGGCTGACCCGTTCCAGGACATACGGGTCATCGTCGATCAGTTCCGCCAGCATCGTGTCGATCGTATCAACCAGCCCGGTGGTTTGCAGGAACCGCCGGCAGGCTGTTGTCGTCATCGCGAAGCCGATGGGCGTCGTCAGTCCCAATTCGCCGCCGACATGGGCCAGATTGGCGGCCTTGGCTCCGACCTGATCGATCTGCTCAAGAGTCACCTCGTTAAGCGGCAGCGCCAATGCCTCGGTGCGCTCCCGATAGATACCGGACCATTCATCCTGCACCGATCGCCCGATGCTCCGCAAGACGGCGAAGAGCGGCTCGTAATCCTGCTTCGTCATGCCGGACAGGGCGTTGACCATGCCGTCAACCTCAAGCAGGAGCTGGTTGCTCCGATGTTCGACCATCTGCGGCATGAACGGTCGATTATCGTAGTAGATCTGCTCCAGATCGGCCTGCAGGCTCAGCGCGGTACGATTATGCTCGAGCAACCGGCGAAAACGCCGATAGCGGGCCGTCTGCTCGGCATCAAGCGTCGGCAGGAGCTGACAACTATCCGCGGATCGCCAATTTTTGAAGAACTCCATTGCGCTCTCCCCATGGTCCTGGTCAGATGATGAACCGGTGCCCTGTCACGTGCCGTCAAATCGCGACACAGTTCGGCACGATTTCCCTGTCGGGATATGATAAGGAGCACGGAAAAATCTGTCCAGCGCCTTGACTGCCGAGCCGGGCTGACGGGTAGCAAATACCGGAGGAAAAATACCACGTCCTTGACTCAGGTCAAAGACAACGAGCCGGCGGCAGGCTAACGTTTCCGACACATCCACCGACAGTTTCTGGCTGGAGCCCATGCTTAGAATCGCGCTCACCGTTTGTTCACTGTTATTGCTGGCCGCCCACGGGGTGCGGATCGGCAGCGATGGCGTGGCGATCTTCTGGCTCCTGGCGCTCGGTCTCATCGTTGTGCCATGGCGCTGGAATCATCTCGCCCTGGCCGGCCTGCTCGGTTTCGGCGCTCTGCTCTGGGCCGATATCACCGGGCACCTGGTCCAGCAACGATTCCTGGCCGGCGCTCCCTGGCTGCGTCTGGCGGCGATTCTCGGCTCGGTGCTGCTCGCCTGCCTGCTTGCTGCCGGCGCCAACCTGAAGCAGGCGCTGCGCTCTCGAACAACCGACGCGCTCGCCCCGGGGCTTGCCTTTCTGCTAACCATCGCCATCCTGACTGTCGCCCGGCAAAAAAGCTCGCTTGAGTTGCTGCTGGCCGATCGGTTCTTTCCCGGCGGCGGCTGGGTGGCCATCCTGTTGCTCGGCATCTATGCCGCCTTCATCGTCTCAAAAATGCTCGATATCCGCGTTACCGCACGGTGGCGGCGAATCATCTGGACGCTTTTTTCCGCCGTTTTTTTCCTGCAACTCCTGCTTGGCCTGGCCGGGCTGGAGCGTTTCTTGATGACCGGCTCCCTGCACCTGCCGGTACCGGCGTTGATCGCCGCCGCCCCCCTGTTCCGCGGTGACGGGTTGTTCATGATCACGCTGTTTGGCGTAACCGTACTGCTGATCGGGCCGGCCTGGTGCAGCTATCTCTGCTATATCGGTGCCTGGGAAAACCTGGCCGCAGCCACGCAGCGGCATGCGGCACCGCTGCCGACCTGGACGCGG
>CAZSOA010000187.1:0-6360 GCA_964608305.1 uncultured Desulfofustis sp. | reverse complement strand
ACAAAGAAAAACACGCAGATTATACCATTGCTGCGCAAAAGGCAAACAGGCAAACGTGAAAAGGGATCGGCTACCGCCGATCTATTGTCAGCAGCGTGCTGTTCAGCCCGAGTTGCCGCGCCGCTTGATCCATGATCTGGTCGCCGGTTACCAGTTGGAGGGAAGCAAGAGCGCAGCAGGCAAGGTGCAACGCATCCAGAGTTCTGATGGAAATGGTCCTGGTGGAGATGTAAGTTTGCGCACAACGATAGTGGCGCGCGGTCAGCGGTCGAACGGCAAACAGGCCTGCACCGATATCGTCGGCGATGGTTGTCTCCAGCAAAACCGCTTGTTTCTCGTTAAGCTCTCCGGTTCGCACCCATCTGGCAATAGCCGAAGCAATCTCTACCTTGGTCAAATCGCTGATGCAAACCGGCGGCCGCAGTTTATCGAGAAAAGACTGGACATGCTCGCTGAGCGGCTCCTGTCGATAGAACGGCAGCAGCGCCGATGTGTCGAGATAGATATCAGCCCCGCTCATCCCTCAGCTCCCGCACCAGAACCATTCCCCCCGTTTTGGCCGGCGGCAATAACGCTCTGAGAGAACTGTGATCCGGGAACTGCCTTGCCTTTTTACCCGGTTGCTCAACCGCAACCAGGCGCGCCACCGGCTGCCCCCGCCTGAAGATGACGACCTCACCGCCGGCCTGAACTTCATCGAGTAAGCGGCTGATGTCGCGCCGCGCTTCCTTGACATTGACTTTCTGCACCAAAACACCCCGGCTGTTGTTCATACGCTATGTGTACATTTTACAATGTACACATAGCGTGCCTTTGTCAACACTGGTTGCTCACCCGCAACAATCAATCACGCTTCGTTCCGGATCCTGCCGATATACGACTCGCCACTCTGGCAAACTCCTCAAGGTCGCTCAGATTTTCGTGACATACCCGAAAAACCACGGACAAATCGACTTTGCCATACTCATGGACAATCAGATTGCGAAACCCGACCGCTCTGGTCATTTTTTCAGTCAGCGGCGTCGATAGAAGGCCATGCTCTTCAAGGAGATAAAAAAGTTCGTTGGTGCTGCCGGCAACACCGCAGCCTTTTTCACTGACCAGATGCGCCGCAATATCTATGCAGTTTTGAATCGCCATCTGCATATTGAACAAGATGCTTTCCTGGCGGTCGAGATCGCGCAGAAACTGTTCAAGCGACACCGCTCGCTTCGCCTTGACCCTTTCGACATGACGCTCCATCGAAGAAATTTTTGACCAGATGATATCCGCTGCAGTCATGGCACCACGTTGTTCATTTTGTTTTCCAACCCCTTCCTGGTCATCAGCCGATAACGGGAAAAATCGGCGTGCATCACCGCGCTCGTCATTCGAAACCGGGCACTTTCAAGCGGGTCACGGACATACAAAGGCAGACCGGAGGAAAAGACCTCCATGCGAGCCAGATAGGATGCGTCATTGAGAAAAAGCAGGTGAACATCGCCACGGCAACGTCTGCTTAATTCGGGAAGAAGACGATCAAGCAGCGCTTTTCTGTCCGGGTGCTCAACTCCTTCCCGAAGGTGGAGCGCGATATCGATATCGGAACCGGGCCTGGCGGTACCTTTGGCCGCCGAACCAAACAGGTAGGCAGCCACGATCTCATCCCGACCGCTGAATGCATCACCAAGGTTGTTCAGAAGCTCCGCCAGCATGATGCAATACTCCAGGTACTCGGACTGATTGATGCCCGTTAACCGAAACGGGTTTCTCTCATATTTCCTGTACGCTACTCGCCTGCAACTGTCAAGCCGCGGGATCCGCTCACCGGCGCAGGAAGATATCCGGCCAGCAGTCGTTGCCGGTGTGATAGGTCAGGCGGATCGTCTCGTGGGCCGGCCGGCCGATGAGCCAGAGAAAGATTTCATAGTCGGCGGTGTCGTGCTCGTGGCCGCCGGCACTGGCACCGTAGACGAGGACATCCCCGGTGGCCGCCACCCGCGGGAAATATTCGTTGCTGTAGTCGCCGGGGGCGTCGAACCATGGCTCAGCCTCGAGGGTACCCGGATCAATCTTATGGACCGAATTGCCCATGTGGCCGCCGTTGTCGATCTTGTAGAGGTAGCGGTCATCCGGCCCCCAGTTCAGCTGGCAGCCTTTGCCGGTTCTTCGCACCGAGCCATCCGGCTCGACGACCGCGGTGGCGCGGGTGGCACCGCGAAAGGTCGCTGCCAGCCGGTCACCGGTGCTGCTGATATCGGGCGTCTGCAACTCGGTTTTCGGCGGGACATCCACGGAAACACCGGATTGATAGAGCAGCCGCTCTTCTCCGGTGACAAGGTTGAGTTCCACCACCTGCGTGGCCCGACGCTGGAAAAAGACCCGGGTCCCGTCCGCCGACCAGGTCGGCACATTGCCGTGCTGGGCAATGCGCCGCTCCTTGCCGGTAGCCAGATCGAGCAGCCAGATATCCCACGGGTAGACGTTTCGCTGGGATACCCACGGCTCATGGGAACGGGCGAAAACGATCCGGGTGCCGTCCGGCGAGATGCGCGGGTAATAATCGGTGTGCGGATGGCTGGTGAGCCGTTTGATTGTGCCGTCCGGCAGCGAAAAGAGGTAGATGTCGTGGCTGCCCGACCGGTTCGAACTCCAGACCACAAAGCCGTCCAGATGCTGCAAGGCTTCTTGCCCCGGCAGCACCTCCGGCGCCACCGACTGCCCCTGCTCCGGCGCCCGGACCGCGCCGCGTTTTTCGATCTGCCGGTATTCGTAGACAAGAAATAGTGTTGCAGCCGCAAGCAATAACACCAGCACCGTGCCGATCAGCCAGCGGCGGTTGCTCCGCCCTTCCGCCACGGCAGCGGGCAACACATTTGACTTGAACAAAAACAGCAGCAGGCCGATCGTTCCGAGCAGGTAGTCGATGATCTGGCTGATCACATGCATGGCCAGCATCACCAGAAACGATGTGGCCGCGGTCGCCCCAAGCGCCACCAGTGCCAGCATGCCGGCCGCCTCGTAGGTGCCGAATCCCATGAAGGCCGGCACCGGCAGGCTGGCCCCGGCCTCGGCGCCGATCAGGGCCGGCAGCACCATCAGGATCCTCGTGGTCAGGTCCGGGAACTGGGTCTGGACGACGCCGACGAAAAGACAGTACATGCCAAGGTACTTGGCCAACCGGATGCCTAGCGACAGGCCGAGTACCCGGCCGATGATACCGGCTTGCCGGGTATCGTCAAGCGCCCGGTGAATCTTTGCCAACAACCCTCCCACGGTGCCGACAATCCCGCCGCCGCCCGTCGACATCCGGTTCAGCAAGCGGGTGACGACGGCCAGGGCCGGATAGAGCAGAACCAGCAGGACGACAATCAGCAACGCCAGTGCCACCAGTGCACCAAGCAGCCAGAGCTGCAGCACGCCGCCGAGCAGCTGGCCGAAAATGAGCAGGACGATGAGGATGCCGAGCGCTACCAGATCGAAGACGAAGCTGATGGCCAGAGACGATACGCAGGCCTGGCCGCTGACCCGGTAGCCGCGGTTGAGCATCGCGATATAGGTCAATTCGCCGAGCCGGGCCGGCAGCATATCGACAAACATATTGCGGCTCAAGGTGACCAGCATCAGGTGAAAAAGCGACGGCACCGATGGTTCCGTGGTGCGTAACAGCAGGCGGTAACGATGGGCCTGCAGCACCGTTCTGATCAGCGACAGCAGAATGTAGAATACGGCGAACCAGAGCGAAAACGACGCCAGAACGCCGAGCAGGCTCGACCAGACGGCCGGCTCCGCCGATGACAGACTGAAATGGATAAGCGCCCCGAGCAGCAGCGCAGAAACGGCGCAGGACAACACGAGCCGGGGCAGATGCCGCCGGACTCCGGAAAAAGAAACCGTCATGACATAAATTGCATCCGTCCCACGCTACGGAATCACCAAATCGGCCCGCCGGTTCATGGCCCAGGAGTATTCGTCGCTGCCGGGAAACAGCGGTCGCTGCGAGCCGTAACTGATGGTCGCCATCCGCGCATCGGCAACGCCCAGGTTGTTCAGATACTTCTTGACGCTGAGCGCCCGCAGCTCACCAAGTGCCAGATTATAGTCGGCGGTGCCGCGCTCGTCGCAATTGCCTTCGATGACGATGCGCAGATTGCCGTTGGCCAGCAGATGGGCGGCGCTGCTGTTGAGGTTGTCCAGCTGATCGGGGCCGATGGCGCTGCTGTCGAACTGGAAAAACACCGGGTAGAGCGGCGCCGTGGAGCGGCCGTAAACGGACCGATAGGCATCGGACGTCGTATCGGGGTCAAGCGGATTGTACCCGCTTCCCGACAATGGTTCAAGATCGCCGGCGGTCACCGCCCCGGGATCAAACCCGGCGTCGCCGCTTCCGACCAGGGTGCCTTCCGGCTTCATCGATTGCGACAGATGGGCGGAATCTAAATCTTTTTTACCACAGCCGCTCAGCATGCCAAAGGAGAGGCCGACGGCCAGCAATAGAGAGAGTGCGTTTTTCATTATCATCGGATCACCCGGTTTATTCGGCGCTTCTGATCAGCCTCGGCGTCCAGAAGACCTGGCCTTTCTGTTTTACTTCCCGCTCCAGATCGGCGCCGGTCCACTCTTTTGCCTGATCGAGATAGCCGCAACGCATGACCTTGAGACTGATGGTGTGCTCTTTACTGAGCCGTTCCGACGGGATAATCTCCACCGCATCGAGCGGCGTGATGCCGAGATAGATCCAGGACAGGTTATCCTGGCGATAAATGACATGGGCGCCTTCCGGCTCGGTGTGTACCTTGAAGTTGACCGGTTGCCGCGACGAACAGCCGGTCAGTACGGCAATAAGGATGATTATCCCGAAGATGGCCAGGGACCGGACATACCTACCGTGTTTCATGAAATTCCTCTCTTAGCTGTTGGGTCGTTTCTCAAGTTCCACCTGCACATCGATGGCATTCATTTCCGCTTCTTCCGGGCTCTTGTGTTTCCGGTTGATCCAGAACGACGTGATGCGGTCGATATAGCCCGGCTTACGCAACTGGATGGTGACGAACTCGGCGGTGTTCGGCTCGCCGGGAAACGACACCTTCACCGGCGTCCGACCCAGGTGACTCTGATCCTTGAGGTTAACCACCTCGGCGCCGTCCGGAATGCTGGAAATATTGGCCACGCCATACTTGTTGGACGACGAACAGCCGGACAGCAGCACCAGTGCTGCAATCGCCAGCACCCCAATCAGGGTGATGCATGAATGCCGTTTCACCATGGTAGCGATCTCCTGTGCATGGTTATTATTCACAATGTGGCGATAAACCTAGCCTGTTTCGGCGCTTTCGTCCATCTCTTTCGATGACGTACGGCAGGCCTGTTTCCCCTCATCTGCCGGAGCGAGTTTGAAAATCTGCCGAGGCCACCGCTTAACATCTCGATGTAACTGGTTTTTCAACCGATTCCTGTTGACGGCGGACGGGGAATAGCGCATAGTATCCAAAGGTGTCGCTTCTCCGAGCACCCGTTTCCTCTACCGTCTGTGGGAGTTATTATCGTGATCCGCCCGAGCCGTTTCCTTTCAACGCTGGTTCTCTGCTCGATGCTGCTGTTGTCCGGCTGCACGTCGCTGCTGACCACCACCATCATCAAGCCGACGGTCGGCAACCTGCAGCACCAGCAGGATGTGGAGCTGGTCTGCGAAGGTGCCGCCGCTTATCTGCTGATGATCGATTCCCTGATTGAAGGCAACCCGACCAACCGGGAGCTCCTGCTGCTCGGCAGCCAGTCCTACAGCGGTACGATGGCCGCGCTCGAGTCCTGCGGCGCATCATCGGATCGACTGCAGGCCCTTGGCAACAAAGCGCGCCAGTACGGCCGGCAGCTGCTCTTGACCATCTTACCGCCTGATTTCGATCAGCTCCCCCCTGCTGAACTCGACCGGGTTCTTGCTTCCACGCCCCCCCGCAACGCTCCCTATCTGTTCTGGGGAACCTACGGCTGGCTGGCCTGGGTCACCCAGCAGCAGGGCTCGCCGGCGGCGATGGCCGACCTGGTGAGCATCGAGGCTCTGATGGCAGCAATTCTCGAGCTAGACGAAACCGTTGAAAACGGCGGGGCGCATCTGTTCTTCGGGGTGTTGTACGGGGCCAAGCCACACATGGTCGGCGGCGACCCGGACCGGAGCCGGCACCATTTCGAACGGGCGCTTGAGCTATCCGAGCGGTCCCTGTTGCTGGTCCAGGTATCGTACGCCCAAACCTATGCCCGGCAGACCTTCGATCAGCACTTGCACGACAACCTGCTGCACGAGGTGCTCACCTTTGCCGTGGAAACCCGGCCGGAACATCGATTGATCAATGAAATCGCCCAAAAAAGGGCACGCCGCCTGCT
>CAZSOA010000186.1:0-6360 GCA_964608305.1 uncultured Desulfofustis sp. | reverse complement strand
TTCAGCCGCCGTGTTGGTTCCCGCCGCCTTCAGTCAGCAGATCGATGCCGCGCTTGCGGGCCTCGAGCCTGATGCGATGAGCCATCTGCAGATCGGTCGGATAGACCGGGCCATCCATGCCGAACCGGTTGAAGATCGCCTCCGTTTCGTCGATCAGCGCACTGGCCGCAGCATCCGGGAGAAATTGCGTCAGGTCGGTCTTCCCGAGTTTGTGGATGAAGTTGAGTTTGCCGTCGGAGAACAGGCCGGCGCCGCCGATGCCGCAGAGGATGTTGCACGGCCGGCAATGCATGCAGCCCTTGTCCTTGATCGGGCAGCGGCGGTTACGCGGTGCCCGGCCTTTGTCGATGACCAGGACGCGCAGACCGCTGTGCTCGGCCAGGTAATAGGCACCGAAGAGTCCTGCCGGGCCGCCGCCGACGATGATCACATCAAAGCAATGCTGTTGGCTGGTCATGGTGCTGTACCAGGCGGCCGGCACCGGGACGGCCGCCGAAAAATGACCCGTACCGTCGCCGGAAGCGGGAGCGGGAACGTTATCGGTTGATGCCGGCGACTATGCCTCGGCAGCCGGTGTCACCGCAGCCGGTTCGTCGGCGACGCTCAGGCCGTAGCCAAGCCGGACCTTATTCTCGATCTCCCGGCACATCTCCGGGTGATCGGTGAGAAACTGCTTGGCGTTCTCCCGTCCCTGGCCGATCCGTTCGTCGAGATAGGCGTACCAGGCGCCGCTTTTGTCTACAATTTCAAGCTCAACAGCCAGATCGAGAATGTCGCCGGCGCGGCTGATGCCTTCGCCATAGATAATGTCGAATTCGCAGCTTTTGAACGGCGGTGCCACCTTGTTTTTGACCACTTTGACCTTGGTCCGGTTGCCGATCACCTCTTGGCCGTCCTTAATCTGATTGATCTTCCTGATATCTAAGCGCAGCGACGAGTAGAATTTCAGGGCATTGCCGCCGGTGGTGGTTTCCGGATTGCCGAACATGACCCCGATTTTCATCCTGATCTGGTTGATGAACACCAGGATGCAACGGCTCCGGTTCAGCACCCCGGTGAATTTCCGCATGGCCTGGGACATCAGCCGTGCCTGCAGGCCGACATGGGCGTCGCCGACGTTGCCGTCGATTTCCGCCCGCGGTACCAGCGCCGCCACCGAGTCGATAACGATGATATCAACACCGTTTGAGCGAATCAGGATTTCAGCGATTTCCAGCGCCTGTTCGCCAAAGTCAGGCTGCGACACGAGCAGATTGTCGATGTCGACGCCGAGCCGTTGCGCATACGCGGTGTCAAGGGCGTGCTCAGCATCGATAAAGGCCGCCGTGCCGCCGCGTTTCTGGACCTCGGCAATGGCGTGCAATGCCAGCGTGGTTTTACCGCTTGATTCCGGGCCGTAGATTTCGGTGATCCTGCCGCGCGGCAGGCCACCGACGCCGAGGGCGATATCGAGGCTGAGCGAACCGGTCGGAACAGCCGGGATGTTTTCCGTCTCTCGCGAGCCAAGCCGCATGATCGAGCCCTTGCCGAATTGTCGTTGTATCTGGCTGAGTGCGCTTTCCACACTGCTCGACTTGCTTTTGCTATCTGTTGCCATGGTTGCTCCCATTGAATGATGGTTGAAATCAGAAGAAAATTCTGCAGTTGCCTATCTAGCATAAAAGGAAGTCGGCCAAACTTCAAGGGGACCATGAGAAATTCGAAATTTCGTTCAAGATCGAGGCGCGCAAGAGAATTTTACCGCAGGCATATACATGATATTCCGAGGATAAAATGTGATTGCGCAACGATGAGATTGGGCGAAATGGCAATTTTTCAAGGTTCCCTCAAGAACGATTACCGATCGGCCGGCCGCGACGAATGGTAGTGCTGCAGGTGGAGACGGAGCATGTTCAGGCCGGTGTGGGCGGCCAGGACCTGAATCCGGCTCCGCTCGCCGGAAAAGCGATGATGTTCGACACGACAGCCGGCGCCATCGGCCAGAGCTATGAAAACCGTGCCGACCGGTTTGGCGGCGGTCCCGCCATCCGGGCCGGCAATGCCGGTGATGCCGATGCCGATGTCGGTGCTGCAGCGGCTCCTGACCCCGGTGGCCATCGCTTCGGCGACCTGCCGGCTGACGGCGCCGTGGGCGTCGAGCATCGGGGTGGCAACGCCAAGTAGTTCGGTTTTCAAACGATTTGCGTAGGCAACCAGGCCGCCGGCGAAGTAGGCGGAACTGCCTGGTACGCGGGTGATACGGTGGGAAAGCAGGCCGCCGGTACACGATTCGGCGGTGGCCAGTTGCAGATTGCCATCACGAAGCTGTGCTCCGGTGATCGCTTCCAGTTCGTCGCCGTCCTTGCCGTAGATGCTGTCGGTCAGCACCTGTTCAACGCGTGCGCAGGCCTCGGCAAAGCGGCGCCGATCGTCGTTACCGTCGCCGCCGCGCAGCAGGATGCTCAGGTGGACGTCGGGAAAGACCGGATAATAACCGATGCTCACCGATTCATCGAGATGAAGGGCCTTGATCCGCCGGTTCACCTCCGTTTCGCCGATGCCGAAAATCTTGTAGATCCGCTGACTGGTCTGCAGGCCGCTTTCGTTCTGCCAGGCGATGAGTTTCGGCAGGACGATCCGGTTCAGCAGATCCATCATTTCCTCGGGAACCCCGGGTAGAAAGAAAATCGGCGTGCCCTCATGGAGCAGCTGATAGCCGGCAACGCCGGAGGACGGATCAAACGCCTCGGCGCCGCTCGGCAACCAGGCGAGCTTTTCCAGGGGATCGTCCACGGCGGCCTGCCGGCGTTGCAGATGCTGCTTGATGCGGGAGAGGATTGCGAGATTTGGCAAACTCGGCCGATTCAGAGCCTGGGAGACCGCTTCGTTGGTAAGATCGTCATCGGTGGCGCCAAGCCCGCCGGTGACGACGATGAAATCGGCCCGGGTGATGGCCCGCAGCAGCGCCTCGCCGATCAGGCTCGGCGAATCACCGATGGTGCTCATCGCCTGGACAGTGTGACCGGCGGCAAAAAGCTGGCGGGCGGCATACGCGCTTGTCGTGTTGAGGATCCGGCCCGAAGTCAGTTCGTCGCCGATGGCAATGATTTCCCCGATCATGGTTGCTCCGCCAATCGAGCCACGGCACCGGTCGCCAGACGTTTCTCCAGGGTGACGGTGACCACGCTGTTTTTCAGACCGTCGTTGCCGGCGAGATGCACGGCGATATAGTTGTCGGTATACCCGCGCAGCAGCCCGTCTTCATCCCGTTCCGCTTCGATCAGGGCGGTGCGGCAGGAACCCAGATGGCGTTCGATAAAGGTGGTCCGCACCTGCTCGCCCAGCGCCCGGAGCACTTCGACGCGGCGCTGTTTCTCGGCGGCGGTCACCTGGTTGGGGAAGGTGGCCGCGCGGGTGCCGGGTCTGCGGGAGTAGGGGAAGACATGCAGGTAACTGCAATCGATCTGTTCAAGCAGGGCCATGGTATTGTTGAAATGGCACGTTTTTTCTCCGGGAAAACCGACCAGGACATCGATGCCGATGGCGGCGTCGGGAAGTGCTTCCCGGCAGGCCTGTATCTGCGTGGCAAACTGTTCGCGACTGTAACGCCGGTTCATCCGAGCGAGGATCTCGTTGGCACCGCTTTGCAGGGGGATATGCAGGTGCGGCATCAGGTTATCCCGTTCCCGCATCAGGGTCAACAGCCGCGTGTCGATTTCCATCGGCTCGATCGAGGAAAGCCGAAACCGCAGGTCGGGAAACCGGTCGCAGAGCATGGTCAATAAGGTGGTGCAGGTGAGACCGCCGCCCAGATCCGCGCCGTACTGGCCGACATGTACCCCGGTAACGACCAGTTCGCGATGGCCGTGCGCCGCGTACGTTGCCGCCTGGGCAAGCACCTCGTCGACTGGCAGGCTGCGGCTGCGGCCCCGGGTATACGGGACGATGCAGTAGCTGCAGAAATGATTGCAGCCGTCCTGGATGCGCAACAGGGCGCGGGTCCGCCCGGAGAACCGCTGTACCGGCAGCCGGGCGATCTGCGGGACAGCGATCATATCGGCGAGGATCGCGTCGGCCGGGGGAGGCCGGTCACCGAGCAGGTAGGCGACCAGCGCTTCCTTGTCGCGATTGCCGACGATCAGCAACCGTGCATCGTTTAATTCGGGCAGCCGGCGCAATTCATCGGCGGCCAGCTGGGCCTGGCAGCCGGTGACAACGAAGCGGGCGGCACGGTTCCGCTTTGCGAGCCGCCGTATCTCCCGCCGCGACTGGGCGCCGGCCTTGGCGGTAACGGCGCAGGTGTTGATAACGATGACATCGGCGTCGTCCGCGGAATTCGTCACGGTGAGCCCGCGGTCGCTGCAACCGGCGGCGATGGCGGCGGTCTCGAATTGGTTGACCTTGCAGCCCAGCGTGGACAGATAGACACGTTTCATCGTTGCTCTGCGGGGGAGGGTGAAAAAAAAGGATGAATCTCGCCACAGCCGATAACCCGCTCACCGCTATAGAGCACGGCGAACTGGCCGGGGGCTATCGCTCGTTGCGGCTCATCGAAATGGAGGCGGAATGATTGCTCGTCGATGGATTCGATGACTGCGGCGGCTCCTCGATGGGCAGAGCGGATTTTGACGATGAATCGGTCGCCTGCCCGGGGCAGCTGCGTGGTCTGCCAGACCGGCGGGCCGGCTTTGAGCGTGGATTGGAAAAGATCCCCGGCCTTGCCGACGATGATACTATTGGCGGTACCATCGATGGCAACCACGTACCACGGTGAATGGTGGGGCAGGCCGAGACCGCGCCGTTGGCCGATGGTATAGCGAAACAGTCCGCCATGCGTACCGATGCGCTCACCGGCAACGGTGATAATCGGGCCGGGGACAGGCGCCACGCGGCGCTGCTCGACAAGAAACTCAGGGACCGTGGTGCCTTGCAGGAAACAGCCGTCCTGGCTTTCTCGACCGCGGAAATCGGAAAAACCGTGTTCTTCGACAAATCGGTAGGTCTGCTCCTTGGTCATCGTTCCGAGGGGAAAGTGGGCCCGGCGCAGTTGTTCGGGGCTCAGTCGGGCCAGGAAATATGATTGATCCTTCTTCGTATCGACTGCCTGGAGCAGCGCCGATTCGCCGGCACTATCGACGATCCGGGCATAATGGCCGGTGACGATGGTGGGGTAGCCGGCGGCGACGATGGCGTCCATGAGCCGGCCGAACTTGATGGTGTGGTTGCAGACCAGGCACGGATTCGGGGTCCGGCCGAGGCAATAGGTGGTCGTGAAATAGCCAAGGACCTGCTCATCAAAATCGCCACGCAGATCGCAGATACGCAGCTCAATACCGAGTTGTTCCGCCAGGCCACTCACCCGTCGTTGCTGTTCGGTGAAACCGGGCTGGCCGATATCCATCAGAAAACCGCAGACCTGATGGGTGCGTCGCAGGAGCAATGCGGCAGCGGTGGAGTCGACGCCGCCGCTCATCGCTATGCCGACCGGTCCCTTCATCACCGATCGCCTGCGGGAAACGTGCTGCAGGAAAACGCGAAGCGGTACCCTGAGAACGACAGGAACGCCGGCGGCCGGAGGGGTTGCGGCAGAGTGCCCATAAATCGATGAAGCTGCTGCTGATAATTATCGGTTGCCTGCCGGCAACACGGTCTTGCCGAGTGCCGGGCGGGTGGTGTATGAACAAGGACCACGAACAATCAAAAATAATGCAGCATGACCAAAAAACAAAGCAGGAAAACAACGAATCGCCCGCTTCCCGAACTCCTCGCCCCGGCCGGTACGTTTGATAAATTGCAGGTCGCCGTGCACTACGGCGCAGATGCCGTCTATCTCGGTGGTCGTGATTACGGACTCAGGACCCGGGCTGGTACCTTCGACGAGACGAGCATGGCGGCGGCGGTCGTCTATGCCCATCAATACGGGGTGAAGGTGTATGTAACCGTCAATATCTTCGCCCATCACGACGATTTTGCGGATCTGCCCGACTACCTGCGGCAGGTGCGGGAGATCGGGGTGGACGGCATCATCGTCGCCGACCCGGGAATTATTGCCCTTGCCGGAGAAATCGTCGCCGATCTGCCGATTCATCTGTCCACCCAGGCCAACGTCACCAACGGTGCGGCCGCTCATTTCTGGGCGGGCCAGGGTATCCGCCGGATCAATCTCGCCCGGGAACTGTCGTTGTCTGAAATCCGGGAGATCCGGCACCACTGCCCCGCCGAGCTTGAGGTCTTTGTCCATGGCGCGCTCTGCATCTCTTATTCCGGCCGCTGCCTGCTCTCGCAGTATTTGACCGGCCGTGATGCCAACCGCGGTCATTGCGCCCATCCGTGTCGGTATCGCTATGCGCTGGTCGAGGAACAGCGGCCGGGACAATGGTA
>CAZSOA010000185.1:0-6398 GCA_964608305.1 uncultured Desulfofustis sp. | reverse complement strand
AAGTTTGATTACGATTATGGCACGACGGAGTTGCAACAATGGGCAGCCACTCGCCTCGCGGTGTTGGCGCAAAAGGGTGAGCGGGGTGTGCTGTTTTTCAACAACCATGTCCGGGCCCAGGCCCCCCGCAATGCCCGCCTGCTGGCTTCGCTGGCTGAAGATGCGGTGAGAGGTGCGGTGCATGCAGCGGGAACGCCTGATTATTCATCTTAATGTCGCTGACTTCGCCGTTGCCGTTGAACGGGTCGTCGACCGGATGTTGTGCGGTCGGCCGGTGATCATTGCTCCACCGCAGGCCGCCCGGGCGACGGTCTACGATATGAGCGACGAGGCCTACGACGACGGGGTCCGCAAGGGTATGCCACTGCAGCAAGCGCTGCGCCGCTGCCGGGCGGCACGGGTCCTGCCGCCGGCACCTGACCGCTATCGCCGGGCGATGGCCGCCCTGGTCGCCGAGGCCGGCAGTTACAGCCCGCTCCTCGAACACGGTCTCGAAGATGGTCATCTTTTCCTCGATCTCACCGGCACGCATCGGCTGTTCGGTTCCGCCCCTGATATCGGCTGGCGATTGCGCAAGCAGCTTCGCAGCAAACTCGGTATCGATCCGATCTGGAGTCTGGCCGGCAACAAATTGGTAGCCAAGGTCGCTTCGCGACTCGTCAAGCCCGCTGGTGAATATATCGTCGGCAACGGTGAGGAAGCGGCGTTTCTTGCGCCGGTGCCGGTGCTGCTGCTTCCCGGACTGGCCGACCAGGAAGTACGGCGATTGCAGGCCTGTAATATCACGCGGGTCGGCCAGCTTGCCGCGCTCGATACGGCGCGGCTACAGGCCGCCTTCGGTAGCCGTGGCGAATGGCTGTATCGGGCGAGCCGGGGTATCGATGATGAAGCGGTTCGCCCGGTTGCCGCCCGGCCGCCGTCGCTCACGGTCGAGCAGCTGTTTGCCGACGACATCGGGGACCGCCGGCTGGTCGAGGGCGTGATCGGCACCCTGGCCGTCCGCCTTGGCATGGGCTTGCGGGCCACCCGTCTGGCCGCCCGGCGATTGATTCTGCATCTTTTGTATACCGATGGCAGTCGCGCTGTTCGACAGCTTTCCGTCAAACAGGGTATAGCCGACGACTATGCCCTGCGGCGACTGGCATTATCTGTTCTGGAGCGAGCCTGGACGCGCCGGCTCAGGTTGCGCGGTTGTCGGTTGATCGGTGATTGCCTGCATCGTCAGTCTCCGCAACTGCGGTTGTTTGTCGAGCCGTCCGGAGCCGGTGACCGCGCTGCCCGGTTGACCGAGGCGCTCGATACGGTCCGGCAGCGATTCGGCAGTGCCGCCGTTCGGTTCGGCAACGAGCCGATCCGATGCTGAGCGTTTGTTATTGGCGGTACGTTCGCGCACGACCATGATTCCGTTACGAGTCCGCTCCTGTTATTCATTGCTGCAGGGCACGGCGACCCCCGCCGCGTTGTGCCGGCAGGCCCGGCGTCACGGGTATCGGCGACTGGCGTTGACCGACCGGGAAAACCTGTACGGTCTCTGGCCGTTTCTCGCGGCATGTCGGCAGGAATCACTTCAGCCGGTGATCGGCGCTGAACTGCGCTGCGGCCCGGCGGCAAAAACGATTGTCGCGCTTGTGGAAACCGATGGAGGCTATGCCAACCTGTGTCGGCTGATCACTCGGGCAAAGGCCGGGTTAGTCGATGACCAGCCGGATTCGACCCGGTTTGCCGGCCTGTTGGTTCTGACCGAAGATGAAACGCTGCTTGCCCAATTTCATGAAGCCGGCATCAGGGTCGCCGCCGATCTTGGTAATCGGCCCACCGAGGCGGGGCGTCGGTTGCGACGGCGGGCTCAGGTGCTGGGGGTGCCGGCGGCGGCCACACCGAACAGCGACCTGGCGGTGCCGGCTGAGCAGCGTCTGTTTCAACTCCTGCAGGCGATTGCCGGCGGCACAATGGATGATGGTCGGGATCCGCAGCCGATCGGCGCCGCGCTCGTCGCGCCGGCAGACTATCAGCGGCGCTTTGCCGTTTGGCCGGACGCCGTGCAGGCTACCGAGGAGTTGGCTGAGCGCTGCTCGTTCACCGGCCCCCGGTTCGGTGTCGTCATGCCGCCCTGGTCCGGCGACGGCCGGCCGGCGGTGGTTGTGCTGCGGGAACAGGCGTACGCCGGGGCCTGCGTCCGCTATGGCGATGACTTGAGCGAGCCGGTTGTCGAGCGGCTTGAACATGAGTTGCGGATTATCGCTCAGATGAATTTTTCCTCCTATTTTCTGGTGGTGCGCGATATTGTCCGACCATCGGGGAGCGAAACCGCGGCCACTCGGCGTATCTGCGGACGCGGTTCCGGAGCGGCCTCGCTGGTTGCTTATTGTCTCGGTATCACCAATGTCTGCCCGTTGCGGTATAACTTGTATTTCGAGCGGTTTCTCAATCCGGGGCGCCGTGACCCGCCGGATATCGATGTCGATTTCGCCTGGGATGAGCGGGATGCGGTCCTTGCCGGAGTGCTGCGGCAATTCGGTGAGCGCGCGGCGATGGTCTGTAACCATGTCTGTTTCCAGCCGCGGATGGCTATCCGCGAGACCGCCCGGGCCTGGGGGCTGCCTGGCGGCGAGATCTCCCGGCTGACCAAGCGGTTGCCCTGGTTCTATCGACGGGACCATGACGATCTGCAGGCCTGTCTGGCTGAATTGCCGTCCTTGCGGGACCAGGATTTTTCCGGGCCATGGCCGGAGATCATCAGCCTGGCGAACCGGTTGATCGGCCTGCCTCGCTGCCTCTCCGTGCATCCGGGCGGCGTCATCATCACGCCGGAACCGCTCGCTCGCTATGTCCCGATAGAGCAGGCTGCAAAAGGGGTGCCGATCATCCAGTGGGAAAAAGACGGCGCCGAAACGGCCGGCCTTGTCAAGATTGATCTGCTCGGCAATCGGAGCCTCGGGGTGATCCGGGACGCGGTGGCCAATGTCCGGGCAAACGGCGCACATTTTTCCGAGGTGGATTGGCACCCGGAAGATGACGAAGCAACCCGAACGGCGGTGGGCCGCGGCGAGACCATGGGCTGTTTTTATATCGAGAGTCCGGCCATGCGATTGCTGCAGCGCAAGGCCGGCAGTGGGGACTTCGAGCAGGTGGTTATCCAGTCCTCGATCATCCGGCCGGCGGCCAATGAGTTCGTCAGGGAATATGTCCGACGCCTGCACGGCGGGGCTTGGCAGCCGCTCCATCCGGCGCTTGAAGCAGTGCTGGACGAGACCTACGGGTTGATGGTCTATCAGGAGGATGTCTCCCGAGTGGCCGTGGCCCTGGCAGGCTTTACCCATGCTGAGGCGGACGGTTTGCGCAAAATCCTGTCGAAAAAAGATCGGCTGGCGCGGCTACGCGATTATCAAAGCGCCTTTTATGACGGCTGTCGCCGCCGGCGGATCGACAAGGCGGCTATCGATCGGATCTGGGCGATGATGATGAGTT
Organism: uncultured Desulfofustis sp.; assembly: GCA_964608305.1. Lineage (GTDB taxonomy): Bacteria > Desulfobacterota > Desulfobulbia > Desulfobulbales > Desulfocapsaceae > Desulfofustis. The sequence continues at coordinate 2,930 of CAZSOA010000185.1, read as the reverse complement.
TCGACGGCTATTCGTTCTGTAAGCCGCATTCGGCATCTTATGCCCGGGTTTCGTTCCAGGCAGCCTATTTAAAGACGCACGCGCCGGCCGAGTTCATGGCGGCGGTGATCAGTAATCAGGGCGGCTATTACTCCACCTTTGCGTATGTGTCGGAGGCGAAACGGATGGGCCTGCAGGTCGACCCGCCCGATGTGTCCTGCAGCAGCGCCCGCTGGTCGGGACGGGGGACGCGGCTCCGGGTCGGTCTGCAGGCGATCCGATCCTTGTCGGAGGCGACTGTCCTTCGACTGGTCGCTACTCGACAGGAGGCGGCGTTTTCCGGAATCGATGACTTCGTCGCGCGGGTACGCCCGGACGAGGATGAGTTGCGCTCGTTGATCGATTCCGGTGCGCTGGACTGTCTGTCGACGCACAGCAACCGCAGTATGCTGCACTGGCAGGCGTCATGCCGGCTGCAGGGGCGGCAGACCGGCACCGGTCGTTTATTTAGCCGACCGCAGCAGCCGCCACCGCACCTGCCGCCACCGGATGTACGGGAGCAACTGCGCGCCGAGTATCGGGCGCTTGGCTTTCTCTGCCGGCAGCATCCGCTCTGTCTGGCAAGCGGTGTAAGCTCCGGCGCGATCAAGGTGGAGCATTTGCCCAGATATGTGGGGCGTAGCGTGACGTTGGCCGGCTGGTTGCTGACCGGCAAACTGGTAGCGACCAAACACGGCGAAGCCATGGAATTTCTCACGTTTGAAGACGACACGGGTGTTGTTGAAACGACGTTCTTTCCGGCAGTGTATCGTCGTTATGCCCATATGCTGACCGGGCATCGGCCATACCTGCTCAATGGCGTTGTCGATGCCGACTACGGCGCGCTGACCCTGACTGTCGACCGGCTGCGCCCGTTGTTCCGCTGCTAGCCCGGTGGCGCCCGTTCCTGGTCGAAATGGTTCCCCTCTTCCGGATTGACCTCCTCGTTAGGATTGTGTTATATCGGAATAATGACGTATTTCCTGGGTAATCGTCGTTTTTCTGATGGTTTTGCCGTTTCTTTTTTCCTTGAGGTAGCGCATGACAACTGGGCCTGAAGTTCGTATGACCCTCAATTTCATTATTGATTCGAGTCGAGAAAAATTCGGTGACCTGGCGGCGATCGGTATGGCCATGGAGGAGCCGATCACGTATGAGGAATTCCACGACCGAATCTGCGCACTGGCTGCCCGCCTCCAGGAGACGGGTATCAAAAAAGGCGACCGAATCGGCTTGCTGGCTGAAAATTCTCATCACTGGGGGGTCGCCTATCTGGCAACGGTGCGTATCGGGGCGGTTGCCGTTCCTATTTTACCCGATCTCCCTGAGTCCGATGTTCACCATATTCTCACCGAGATGAATGCCTCGGTGATTTTCACCACCCAACGGCAAGTTGAGAAGTTGTACGATCTGCGAGGAGAGCAGGAACGGCTGTTGATAACACTGGATGACTATCGTGGGACCGATGGTCTGCTGAAGATGGAGCCGTTCGGCCCCTATCTGGAGGCGGCCCTGGCTGATTATCGTGAAAAACGGGTAACCGGCGAGCTGCCGGAATTTCCCGAAATTCAGGAGGACGACCCGGCATCGATTCTTTACACGTCCGGAACGTCGGGTTTTTCCAAAGCAGTCATGCTGAGTCACAAGAACCTGACATCCAATGCCTATGCTGCCGCAACATTGATGGAAGTCAAACCGGGCAGTGTGTTTCTCTCTATTTTGCCGATGTCGCACACCTACGAGTTTACCACCGGTTTTATCCTGCCGTTGCTCCTCGGCGCGCGGATCGCGTATGCCGGCAAGACGCCGACGCCGGCTATTCTGCAGAACCTGTGCGCCCAGGAAAAGCCGTATCTGATATTTGCCGTACCGCTGGTGCTGGAAAAGATTTATAAGAAGCGGGTGTTGCCGAAAATCGAAAAGAGCCGATTGCTTTCATTTGCCTATCGGTTTGCGCCGTTACGCAGGCGAGTCAATCGAAAGATCGGCCGCAAACTCCTTGAATTTTTCGGCGGTAATCTCGCGATGATGGGCGTCGGCGGTGCTTCGTTGAATCCCGAAGTTGAGGCATTTCTGGTCGAGGCCGGGTTTCCGTACCTGATTGGCTATGGCCTGACCGAGGCTGCGCCGCTTATTGCCGGTGGCCCTTTTGGCGACAAGACGATTGCCGTCGGTTCGACGGGTAAGCCGATTCCCGGCGTTGAAGTGAGAATCGACGATGCCGAACCGGAAACGGGGATCGGTGAGATCTTTGCGCGCGGGCCCAATGTAATGCTCGGTTATTATAATGACGAGGACGCCACACAGGAGGTGTTATCGGCAGATGGCTGGCTGGCTACCGGTGATCTCGGTCGCATTGACGAATACGGCAACCTGCACATCAAGGGGCGATGTAAAAATATCGTGGTTCTCGCCAGTGGTGAAAACATTTATCCCGAAGTGATCGAACATAAAATCAATGCCGTGCACTGGGTAGTCGAGTCGCTGGTTATGGAAAGTGACGGAAAACTCGCCGCCTGGGTCTATCCCGATTACGAATATATCGATGATGCCACGGCGGGACAGACCCGAGCACAGCGCCGTGAGTTCCTTGACAATTTGCTGGATACCATGCGCAAGGAGATCAACAGTCAACTGCCCGCTTATGCCCGCCTCGCAGAAGTGGTTGAGCGGCGAGAGCCGTTCATCAAAACAGCGACCCATAAAATCAAACGGTACCTCTACGACAAACATGCCAAACGGGGATAACCTGCCGGCTATGGAACAACCGGCTGCACATGCCGTCTCCGGGATTGGAGAGCAGGGGATGGTCAATTTTACGAGAGGGGAGTGAGGATGAAAAAGAAACTTTCGATGGTGGTGGCCCTGGCCTCGGTACTGGCGGTGGGGACGGCGCATGCGTCGGGATATCG
>CAZSOA010000184.1:0-6475 GCA_964608305.1 uncultured Desulfofustis sp. | reverse complement strand
GGCAACATTGATTTCTTCTCCGGTCAGCAGGTGCTCGCCGACCATTTCCCCGATATTATACACCAGTTGATGCCGCTGGGCCGGAATCACGCCGGGCGTCATCGGCACCCGGAACGGACCAATCCGCCATTGGCGCAGTGGCCTGAACAGCATCCTGATGGCTACCTTGTTGGTCATGTAGCCGATAAAAGCGCCGACCAGCGGCGGCGCCGCATAGCTGAGCAACGGCAGCATATCAGCGGGTAGCAGCGGCATAGTGAAGCAGTTCCTCCGGTTGGTCGATGATCAGGTCGGCACCGGCAGCAATCATTTCCTCTCGGGGCCGGAATCCCCAACTGACTCCGATACAACGCATTCCGGCGCGCTTGCCGGTGGCCATATCCACGGCGGAATCACCGACAAAACCGCACCGGCCCTGAGGAGTGTCGAGCATCCGGGCGATCTCCAGGGCAACAGTCGGATCAGGCTTGCGCGGGATCCCGTCGCGTTGGCCGTAAACGGCGGTAAAATCGATATGGGGAAAAAACATCCCGATACACCGCTCGGTGAGTTCATTGGGCTTATTGGACAACACCGCCAGTCTCAGGCCGGCTGCGGCTAAGCACTCGAGTGCCGAGACGATGCCGGGATAGGGACGGGTCTTCCGATTCAGATGCGAACGATAGAGGTGCCTGAAGGTCTCGATGAACTGTTCGGGGGGCGAATCCGCCAACGCCGGGGGCAGCGCACGCGCCAGGAGCGCCTGGACGCCGTTACCGACAAATTGTCGATAATCGTCAAGGCCATGCTGCGGCAGAGCAAACGCGGCAAGCGCGTTATTGGTGGCATCGGCAATATCCTGCAACGAATCGATCAGCGTCCCGTCAAGATCGAAAATCATGGCTTGACAGGTAAATTCCGTGGTCATGCTGCACTCCGTTCGTGCCCGTCGACAACTGGTGAACACAACGTCACCATCACGACAGGAAGGCATCCATCAAATTTTTTGATCAGTAATCGACAAAAGAACCCTTTTCATTTCTTGCCATATATAGAAATATGGCCCTGTCCGGCAAAGCGCAGTGCCTATCCGTATTTATTCACCTGTGAGGGAAACATCCATGTGGTTCTTATCTTTTGTCAACTCATCCATTGGTCGCAAAGCGATCATGGCGATCACCGGCCTGTGTCTCATCACCTTTCTTCTCATCCATGCGTTCGGCAACGCTGCAATATACATGGGGAGTAAATATTTTCAAATTTATGCCGACACGCTGCACAGTTTTCCGGTACTCGTCCTGATTTTCGGGCTGGGTCTGTTGGTTGTTTTCGCCGCCCATATCGGTGTCGCCGTTCTACTGTTCTTCGAAAAACGCAAGACCAGCGCTCGTTATCAGATTCAGGCCCGCGTCGTGGAAAACACCTTCGCCTCACGAACCATGCCGTATACCGGCCTTGTCATCCTGCTGTTTCTGATAGTGCATGTCTTCGGTTTCGGCATCGCCGTACCGTCCGATGTTCCGATCAGCGTTATCGTCAAGGAATACCTGAGCGGATTCTTCTACAGCCTGTTCTACATCGTCGCCTTTGTCGCGCTGGCTATTCACCTTAATCACGGTTTTTGGAGTATGCTGCAGACATTTGGCGTCAATCACCCGCGCTATAACTGCCTGATTGCCACCCTGACCATAGCCGTGCCGGTCTTCTTCCTGGTATTGTTCGGTGGAATCCCGATTTATTTCATGACCGGCGCGGGCGCGGCATTCTAACCACTGCCGGACAACGACTACGCAAAGACGAACCTCCGTTCAGGATTCATTTTACCAAAGGTTGAACCATGGAGCTGAATGCAAACATTCCTTCCGGACCGTTGGCAGAAAAATGGGATAATCACCGGTTTGCCTGCAAGCTGGTCAATCCCGCCAATCGGCGCAAGTTTAAAGTAATCGTCGTCGGCACCGGCCTGGCCGGTGCATCGGCTGCGGCAACGCTTGCCGAACTCGGCTACAAGGTCGAGGCCTTCTGCCTCCACGACAGCCCGCGGCGCGCCCACTCGATCGCCGCCCAGGGCGGGATTAATGCCGCGAAAAATTACCAGAACGACGGCGACTCGATCTTCCGCCTGTTCTACGACACGATCAAAGGCGGCGATTTCCGTGCCCGCGAAGCCAACGTTTATCGCCTCGCCCAGGTGTCCGCCAATATCATCGATCAATGTGTCGCCCAGGGCGTTCCGTTTGCCCGGGAGTACGGCGGCACACTGGCCAACCGTTCATTCGGCGGAGCCCAGGTTTCACGAACGTTTTATGCCCGCGGCCAGACCGGGCAGCAATTGTTGCTTGGTGCGTACAGCGCGTTGTCCCGACAGATCAATAAAGGCGGGGTAACGATGTACAACCGCCGGGAAATGATGGATGTGGTAATCGTGGACGGTCGGGCCCGCGGGATCGTCGTCCGCAATATGATCAACGGCAAGCTGGAGACGTATGGAGCCGACGCGGTACTGCTGTGCACCGGCGGTTACGGCAATGCCTATTTCCTCTCCACCAATGCGATGGCCTCCAACGTTACCGCCGCCTGGCGGGCATGCAAGCGGGGCGCCGGGTTCGCCAACCCCAGTTTCGTTCAGATCCACCCCACCTGCATCCCGGTCCACGGCGACTACCAGAGCAAGCTGACGCTGATGAGCGAGAGCCTGCGCAATGACGGCCGGGTCTGGGTACCGAAGAAACAGGGAGATACCCGGCCGCCGTCGCAGATCCCCGAGGACGAGCGAGACTACTACCTGGAAAACAAGTATCCGAGTTTTGGTAACCTGGTTCCCCGCGATGTCGCCTCACGCAACGCCAAAGAGCAATGCGATGCCGGCAAAGGCGTCGGCAGTACCAAGCTCGCCGTTTACCTCGATTTTGCCGATGCGATCAAGCGCGACGGCGCGGAAGTGATCCTGAGAAAATATGGCAATCTGTTTCAGATGTATGAGAAAATCACCGACTCCGATCCGATGCAGGAGCCGATGATGATCTACCCGGCAGTCCACTATACCATGGGCGGCCTCTGGGTGGACTACAACCTGATGACCACTATTCCCGGCCTCTTCGCCCTCGGTGAGTGCAACTTCTCCGACCACGGTGCCAACCGCCTCGGTGCCAGCGCGTTGATGCAGGGGCTGGCCGACGGTTATTTCATCGTCAACACCTCGGTTACCCACTATTTCGGCGCCAACCAGCTAGGTACGGTGGATACCGCCCACGAGGCATTCAAAACAACCGAAGCCGATGTGCAGGCGCGTATTGACCGATTGATGAAAAACAGTTCCGGCGGCCCGACCGGCAAGGTCACCGTCGACGAGGTGCACCGGGAATTGGGCAAGCTGCTCTGGGACAACTGCGGCATGTCCCGGACCAAAGAAGATTTGGAGCAGGCCCTGGGAAAACTGCCGGAGCTCCAGGACACCTTCTGGAACCGGGTCTATGTCCCGGGGACGACCAACGACATCAACCAGAGCCTGGAACGTGCCGGACGGGTTGCCGATTTTCTTGAGTTCGCCGAATTCATGATTCGCGATGCCCTGGCTCGGGAAGAATCGTGCGGTTGTCATCTGCGCGAGGAGAGCCAGACCGAGGAGCATGAAGCGCTCCGCGACGACAAGAATTTTTCCCATGTCAGTGTCTGGGAGTTTACCGGGGATCGTCAGGAACCGGTGGAGCACCGTGAGCCCCTTGTCTTCGAAAACGTAACACCGACCCAGAGAAGCTATAAATAATCCGCTTATTCAAACAACCATCAGATTATGGCAGCGATGCAGACAATAGACCTGAAACTTGTTATCTGGCGCCAGAAAAACAGCGACTCTCTCGGCGATTTCGAAAACCATGTCCTCAAGGATATCTCCACCGACATGTCCTTTCTCGAGATGCTCGATGTGCTCAATGAGAAGCTTACCAAAGAGGGACACGAACCGGTCGCCTTCGATCATGATTGCCGGGAGGGAATCTGCGGTATGTGCGGCGCCGTCGTGAACGGCGTCGCCCACGGGCCGGAAAAAGAAACCACGCTCTGCCAGCTGCACATGCGTAAATTCAAGAGCGGCGACACCCTGGTGATCGAACCGTTTCGCTCCCGCGCCTTTCCGATCAAGAAAGACCTGATGGTCGATCGTTCTTCACTGGATCGGATCATTCAGGCCGGTGGCTATGTGTCGGTCAATACCGGCGGGGCGATCGACGGCAATGCGGTGCCGATCTCTACGGAGACAGCCGAACTGGCAATGGATGCCGCCGCCTGCATCGGTTGTGGCGCCTGTGTCGCCAGTTGCCCCAACGGCGCCGCCATGCTCTTTACCTCGGCCAAGATCTCCCAGCTGAGCCTGCTGCCTCAAGGGCATCCGGAGCGCAAGCAACGGGCGGGTGCAATGGTTGCCCAGATGGACAAGGAAGGATTCGGCTATTGCTCCAATGAACGAGAGTGCGAAGCGGTGTGCCCGAAAGGCATCTCGATCAGCAACATTGCCAGGATGAACCGGGAGTATCTGAAAAGCATCTTTCTTGGCAGATAGTTGAGATCTTTTCTCATCATCTGTGGCTGTTGCTGCGCCGCGCATTCCAGATACCTCATCGGCAGAGCCTTGCGCCATGCATTATGATGTCTGCATTGTCGGAGCCGGCCCCGGAGGTTTACATTGTGCCGCTGTGCTCGCCCAAAACGGTGCCCGGGTGGTCGTTCTTGAACGCAGCCGCACACCCGGAACCAAGGTCTGTGCCGGCGGCATCACCTGGCATGGACTGCTGCAGACGCTTCCCGCCGAGCTGATTGAACGGCAGTTCACCGAGCAACACATTATCACCCCGAAACGGCAGGCTTGCGTCAGTGCCGATCATCCATTGGTCGCAACCGTCGATCGTGAACGACTTGGCCGCTATCAGGCTGAGACGGCCACCACTGCCGGCGCCGAGATCCTCTTCGGGGTACGCCTGGTGTCCATTACCCCGGGAAACATCAGGGTACGGATTGACGGGACACCGCAGACCATCGGGTGGGACTATCTGGTCGGCGCCGACGGTTCCCACTCACGGGTCCGTGCATTCCTCCATCTTCCTTCCCACCGGTTTGGTCTCGGTCTGAACTGCCATCTCGAGCAGACGGCCGCCGAGATGGTCTGGAATTTTGATACGGCGCGGTTTCGTAACGGCTATTCATGGATATTCCCTCATAAGAAAACACTATCGGCAGGCGCCTATGTCGGTATCCGCCCGCCCTCGGCCCGGCAGCTTGCCCAACACCTTCATCAGTGGCTTGAGGAACAGGGTTTTTCCTTGCCCCAGCAGGCCGTTCAGGCCGATCTGGTCAATCACGATTATCAGGGGTGGCGGTTTGACCGTTGTTTTTTGGTGGGGGATGCGGCCGGGCTCGCGTCACCGCTGACCGGCGAAGGAATCTATCCGGCTGTTGTGTCGGGCGAGGCGGCCGCCCACACTATTCTCGACAACCATTTTCAGGCTGCTGGATTGCGGCGATTGATCAAAAAACATCGGCGACACCGGATTTTGTTGCAGTCGGCCGGTATACACCCGCTCTGTGCCTCATTGCTAGCTGAGCTCTCGACGGTTTTACTCCAGCGGCGCCTGCTCTCCTTCAGCTCGTTTGAAATGGCCTGAGGGGTTACCTGTCACGATACGACCATGGCAAAACGAATTCTTGGTTCCTCACGCGCCAAACTGATCAATCTCGCATTTTTCCTGGTCTGTGTCGCCATTCTTGCCTTTTTGCTGGCCGCTCCCGAAGAAACGACCACGCCGCTGCCCCATGACGACATCCATGAACCGTTTCATGCAATAGCGGATCGCAAGGAAGCCGAGGCCTCCTGTCTCACCTGTCACGGGGAGGATGGGGAGGTGCCGCTGCCCGCGGATCACCCGCCCCCGTTCCGTTGCCTGTTCTGTCATAAACGCAACTGACACCAGGCATGCCCGCAATCTGCTTGATTAATCCAGTGTATCAAGGCTTTTGCGTACCATTTCAAACACGTCACGGGAGACACCGTCCCGACCGCCAATTGCTTCCAATGCGGTTTTTATCAGCTGTCGGCGAGCCGGATCATACCGTTTCCAGGTAATGAACGGGCTCACCAGCCGGGCTGCAACCTGCGGATTTAACGGATCCAGTTCGATGATGATAGCAGTAAGCAGCCGGTAACCTCGACCGCTCAGATGATGAAAATGATAGTGGTTCTGACCAAACGCTCCCAACAGTGACCGCACCCGATTAGGATTTTTCAAAGAAAACGAAGGATGGTTCAGCAACGCGGAAACCCGGTCGAACGTATCCTCGGCAGCTGAGCCGGCTTGCAGCGCAAACCATTTATCCATAACCAGCGGGTCATCCCGCCAACGCTGCTCGAAATGAGCGAACAATTCATCTCGGAGCGCGCCGCTATGCTGGCCAAGAGCCGCCAGGGCACCGTACTGGTCGGTCATGTTGGTTGCTCGATGGTAGT
>CAZSOA010000183.1:0-6488 GCA_964608305.1 uncultured Desulfofustis sp. | reverse complement strand
AATTCGGTGGCGACAATGTCTTCACCGATGGTGCGGATATGCTGCCAGGGTGGGATGGGGCTGATCACTTCCACGTCGCCGTTGTCAAGCCAGTGGAGATCCTCGCTCATCACCACGGCATTGAATCGCTCGTCGACGGCGTTGCCGGTGTTGACCCGGCTGAAACGGTCCCTGCTCAAGCGTACCGGCGACGCCTCGCCGGCCGAACAGAGATCGAGGAAATGGACGGCGATGCCGTCCATCGCAGCGGCGTTATACGTCGGTGACGAATGTTTGGCAAAGACCGGCTCGGCGGTCAGGCGGCCAAGCGCTGTGTCGACCGGAAGCGTCTCGACCGGCCGGCGGTCGAAAAATCCGGCCCGGGTGAGGGCCGTGCGCCAGGCGAGGTGCGCCTGGTCAAGCGGCAGGTTATCGACATAAACGGAATGCTGTTTCATAGATAGATGAAAACCTCCACAATCTTACCGGCTTCCATTCCCTGCACATCTTCGTCGATCAGGAAATAGCCGTCGGCTCGCGACATGGTAGAAATGGCCCCGGACCGCCCGAGGATCGGCTGGGCACACCACCGGCCATCTTCGTGCGTCAGGCTGACCCGGATTACATCAAGGCGGCCGGCGGCGGAATTGATGCTGCGCATCAGCCGTGCCGTGATGGTCGGGCGGGGCTGTGGTAACGCACCACGCTCTCCGGCGAGCGTGGCAATCGCCGGGGCAACAAATGATTCGAAGCAGACCATGGCCGAGACCGGATGACCGGGCAGTCCGAAAATCGGGGTATTGCGGCAGAGCCCGATGATAATCGGTTTCCCCGGTTTCAGCGTGACCCCGTGGACGAGAATGCCTGGTTCGCCCAGGTGTTCGATGGCCCGTTCGCCGAGATCACGCATCCCCACGGAACTGCCGCCGGAAAAGAGGACCAGATCGGTTTGCCGGACGGCGGTGGCCAGGGTAGGGAAAAACAGCTCTTCGCGATCGGAAACGATGCCGAAGGCGACCACCTCTGCGCCGCACCGGGTGGCCAGTGCCGCCAGGGTAATGGAATTGATGTCTCTGATTTGTCCCGGCTGCGGCTGCCGGCGGTGATCAATGATTTCATCGCCGGTGCCGATGATGCCGACCCGCGGCCTGGCGACAACGGCGACTGCGTCGATGCCGAGTCCGGCGAGCAGGCCAAGGTCCTGGGGGCGAAGGCGTTGACCGGCAGGCAGGGCTTGCTGCCCGGCGCGGATATCGTCCCCTTTTCTGATGACATTGGTACCGCTGCCGATGCTTTTGACCACCTCGATCATCGTTTCGTCTACCGGGACGGTATGCTCGAGCATTACCACCGCATCGGCACCATCGGGGAGCAGGCCGCCGGTCGGGATTCGCTGACAGGCGCCGCGTTCGATCCGGCCGTCGGGTACAACCCCCATCCGTACCTCTCCGGCGATATTCAGATAGGCGGGAAGTGACTGGCTGGCGCCGAAGGTATCGGCGGCAATGACGGCAAATCCGTCCATGGTCGAACGATCGGCCGGCGGCAGATCCTCGGGGGCGATGATCGGCTCGGCGGTGACCCGGTCGAGTGTTTCGATGAGCGGTAGTCGTTCACTGGTGAACCGGCGGTTATTCAGTCGAGACAACAGCAGGGAGCGTGCCTCGGCGACACCGGTAAGTGCACGACGGCCGAGCATATCACGTGTGGAAGGCACCGAACTCATCAGCAGGAAACAGTCAGGGTTACGAGTGATAGCGTTGCAAGGTGCGCCGGCAGCAGGTCGGCACCACAAGCAGTTCCATCCAGCGTGACGGCAACGAGTCCGGCAAGCAGGCCCGGACGCATTGCCAGAAAGGAAGACAGATCGGCGGCACGGAGCCGTACCCCGGCCCGCAGAAGCTCAGGGCCCCGCTCGACGGCAACGACGTTGAACAGCTTAACCAGAACGACCATGGCTTGTTCATTCCCGACCTCGGCATCGGCGCTATGCCCGCTGCGCAGTGGGGAGGCCGGACTGTTCCTGCGGAAAATGGCGCCGGCCAGGCCGGGCAGCGCAGCCGACAACGCCATGGTGAGGTGGTGGCCGGAAAGCGGTTGCTCCAGGTTATCGATGGCGTCGCCGTTGATAAAGACCGTCTGCAGGCGATGTTCGATATAATCGTCGGAAAAGCCGGGCAGCCGGCGAAGAAATGCGGCGACGCTGGCACCGGCGGGTGCCGTTGCAAAAAAGCCGGCCTGCAGGACCGTGCAGAGGCGCGGCAGATCGGCAGGCGAAACGGTGCAGGCCAAGGTCGATGAAGTGAGCAAATCTTCTTGCGTTGCGTGTTGCATGGTAATGATATAGAGTTCCGCTAGTAGTGAACGACGGCCCGCCCATAGTAAAGGAATTGGGTGGCAAAGGCAAAGATATTGAATGGAAAACGGGAAAAAATGACAACCGGGAGTTCGCCCATGCACACGTTTCGTCTCACACCGTTGAGCGGTCACCTGCCGATCGACGGGCCGCTGGTAACCGTTGTCCTGGACGGTATCGGCATCGGCCCCGGTGACGGGAGCGACGGGGTGGCGGTTTCCTATACACCGGTGCTCGATCGCTTGTTGCAGGAACCGCTGTCGACCACCCTGAAGGCACATGGTACCGCGGTCGGTCTGCCCAGTGATGACGATATGGGCAACTCCGAAGTGGGTCATAATGCGCTTGGTGCCGGCCGGGTGTTTGCCCAGGGCGCCAAATTGGTCGGCATGGCCATCGCGTCCGGTGAAGTATTCCGCGGTACCGCTTGGCAACAGGTCGAGTCGCGTTGCCGTAACGGAGGTACCCTGCATCTCATCGGTCTTGTTTCCGACGGCAATGTTCATTCGCATATCGATCATCTCTATGCGTTGCTGGCCCATGCGCGGCAGAGCGGTATCAGGCGGATCAGGATTCACGGCCTGCTTGACGGTCGTGATGTCGGCCAGAAGAGTGCACTTGATTATTTTGTGCCGCTCGAGCAGCGCTGTGCCCAATTGCGTCGGGCCGGATGTGACTGCCGGCTGGCTTCGGGCGGCGGCCGTATGGTCACCACCATGGATCGCTATCAGGCGGACTGGCGGATCGTCGAACGCGGCTGGCGAGCCCATGTGCTCGGGCAGGGACGGGGTTTTGCTTCGGCGGTGGAGGCAATTGAGACCTCCTACCGGGAAGACCCGGACGTGACCGACCAGTATATGACCGCCTTCGTTATCGTCGACGACGACGGTCGCCCCGTCGGTACCGTTGAGGACGGCGATGCCGTGGTCTGTTTCAACTTCCGTGGTGATCGGGCCATCGAGTTATCGCGGGCATTTGACGAGGACGATTTCAGCGCTTTTGACCGGCAGCGGGTACCTGATGTCTTTTATGCCGGTATGATGGAATACGACGGGGACGCGAAGATCCCGAAACACTATCTGGTCGAGCCGCCGGTGATCGACGGGACGCTTGGTCAATACCTCTGTGCCACCGGCATCTCGTCGTTTGCCGTTTCCGAGACCCAGAAGTTCGGCCATGTTACCTATTTCTGGAACGGGAATCGTTCCGGATATATCGATGCTGCACTGGAGCGCTATATCGAGGTCGAGTCGGACCGGATCGCCTTTGATCTGCGGCCGTGGATGAAGGCGGCGGAGATCACCGATCAGGCGGTTGCGGCGATTGCTTCGGGAGATTATCGGTTCATCCGGCTCAATTACGCCAATGGCGATATGGTCGGCCATACCGGTGTCGAGGCGGCGGTCCGAATCGCCGTGCAGACGGTGGATTTCTGTCTTGGCCGACTCTTGACGACGGTCGAACAGGCCGGCGGCATCGCGGTGGTCACCGCCGATCACGGCAACGCCGACTGTATGTGGACGGAAAAAAACGGTGTCAGATCGCCGATGGTCGCCCATACCAAAAATCCGGTTCCGTTCGTGATTCGTGATTTCAGCGGACGCAATCGCTACCGGCTCAACGACCTGTCTGAACGCGGGCTGGCCAATGTTGCCGCCACCATCTGCCTGCTGCTTGGTTATCAGCCACCGTCGGTCTACGCGCCGCCGCTGGTCGTGCCGGTATCCTGAGCGGCCGCGGACAACGGAGAGAATATGGAACAGATCAGCCGGTCGGAGCAGAAACGGCAGTGTAAACAGGTGGAAGCGGCCGCCCGTGAATTGGTGAGCCTCGGCGATGCAGACCTGAACCGGCTTGCTCTCGGCCCGGAGGTGCGCGAAGCGGTTGCGTTGTGTCGAACCGCCAAAGGAGGGGCATTAAAACGGCAGATCAAATTTGTTGCAAAGCTGTTGCGAACCGAAGACATTGCCGGGATCCTCGCCTTTCTCAGCAGCAGGCGCGGCTCCAAGCTTGAAGAGCAAAAGCATTTTCATGATGCCGAGCAGTGGCGCGACCGGATCATTAATGAAGCCATCGCATCATTGGACGAACATCGCCGCGATCAGATGTCGTGGCCGAGTGACTGGCGGAGCGAGGCTATCGACGCGCTGGTCCGCCGCTATCCCGATGTTGACGAGCATGACCTGCGCCAGACGGTGCATCAGTATGCACGCAGTCGCAACAAGAGCAATTATCGGGAAACGTTTCGGATCATCAGGGCGGCTGCCGACAAACAACGTCGGCTCGACGGACACACCGGCGACAGCGAGAAACCGGCTACGGTTCAAACGAGATCTGTATGAAGATTAACGCCCTTGATCATCTGGTTCTGACCGTTGCGGATAGTGAGCGGTCGGCGAGCTTTTATGAAACGGTTCTCGGCATGCAGCGGCAGGTAGGACCAGACGGCAAGATGGCGCTGCTTTTCGGTAGTCAGAAGATCAATCTGCATCAGGCAGGTGCCGAATTTCATCCCCATGCGCTACGACCCGTCCCGGGGTCGGCCGATCTTTGTTTGCTTGTAAGCGAAACATCCGCCGAAGTGTGTGCCGAACTGGCGCGCCACCGGATAACGCTGGTCGCCGGTCCCGTCAGCCGGACCGGCGCCGCCGGGCCGTTGAACTCAGTCTATATCAGGGACCCGGACGGTAACCTGATAGAATTGGGCAGTTGTTGAAAAAAACACGGAAAACCAATATCTTTCGCGTTTTTTCTAAGCGATTTTATCGATTTTGCAAACGCATAGCGAAGATTCGGTGGGCAAGACACAATGAACGGAATATTTTCAGATCGGATGCATGATGTACCGCGCTCGTTTATCAGGGAAATCCTCAAGGTTACCCTGGATTCGAGCATCATTTCCTTTGCCGGAGGTCTGCCCAATCGATCCTTCTTTCCGGTTGCAGCATTACGGCGGGCGGCCGATCAGGTCTTCGTCGAGCAGGGGGCCGACAGCCTGCAGTACAGTAACTCTGAAGGGCTGCCGGCATTGCGCAGCTATATCGCCGAGCGGTATCGGCGGAAACAAGGGCTGCAGATCGACCCGGAACAGATCCTGATCACCAACGGCAGCCAGCAGGCGCTTGATCTGCTGGCCAAGGTGATGCTCAATGACGGCGACGAGGTGGTGATCGAAGAGCCCGGTTATCTCGGGGCAATTCAGGCATTGTCATTGTATCGGCCGCGCTATTTGCCGGTGCCGGTGCATGACGAGGGCATGGCCATCGACAGATTGGCTGCGGCAGTGTCTGCGGCGCGGCCGAAGCTGATGTACACCGTACCGAACTTCCAGAACCCGTCCGGTATCTCCTATTCCGAAGTGAATCGGCGCGACGTGGCGGAGATCGTCGCCGGCCGCGATCTGCTGCTTATCGAAGACGATCCCTACGGGGCGCTGCGGTTTTCCGGGACTGATGCCGTGTCGTTCCATCGACTCCTGCCGGAGCAGACGGTTTTGCTCGGATCATTCTCGAAAATTGTCGCTCCCGGCTTTCGGCTTGGCTGGCTGGCAGCCCCGCCTGAGATTTTTGAAAAACTGCTGATCGCCAAACAGGCGGCAGATCTGCACACCTGTAATTTCACGCAATACATTTTATTGCGGTTCCTTCAGGATAATGATCTGGAGCAGCATATCAAAACGATTGTCGACGCGTACGGGAATCAATGCCGGGCGATGATCGCCGCCATCGAGCGGCACTTTCCGCCATCGGTGACCTGCACCCGGCCGGATGGCGGGATGTTTATCTGGGGCAACCTGCCGGCGGGTTTGCGTGCCATGGATTTGTTTGAGCGCGCGGTATCCCGGAAGGTGGTGTTTGTCCCGGGTGATCCGTTTTACACGCGTACGGGACAACCGTCGAGCTTTCGCCTCAACTTCTCCTGCGTCGACAAGCCGGTGATCGAAGAGGGGATCGGTCGACTGGCAGAGGCACTCAAGGAGATGGTTACCGGGTAACGTCACGGGTGCGCAGCACCCGCGACGTTTCATTGCAGATAGGGCAGCAGAATGGTGGCAGGTATGAAGGTGTTCAGACCTCGAACCTTTCTCAATCTGGTGCTGATCGGTTTCGTCATGGTCTCGCTGCCGCTCGGCGTGGGGCTCTGGACAACCTTG
>CAZSOA010000182.1:0-6537 GCA_964608305.1 uncultured Desulfofustis sp. | reverse complement strand
CCATCTGCACGCCGGGATGGTCATCCATGGCTACCTGCCAGAACTTGTCGCCGATCGAGTCTTCGCCTTCACCGCGAAATACCTTCTCACACTCCCACTTCTTGTCGGAATCGGTCATCTCGTACTTCTCTTCGACCTTCATCGTCGCAAAGGTCTCGCCTTTGCGAACCAGGGCGATCTCATCGCCTTCTTTGATACCGGCGGCATCGGCGGCGGCAACATCGAGGGTGATCGGTACCGGCCAGAAGGTGCCGTCGGCCATCTGGAAATTCTCACAAACGCCTTTCCAGTCGGCTTTTTTCATGAAACCGGTCAGCGGGCTGAAACCGCCGATGCCCATCATGATCAGGTCGCCTTTGGCGCGGGCGGAAATCTCGATCTGCTTCAGGCCGGCGGCTTTTTTCAGTTCCGCATCACGCGCGGCGCCTTCCAGCAGGGCGCATACCAGACCTTTTCCACCGTGGGGAGCAACTAATTTCGACATAACATTCCTCTCTAAAATGTATTGAAATGATAGAGCCGGTCCGCCCACAGCGTCCCGGCAACGTAAGACAAGACAAGCCCCGGCATGCCCTTCCGGCATACCCTGAACAGCCTGAACCACTATTCATTTATGAAGGCTTATATATATAGGAGCAGACGAAAAAGTCAAGGCAAAAGAGCTTCCGCCAACGCGCGCTCAGGCCTGAAAAAAGCGCAGTCGTAAGGCGTTGCTGACCACCGAAACCGAAGACAGGGCCATCGCCGCACCGGCCAGCATCGGATTGAGCGTCGGCCCGCCGAACAGGTAGAGCAGGCCCGCCGCCACCGGAATCCCGATGATGTTGTAGATAAACGCCCAGAACAGATTCTGCCGGATATTTTTCATCACCGCCCGGGACAGCTCGATACCGGTGATCACGCTGGCCAGCGTGCTCTTCATCAGCACGATATCGCCGGACTCGATGGCAATATCGGTGCCCGAACCCATGACGATGCCGACATCGGCCTGGGCCAGCGCCGGGGCGTCGTTGATCCCGTCGCCGACCATCGCCACGACACCGCCCTTCTGCTGCAACTCCTCAATGGTGCGCTGTTTGTCCTCCGGCAGGACGCCGGCGATAACCGCGTCGATCCCGGCCTGATCGGCAATCGCTCTGGCAGTGACCGGATGGTCGCCGGTCAGCATTACCACGTCCACGCCCATCTTCCGCAGCGTACCGACCGCCGCGGGAACCCCCTCCTTGAGCGTATCGGCCAGGGCGACCAGACCGGCAAAAACATCATCAACAGCGATAAACAGCACCGTCTTGCCGGCGGCCGACAACGCATCATCCCCCGCTGCCGCATCAGGTACGACAATACCGCGCTGATCGAGCAGCTTCCGGTTGCCGATCAACACCGCACGCCCGTCCACCGTGCCGACAACCCCGGCCCCGGCCAGCGGTTCGAACCGCTCCGGCTGCACCAGTTGACAATTTTTGTCAGCAGCATGCCGCACAATGGCAGTCGCCAGCGGATGCTCGGAGACCTGCTCCAGCGACGCCGCCAGCCGCAGCACCTCCGGTTCCGTCAGGCCGTCCGCCGGAACCGAAAAATCGGTCACCTCCGGGCGGCCGTGGGTGAGCGTGCCGGTCTTGTCAAAGACGATGCCGGTGATAGCCTCCGCCGTCTGTAATGCACCGCCATGCTTGATCAGCACCCCGAGCTGGGCGCCGCGGCCGGTACCGACCATGATCGAGGTCGGCGTCGCCAGCCCGAGCGCGCACGGGCAGGCGATGACCAGCACGGCAATGAAAAAGCGCAGCGCCAGCGAAAACTCGGCACCGCCAAAGAAGAACCAGGCGAGGCCGGAACCGATTGCAATAACGATCACGATCGGCACGAAATACAAACTGATCCGATCCGCCAGCGACGCGATCGGCGCTTTCGAGCCCTGGGCCTCCTGCACGGTCCTGATAATTCGGGCGAGCACCGTGTTCTCACCGGTGGTCTCGGTTTTTACCCGCAGCGCCCCGGTCTGATTCAGGGTACCGCCGAAAACCCGGTCCCCCTCGGCCTTTTCCACCGGCAGGCTCTCGCCGGTGAGCATCGACTCGTCAACGCTGCCGGAACCGCCGACCACCACCCCATCCACCGGCACCCGCTCGCCGGGCCGGATCAGCAGCAGATCGCCGACCTCGATCTCGTCGACCCCGATCGTGCGCTGCTGCTCGCCGTCAAGCACGGTTGCCGTTTCCGGGGTCAGCTGCAGCAGTTGCGAAATGGCATCGGAGGTATGGAGTTTGGAGCGGCTCTCAAGAAACTTGCCGAGCGAGACCAGCGCGATGATCACCCCGGCCGACTCGAAATACAGATCCATGACCCGCTCGTGCACATCGATCCCCAGCCCGATTTCTATCAAGCCCCAGGTCGAGTAGATAAAGGCCGCCCCGGTTCCGACGGCGATCAGCGAGTCCATATTCGGCGCCCGCCGCCACAGGGCCGGCAGACCATCAAGAAAAAACCGCCGCCCCAGCACCATCACCGGCAGCACGAGGACAAACTGGAGCAACGCAAACGAAAACGGCGAGTGATGCGGGTTGATCGGGTTCGGCAGCGGCAGTCCGACCATCTCCCCCATGGAGACGATAAAGAGCAGCCCGGCAAACACAAGCATGATAATCAGCCGCTTTTTCATCGCCGCAAGCGCTGCCATGGCCGCATCACGGCGGCGCGAGAACTCGTCCGTCGAGCCGCTGCTGCGCTCCGCGCCGAACCCGAGCCCCTCGATCGCCTCGCGCAAGGCCCTAACCGATACGAGCCGCCCATCATAGGACACCTCCGCCCGTTCGGTGGCCAGGTTGACCTCGGCACTACTGACCCCGTCAAGCCCGCGCAGCACCTTTTCGATCCGGGCCGAGCACGACGCGCAATGCATGCCGGTAATGGCAAAACGCACCGACTGCTGCCCGGCCCGCTCCTCGACCAGCCCGAACCCCAGCTCGCCAACCCGCTCAACCACCGCTGCCGTATCGACAACCGCCGGATCGTAACGCAACACCATCTGCTCGGTGGCCAAGTTGACCCGCGCCTCAGCAACCCCGTCCAACTGCGAAACCACCTTCTCGATCCGGCTCGAGCAGGCGGCGCAATGCATGCCGCTGACCGAAAACCGCCTCTCCGTCATATCCATCAGTCTTGTATCCTCCGCTCTTGACCATTACGAGCACCCACACTACCTTGTCGGTACACCAACACAATGTACATCATTGAGACGTATGCCAACAGGAGCAACCAATGCCAACAACCATCAAGATCAAGGGAATGAGTTGCCAGCACTGCGTGGCCTCGGTAACCAAGGCACTGCAAGGGCTGCCGGAGTTATCCGACATCCACGTCGATCTGGCGAAAGGGGAAGCCCGCTACCGGGGTACTGTTGATGCAGGGAAAATCAGGGCGGCAATAACCAAAATCGGCTTTGAAGTGGTGTAACGAAAAGCCGGCCACGGCTCTCTCGTACCGTGACCGGCTTTTTTGTTATCCGGCAATCATCTGCACGTATCAATCCACGACGTCTTTCCTGTCCGAACCGAATCGGTCTCCGCCTCGATCCGAACGACATCACCGGAGGACAGCTGAGTAAAGACGCTGACACCGCTGGCGCCGGTTCCCGCCCCTGAATGAATTGCCGGCGCCGTAGCGACACCACGGCCCACATCGAGGTATTTCAGGGAGCGGAACTTCAACTCGCCGTCGACGGTCACCATAGACGTGCCGAAAACGGTCGGGCCCGGATGGGCGGTACCGGTTTTATAGTAGAGGCCGTACATCCGGCTCAACCCTTCACCCGCACACGGATCAAGACTCGGCTGAAAAACGGAGCTGAAAAGAATGCCGCCCAGCAATGAGGAGCGCGTCGTATTCCTGGTTGCCGGAGCCTCCCCGGCGACGCCGACAATCGGCGGCAGATCCAGCTTCCAGCCCATCGGGCCGTTTTTCACTGAGTCGTCTTCCTCATCCATGTACTGTTCTATCTCATCAAATGTCGTCAGCGACGTCTGGGCATGGAACGGATCGCCCGGCAACGTGGCCAGCGGAGCATTGAGGGTCCGGTCGGTGAATACCTCGACATTGGTCACATCAAGCAACTGAGACGGCACCACCTCGATACCCAGTTCGTGGTCCTTGACCCCGAACAGGCTCTGGGTGGCGGTGCTGGTCTTGTCGGCATTGACAAAATATCGGCCGGAACCGAAGAAAAGCCATTTCTGGCCCCGGTTATCAAGAGCCGGAGTCGGTTGACCGAACACCGGCCGGTCACCGGCGAAAAAGGTTGTCGGAGGAATCCAGTACGACGGACTATGGTCGTTTCCGTGATCGACCTTCATCACCCTGCCGGTTGTCGCATTGGCATCGCCGACCAGGCCGAAATAGGAAGAGTCGGCATAGAAATCGAGATCCCAGTCAACCACCACCGGGGTCCCCATGAAGGTGTTGGCGACCCGCGTATCACAGGTGATGATGGTGGTCTTCGGCGTCAGGTCGCTGACCGAGCAGCGCGGGTCAGACGATGCCGAATCCAGAACAATTTCCCCCACCCCGGGCGAATTATAAGGGCCTACCGTCAACTGAGCGAGATCGAACAAATACATTTTCGCGTTCTGATCACTCGAATAGGAGGTGTGATCGTTCGGTCCGTTGCCGAACAGCAGGTACCACTTATTGATGCAGTTTGCCGCGGAATCGCTGCAGGAGACCTGTGCACTGTCGGTTTCGGCATCACGGAACGCCACCACCGCCGGGTAGACGGTCGTGAAACTGTAATCCGGCATCGGGATCTCACCAAGCAGCACCGGCTCGTTCTCCGGGTTGGTGATATCGAAAACCAGGTATGCAGAACGAAGATCGACATTATCGGCATTGCCCAGATCGTCATCGGAATTGGTATCCACATTCATCACGCCGCCGCCGAGATTCATGCCGACCACGAGCACGGTCCCCCAGCCGTTCGGATGATCCCCGTCGGCTGGGAAAATATTGGCGTCAAACACCCGCGCCTTGCCGTCCATGTAGTACACGTGGCTCGCGGCATAGTCCGGGTCTTTCAACCACTTGAGATGCGAGAGCAGGTTATACGGCGCATAGGCCCACATCTCTCCGCCGAGCGGATGCTCCACCGCCGGGGCGCCGGTGGCCGCGTTCCGGCCGGCGCGCGAGTACTCGATGGTATTGACGCCGCCAACCTGGGTTGTCTGGTAGAAACCGCCGTTGAACGCATGAAAAAGGCCGTCATTGCCGCCGGCATAGATCATGACCCGCCGGTTCTGGTACATCCTTCTGAACTCGGCATAGGATGCATCCTTATACAGAACGTTGAAGGCCTCCTGCGGTGAGCCGACCACGGTCGGTGTCGAGTTGATGATATCGCCAAGCCGCATCACCTGCTCGGAGCCGTCATTCGGGGCATAGCGGATGGTGCGGTTCCGGCTGCCGGGTACTTCAATGCCACGGATATAATCAACCACGGCCGTCGCTTCCGCAACGGAGTCGACGTCGAAGAAGCCGTGTTTGACCGCATTTGTTCCGGTAAACATGTCCGCTTCAAAGGACCGGTATTCACCAGCATCGACATCCCCATTGAGGTTGGTGTCCACCCAGGTGGTGATATAGCGACCGCCGACCGCCGTTGTCGTCCCGCTTGCAGCGTTCGTCCCGTAGATGCGGTTGGTTCGCAGTGTCGAATCGGGCAGGTTCAGATACAACTCCTCCCGGGCGTTCCACAGGTAACTGATTTCGTAGAGTTCGGCGGTGGTAAAGCTGTTGTTCGAGACGCTGATCCGATCACCGGTCTGGAGCCAGGCATCAGTCGGGTCAACCTGAAAGTTTTTCGTTCCGGAGTTGGCAATGGTCATCGTCGTCGAACTGGTTCCTCGACCGTGCACGGTCTCCAGGTTGGCGACCTTCCATGATCCATAGGTGCCCCCTTCCGGTCCTTGCATATCGTAACTGGCGAGGCGAACCGCCGTGCATCCATCAAAATCACCGGACAGGGCTTCAAATGCAAAGGTCTCGGCGGTCGAGTTGCCGATTGCCATATTGATCCCGGAGACCTTGCCGGAGGCCGAGGCGCCGCCGATGCACTGAACATCCCAGAGATTGAACGTCTCACCGAGGCGCCCCACGGGCATATTCGTCTGCAACCGCAAGGTGTCACCGACCTCGATCCATAGCCCGACCGGTTCCACGGAAAAACTGATGGTGCTCGAACCACCGAACGAGATGGTATCAGAGCTTTTTCCAAAACTGCCGTTCACCGGTTTCCAAACATCCCAGCTATCCGACGACCGGCCCTCCGGCCCATGGACATCGTCGCTCGCCACCGTCAACGAGACAAGGCCGGTATCGGGGTCATAGGCGGCTACCGTTCCTTCAAGCGAATACGGTGCAATGCTGAGTGTTTTTACTGCGGCGTCATAGTCGGCCACGCCTTCGATGGAGTTGGGCACCATGACAACCGCCCCATCGGTATAGCCGGAAACGACCCCGCGCATCGAATATGATTCGAATCGATGCGGT
>CAZSOA010000181.1:0-6544 GCA_964608305.1 uncultured Desulfofustis sp. | reverse complement strand
GGTAAAATTTTCTTGCGCGCCTCGATCTTGAACGAAATTTCGAATTTTTCAAGGCACCCTCTTGTCATGGGGTTTTATCGAGTCAACGGATGCGGGGCATCCGGGTCGACGTCGTACCTCTGCAGTGCCGAGGTCACCATGGCCTGTTCGATCACGCCGGTTTGCGCCAGGGCATGCAGTGCGGCGACAACAATATGGAAACGGTCGACCTTGAAAAAGCTGCGCAGTCGTTCCCGGGTGTCGCTGCGGCCGAAACCGTCGGTGCCGAGGATGGTGACCGGCTGCGGGATGAGCCGCCTGATCTGCTCGGCATAGGCGGCAACGTAATCGGTACTGATAATCACCGGCCCCTGCTCATCGGCGAGCAGCTGCTCGACATAGCACCGTCTTCGCTCCTGGTCGGGGTGGGTCCGGTTGTAGTCCTCGGTGATCAGGCCATCGCGGTGCAGTTGGTTGATGCCGGGCACACTCCAGACGTTGCTGTCGATGGAAAAATCGGTGCGCAGCAGCGCGGCGGCAGCGATGACTTCCCGCAGCATGGCCCCGGAACCCATCAGCTGCACGGCGGCCTTGTCTGATTCGGCTTTTTTAAACAAGTACATCCCCCGTTCAATACCGTCTTCGACTCCCGCGGGCATTGCCGGATGCGTGTAGTTTTCGTTGAGCAGCGTGATATAGTAGAAAACATCCTCACCGTCGTGATACATCCGCTCCATGCCCCGTTGAATGAGTACCGCCACCTCGTAGGCGAAGGTCGGATCGTAAGCTCGGCAGGTCGGGTAGGCGGCGGCGAACAGCAGGCCGTGGCCGTCTTGGTGCTGCAACCCTTCGCCGTTGAGCGTCGTGCGCCCGGAGGTGGCGCCGAGCAGAAATCCGCGCACCTTGGCGTCGCCGGCGGCCCAGAGTTGATCGCCGATGCGCTGGAATCCGAAGATCGAATAAAAAATATAAAACGGGATCATTGGCTCGCCATGGGTGGCATAGGAGGTGCCGGCAGCCGTCCAGGACGATATGGCGCCCGCCTCGGTGATGCCCTCCTCGAGGATCTGGCCGGTCGGATCCTCGCGGTACCAGGCCACCGTTTCCGAGTCCTGCGGTTCGTAAAGCTGACCGGTCGGGGCGTAGATGCCGAGCTGCCGGAACAGGCCCTCCATACCGAACGTCCGCGCTTCGTCGGGAACAATCGGCACCACCCGGTTGCCGATGGCTTTGTCCTTGACCAGAGCGCTGAGCAATCGGACAAAGGCCATGGTCGTCGAAATTTCCCGCTTGCCGGACGATTCGAGCAGCCCGCCAAAGGTTTGCAAGGCGGGGATTTCAATGACGGTCTGGTCGGTGCTGCGGGAAGGTACCGGGCCGCCCATGGCCTTCCGTCGCTCCTGCAGGAACCGCGCCTCCGGACTGTCTGCCGGCGGCTTGATAAACGGCAGCTCGACCAGGGCTTCGTCCGGCAGCGGTACATGGAAGCGATCGCGGAACGCCTGCAGCGACTGCTGATCCATTTTCTTGACGTTGTGCGCCACCATAACCGACTCGCCTGCCTGGCCCATGCCGAACCCTTTGATGGTCTTGACGAGAATGACCGTCGGCTGGCCCCGATGGTTGACGGCGGCGGTAAAGGCGGCGTAGATCTTGCGCGGGTCGTGGCCGCCGCGCGTCATCTGCCAGAGTTCGTTGTCGCTGATATCCTCCACCAGAGCCCGCAGCTGTGGATCGTCACCGAACACCTTTTCTCGCAGGTAGGCGGGGCCGCGGGCGCGGATGGTCTGGAAGTCGCCGTCGACCATCTCGCCGAATTTGGCAATCAGCCGTCCTTCACGGTCGCGGGCGAGGATTTTATCCCACTCGCTCCCCCAGATAACCTTGATCACGTGCCAGCCGGCGCCGCGTAACCGGCCTTCCAGTTCCTGGATGATCTTTCCGTTGCCCCGGACCGGGCCGTCCAAGCGCTGCAGATTGCAGTTGACGACGAAGATCAGGTTGTCGAGCTGCTCCCGGGCGGCAACCGGCAGGGCGCCGAGCGATTCCGGTTCGTCGGACTCGCCGTCCCCCATGAAGAACCAGACCTTGCGATCTCCGGCCGGTTTGATGGTGCGCCGGTCCAGATAGCGGATAAAGCGCGCCTGGTAGATGGCGAGCATCGGCCCAAGTCCCATTGAGACCGTTGGAAATTCCCAGAAATCGGGCATCAGCCACGGGTGCGGATAGCTCGAAAGCCCGCGCCCGTCGATTTCTCGGCGAAAATGATCGAGCTGTTCTTCGCTCAGCCGTCCCTCAACAAAGGCCCGGGCGTAGATGCCCGGTGAGCTGTGGCCCTGAAAATAGATGAGATCGGCCCCACCGGGGGCGTCCGGGCCGCGGAAAAACCAATTGAAGCCCACCTCGTAAATCGCCGATACCGAGGAATAGGTGGCAATATGACCGCCCAGCCCTTTTCCGTCGCGATTGGCCCGGGCCACCATGGCCATTGCGTTCCACCGCACATAAGCGGCAACATTGCGGGCGGTAACCGAGTCCTCCGGGAACGGCTCTTCCTGATCGGGCGCAATGGTGTTGCAATACGGCGTGACGATGCCGGGAGAGGTGCGGACACCGCGGGCCCGTGCCCGTGCCGTCAACTCCTGGAGCAGGAAGTCGGCTTTTTCCTTTCCTTCATGTTCGATGATGCCGTCGAGCGATGCCAACCAGTCACGTGTTTCCTGAGGATCCGGATCGCTGTAATAGGAACTCATGAGCTACCTCGCCGGTTAGCGCGCGGTCGCCCACCGGCAAAGCCGATCGAGGCGGCGCGTTGATTGTCGTGGAGAGAGGGGAATAGCTAAGAACTGCCCTGATTGTAGAGCAGATCGTTTCGTTTGTAAACCAATGACGGCGGCAGGCAAAACGAAACGACCTACCGCTCCCCGGTACCGGCGGGCGATGGGTCGGGCTCGCCTGGCGAAGGCGGCAAGATCCGGGGCCGGTCCGGAGCCGGCCGGCTATTTTAGTTCCTGCTGAAACAGCGGTGCGTAGATTTTCTGCAACTGGCCGGACTTGATGGTGCTTTTGATTGCGTCAGTATTGCTGGAAAGCCAGGTGTGCATCGGATCGTTGGCCAGCAGGGCATCAATGTAGCTGTTCACCGCCTGATTGTCGTAGCTGCGCGCTTTTGGCAGAAAGGAAAAATAAAAAGTGTGCGCAACCTCGAACATCCCGTGCCACCAGGCGTAATCGGGGGCCATCATGGCTGCTCCCATGCGGGCACGGCGCCCTTCATGGTGCCAGAGGTGGTAGT
Organism: uncultured Desulfofustis sp.; assembly: GCA_964608305.1. Taxonomy (GTDB): domain Bacteria; phylum Desulfobacterota; class Desulfobulbia; order Desulfobulbales; family Desulfocapsaceae; genus Desulfofustis. Next base: position 3,270 of record CAZSOA010000181.1, on the reverse strand, counting down.
AGTCCCATTCTATTTCATTGGCAAATGAGGCATTCCTGGCGAGCAGCCCCTGATCCTTGATCATGATCATGATGTCGGTGGCCGGCTTGGCGAATTTCTGGTTGTACAGGTTGACCACCGCGTCGAATTGATAATAGTGGCCGTCAACGAAGTTTTGTTGATGACAGGCGCTGCAGACCTGTTGCATGGCGCCGCGCTTCTTGGCCGCATCGGTTTTCAGCTTGCCCATAACCGGGCGCAGGGTCCATGATATCCGATCGCCGACATCATGGGTCACCGGCTGGCTCGGTGAGGCCGACATATGGCAGGTGGTGCAGGTCGGCGCCTCGTAGTAGTCCTCGCCGACCACCCATGAATCCTTGTTCATATTCAACTGCTCACGAAACCCACGATAGGCGATGCCGTGTTTGGATGCTTCGTAGATCTCCTTTTGCGGATGATCGGGGCCGAGATGGCATTTGCCGCAATTTTCCGGTTGCCGTGCCTGATATTTGGAAAACGAGTGACGTGAATGACAGGCATTGCACGATCCCTTCGAGCCATCCGGATTGATCCTGCCGATACCGCTGTTCGGCCAGGTCTCCCGGGAGAGTTTGTTCGGCCGGGCGGGGTCGATCTTGATCGTCGCGCCGTGACAGGCCTCACATCCGACAATGACCACCGGATGGCCGGCGGCGGCGTGAGCGAGATAGGCATCGCCGGATGAAAGAATCTCGCCGGCCTGGGCATGGTAGGAATCCATAACCTCCTGCGCTTCCTGTTGATGACAGACGCCGCAATCCTTTGGCGTAACCAGCGTCGCGACAAAGGCGCCGTGATGTTCGAAGGCGTCCGGTTCCTCGGCTGAAGCGCCGTGACAGTCGATGCAGCCAACGTCGTTTTGACCGTGGGCGGAATGTTTCCATTGCAGGTAGAGGCCGCTGTTGTCCTCGCGATGGCAGGAGAGGCAGTCGGTTTCACTGGCTGCCGGCGAAGCGGACGCGATGAGAACGCCGGCAAGCAGCGCTCCAATGAGGTGTCGATAGGTCATGGCTTTCTCCCGGGATCCATTCATCCCTTTCCCTGCAGACCGGTTTCGCTCTGGTGGTATGTGCGAACCTGCCGGTCGTGTCCGGGGTGCGGTTTCGCGGTGCTGCTTGATGCTGACTGGCGGATTCTATCGGCTCGACCGGCAAAAAGCAAGCGCGCAGTATGGCGTTTCGGCCACGCAGAAGACTGCGGGTGGCAGACGGCGAGGTTTTCGCGCGGTAGCGGGTGATGGGCGACATCTGCTGCGAATCATTGTTGATTCTGGTATGCTGTGCTATATACAGCGGTAACCATCGGCTCCGGTAGAACGGTACGATGATGCCAAACCGCTCGCAGGTGCGCGGTTCTTTGCTGCAAAGACATTAGGGGGCCTTGAAAAATTCGAAATTTCGTTCAAGATCGAGGCGCGCAAGAAAATTTTACCGCAGGCATATACATGATATTCCGAGGATAAAATTTGATTGCGCAACGATGAGATTGGGCCAAATGGCAATTTTTCAAGGTTCCCGTTACAGATTACGACCGCTGAAAAGCGATCGGAGCGATAGAGATCTCGTTTATGCCCGGCGTATCCATCATCATTCCCACCCGGAACGAAGAAGAAAATATCGATACTCTGGTTGCGGCACTTTGTCGGGTGACGCTGCCGCAAGGGCTTGACCGCGAGATCATATTTGTCGACGACAGTTCCACCGACAAGACGCGCGACCGGATTCGCGGCTTGTCCGACCAGGCGGCAGTGCGGCTGATCTGCCGCGACGGCAAAGGGTGTCTGGCAGGTGCGGTGCGGGAAGGCGCCCGGGGCGCCCGCTATGATACGGTGGTGGTCATGGACGCCGACCTCAGTCATCCTCCGGAAGCAATCCCCGAATTGCTGCAACCGCTGCTTGCCGGCACCCACGATATGGTGATCGGCAGCCGGTATGTCGAAGATGGCGCAACACCCCAGTGGCCTCTTGCCCGGAAGGTCGCTTCGCTCGTGGCAAGCGTGCCGGCGCGGTTTTATACCGCAGTCAACGACCCCATGGCCGGGTTTTTCGCCACCGATCGGCAGCGCCTCGCCTCGATCCGGCCCGATGTGCCGGGATTCAAAATTGGCCTCGAACTGTTGGCCACTGCCGAGGACGGGTTTCGGGTACGGGAGATTCCGATCATCTTCAATAATCGGTTCAAGGGTTTTTCGAAGATGAACAAGCAGGTGGTCTTCGATTACCTGAGCCAGCTGGTACAACTCGGCGGTCTTACCGGCTCTCTCTATCACCCGTTTTCGGTCGGCATGCTCGGGATGCTCGGGATCGCCATCAACCTGTTGCTGACGATCCTTTTGCTGCGTGGCGGTTTGGATCTGGTTCCGGCACAGTGGGGAGGGTTGACCGGAACCTGGCTGGCGTTGCTCGGGCTGCTGCAGGTGTTGCCCGGTGATCCGCGCCCGCGCCGAGAGTTGAGCGGGTTGCAGGTTGTCGCGTTGATCAGCGGCCTGGTCTGGGCAGCAACCAGCCAAGCCGGCATCGGCGCCTGGATGAATCAACTGCGGCCGCAGGATCCTTTCTGGGCCTTGCTTCCCGGCGCGATCGTGGCCGGTTTGAGCGTGCTGATTCCGCTGCTGATCGTCTGCCGCTCTCGGTTTCCCGACCTGCCGGTTCGGGTTCGCTTGCGCATTGGCGCCGTCGGTGTCATCTGCGCCATGGTTTTATTGCGTCTGATTTTTCTCGGCTTGCCGGAACTGATGGAGCAGGAGGCCTATTACTGGAATTTCGCCCAACACCCGTCGTTGAGCTATCTCGATGAACCGCCGTTGATTGCGCTGTTGATCGGTCTTGGCACCTGGTTGTTCGGGACGACCGAATTCGGTGTCCGGATCGCTGCTTTCTTCTGCTGGTTCATCACCGCCTTTTTTGTCTATCGGCTGGCGGCTCGGGTTTTCGACCGGACAGCCGCCCTTGGTGCCGTTGTGCTCATCGCCGTTTTGCCGTATTACGTCGGCATCGGTTTGATCATGACGCCGGATGGGCCATTGCACGCCGGCTGGGCGGCATTTCTCTACTTTTTCTATCGAGCCGCCGTCGAGGGTCGTGCTTCGGCCTGGCTTGGGGTTGGCGTAAGCCTTGGCGTCGGGTTGCTGGCCGACTATTTCATGGCGCTGCTGGTGCCGGCCGGCCTCTTTTTTGTCTTGTTTGTCTTGCTGGGGCGAGGCTGGGAGACGGTCTCTGGGCTGACGTCTGAAGTGCGGCGTGTCGGGGA
>CAZSOA010000180.1:0-6584 GCA_964608305.1 uncultured Desulfofustis sp. | reverse complement strand
GACCAGATCCGGCACGCCGGCGGCCACAATCAGGATATCGGCCCGCTTGCAGTGTGCGGCAAGATCTTTTGTGCCGGTATGAACGATGGTGACCGTGCTGTTCGCACCGATACCTTTCTGGGCCATCATCATTGCGATCGGTTTCCCAACGATATTTGAACGGCCGACCACGACGACTTCCGCGCCCTTGGTTTCGGTTCCGGAGCGGACGATCAGTTCCTGGATGCCGGCGGGCGTACAGGGTAGAAAACGGACCTCATCTCCACCGATCATCAAGCGACCGACATTGACCGGGTGGAATGCATCGACATCCTTGTCGGGATCAATGGCGTTGAGCACCTTTTTCTCGTCGATGTGCTTGGGAAGGGGAAGTTGTACCAGGATGCCGTGTATTGCCGGATCGTTGTTATATCTATCGATCAACGCTAACAGGTCGGCCTCTGAGATATCGGCCGGCTGGTTATCCTGAATCTCGTTGAAGCCGAGATCCAGTGCGGTTCTGACCTTGAGGGTGACATAACTGACGGAGGCGGGATTTTCACCGATGAGAATAGTCACCAGGCCCGGGACCTTGCCGGTTTTTTCCTTCATTTCCGCCACTTCCTGTTTGATTTCCGCGAGGATGGCCTTGCTGATCTCAGTTCCGCTGATGATTTCTGCAGTCATGGTACCGTTCCCTCCAGAGAGAAATTGAATGAAAGTGGATCTCGGACGATATCCCGGGATCGTACTCATGCGACTGGGCAACAGCAATTTTTTCCCACACTACCGGAGGGATGTCAATCAGATACTGGTGTTTGCGAGAAGAAAACCGCTCCTTTTGAAGGAGAAGCGGTGACGGTCGGCCATCCGGTGTGCCGCATGGAGGGTGTCCCGAACGACCGACCAGTCAGTGGGGCGGTAAGGCTATTTTTTGAGGACTGCGATGATGGCCGGCATAAATGCCGGCAGGTCGTCAGGGGTCCTGCTGGTTACCAGATTGCCGTCGACGACTACCGCTTCGTCACGCCAGTTGGCTCCGGCATGGATCAGATCATCTTTGATGGCAAAAAAGGAAGTTACGGCACGGCCGTTGACGATACCGGCCGAGGCCAGCACCCAGCCGGCGTGACAGATGGCAGCCACCAGCTTGCCGGCCCGGTCGCAATCGGCGACCAGCTTGAGCATGGCCGGGTAGCGGCGCATCATATCCGGAGCATAACCGCCGGGGACGATAACGCCGTCGATGTCGGCGGCGGCAATCTGGTCAGCGCTGACGTCGGCGGTTACTTCGGTGGCAGGTTTCCCGGTAAATGACGGTTTGCGTCCGGAACCGACCACAACCACTTCGGCACCGGCTTCTTTCAAGCGGTAGTAGGGGTACCAGAGTTCATAGATGTTAAACATGTCCTCGGCGAGAATCGCAACTTTCTTACCCTTGAGTTCCATAAGAATCCTCCAGATTGAAAATGGACATCGGGATATCTTCTGCCTCCCTGAGGCATTGGACGGGCCGCTCCATGGCGAACTTCGTGATGAACGGAAGGTGTCGGCAAGCTGGCGGCGCCGTGGGCTATGGTCAAGACGATAAGCACGAATATCGCGCAGAACGAAAAAAATGGCGGCGGCAACCGGGGAGCAACCCGCCGGCGGTGGCGGCCAGTGCCGACGACTGGCGGCCCATGCGGTATTCGCTTGACATGGAATTGCTGATCGACCATCATTCCGGGATATTGGGCCCGCCGGCCAGGTTGTTTTGCAACAGCGGTCAATGGGCGGGGAGCAGGCCTGCGTCCTTGCCGGGCTGTGCCTGGAATCTGAAAGAGTTTTGAAACGCCATGGACAATCCCGAGATCCTGCCTGGAGCGGAGACGGTCAGCAATTATCTGGCTTCCGACAATGATCGGATTCGAAAGATCGTCGGCATGGTGGCATATAACGTCACCGCCGCCGCCAAGCAGGCGGCGCAAGTCCTGATCAACGATCGCGATCGGGTTTCCGACGTAACCGACCACCTCGATGGTGAGTTCATGTCCGAGCTGGAAATGGACCAGGCTGAAGAAATTGCCACCATAACCAGGATCGGCCAGGAGTTGCAGCGCTATTTCGATGTGACCATCATGAAACTTGCGCTCCGCGACTTCAACGAGGACCTGCTCCGGCAGATCCGCGAGATGGAGCGGCGCGAGGCCGAGGTGCGTGATCGCGAGCACGATATCGAACGGGTCATCCGCAAACGAATCAGCGAGTTGCGTGACCAGATCCTCAAGGACAGCACGACTGCTCGGGGATTTTTTGAAAGTGCTTTAAGCAAAGCGGAGAAGGTATTTGATCAAAATAAGATCACCCGCTTCGCCTATTCGGCCATTGCTGTTTTTCAGGAAGAATTTTTTGATCTGCAGGGTTCAAGCGATGTTGAACACATTACGAAGCTCTATCAGCGGGCTCTGGAACCGTTTCAGATCACCAAGATGGTGATGGACAAGGACGGCAAACTGAAAAAAGTGATTACCAATCAGTTTTCCGAGGCGTGCAGTCAAGATTTGTTTCTGTTCTTTTATAAATATTACAACGAATTGCTTGAGATATACCAGGCCGAGGGCGAACTGCCGTCCAGTGCCGATGAACTGGCCAGGATCTTTCAGAAAAAAAAGAAAGACATATCCGAGATTATCTCGGATATGCAGCAGATCGATAAAACTTCCTGACAGCCCTTATCGTTTCTTCCCGTAACGCTCAAACGAAATTTTTTCGTCAAGTAGGGCGCTTCGGTCGTGTCCCGGTTTTTCTTCTGCCGGGTAGCCGATGCCGATAATTGCTTCCACCACCATCGACGGGTCCACCGCTAGTACCTCTTTGACGTAGTCTTCTGCTGCACGGTGGTCGTCGTGTTCCCGTTTTCTAATCTGTACCCAGCAGCTGCCGAGGCCGAGGTCGGCTGCGGTCAGGTGCAGAATGATCGAAGCGATGGACGTGTCTTCGATCCAGACGTCAGACCTGCTCGGGTCGGCACAAACGGCAACTGCCAGTGCCGCGTTTTTCAGAAACGATGAACCGTGGCTCTTGGATTGAGCCAATTGTTCAAGTGTTTTCGGGTCGGTGACAAAGATGAACTCCCATGGGTTGAACCCGCGTGAGGATGGTGAACGCAAAGCCGCTTCAATCAACAGGTCGATCTTTTCCTGCTCGACCACTTTCTTCCGGAATTGTCGAATACTTCTTCGTGAACGCAACAGATCGATAAACATGATGGCTGACTCCTTTGAGGGAAATGGGGTAGAGCGCATCAGCGCCATGGTGCTGTCTGCTCCCCATGCTAACCATTGCCTGGTGGATTGCAAGTGATTCGCGCATGGTCTCGATGAGATTGTATTCTCGTTATACCGTGATTTATTGGCAGGGCGCCACGACTGCCGTTTCCCGGCACGAGCGGGCGACGGTGGATGGAGTCCGTTCCTCGCAGATTCTCGAAGCGGGATTTGGAAAATATTTATTGACAATTTCGGGCTCATTGGTAAAATTATTGGTTTTCGTATTTACGAGATGAGATCGGCGCGCGCGTCGATCTCTGCCGAGGCTGCCAGAAATAAGCAAGGCAAGGGGTTACAGCATCCTGTAACTCCTTTCTTTTTTCCGTTTCTTCCGGGTAGTGCCGGGAGGATGATCGATCAGCCGCTGTGAAGGATAACTGGGAGAGGATAGTACCCATGGCTAGAGATTTATCAAAGGTTCGCAATATCGGTATCAGTGCCCACATCGATTCGGGTAAAACCACCTTAACCGAGCGGATTCTGTTCTATACCAACCGTATTCACGCCATTCATGAAGTACGTGGCAAGGATGGTGTCGGCGCGAAAATGGATTCCATGGAGTTGGAGAAAGAGCGCGGCATCACCATCCAGTCGGCAGCCACGTATGCTTCCTGGAAAGATGTCGATATCAATATCATCGACACACCCGGCCATGTGGACTTCACCATCGAGGTCGAGCGGGCGCTTCGGGTGTTGGACGGCGCCATTCTTGTCCTGTGTTCAGTGGGCGGTGTGCAGTCGCAATCGATTACCGTCAACCGGCAGATGACTCGTTATCGGGTCCCGCGCATCGCGTTTGTCAACAAGTGCGATCGCACCGGCGCCAATCCCGAGCGCGTAGCCATGCAGTTGCGTGAGAAACTTGATCTCAATGCTCGCTTGATGCAAATGCCGATCGGCCTGGAGGCGGACTTCGTCGGGCTGATTGACTTGGTGACGATGAAGGCCCTTTATTTTGAAGGTGCCAGCGGAGAGACGATTCGGGAAGCAGCGATCCCTGCCGAGCTGGTGGATGAGGCTGAAGATAAGCGCCAGGAATTGCTGGAAGAACTTTCCATGTTTTCCGATGAGCTTATGGAGGCCCTGCTTGAGGGCGGTCAGATTGATAGCCAACTGGTCTATGATGCCGTGCGCAAGGGGACGGTGTCTCTGGAGTTCACCCCGGTGTTCATCGGCTCGGCCTATAAAAACAAAGGTATTCAACCGCTGCTCGATGCGGTGGCCGCGTATCTTCCATGCCCGGGCGATATTGAAAATTTTGCGCTCGACCTGCGCAATAACGAACAGGAATTCCCGGTTTCCAGTCAGCCGAGCGATCCGCTGATCATGCTTGCTTTCAAACTCGAAGATGGGCGTTACGGGCAATTGACGTATGTCAGAACCTATCAGGGAACCCTGCGCAAGGGTGACACCGTGTATAACAGCCGGACCGGCAAGAAGGTCAAGATCGGCCGTCTTGTGCGCATGCATGCGGACGAGATGGAAGAGATCGAGTCCTGCGGACCCGGGGACATCGTCGCACTGTTTGGTATTGACTGCGCATCCGGCGACACGTTCTGCGCCGACGGAATTGAGGTGTCGATGAGTTCGATGCACATCCCCGAGCCGGTTATTTCGCTGGCTATCATTCCAGTCGACAATAAGGCCCAGAATAACATGTCCAAGGCGCTCAACCGGTTCACCAAGGAGGATCCGACATTTCGGACCTATGTGGACCATGAGACCGGGGAGACTATCATCTCCGGCATGGGGGAATTACATCTCGATGTCTACATCGAACGGATGCGGCGTGAATACAAAGCCGAAGTCACGGCCGGAGCTCCCCAGGTTGCGTATCGGGAGACGATTACCGCCCGGGCCGATTTCGACTATACCCACAAGAAGCAGACCGGTGGGTCAGGGCAATATGGCCGGGTGGCCGGCTACCTCGAGCCGAATGCCGAAGGCGATTACGAGTTCGTCGATTCGATCGTCGGCGGGGTGATTCCCCGGGAATACATTCCTTCCTGCGACAAAGGGTTTCAAAAGAGCATGGAGAAGGGAACCCTTTGCGGTGCCGCCATAACCGGGGTCCGGGTGGTGATCAACGACGGTGCGGCGCACTCGGTTGACTCTTCTGATATCGCCTTTCAACTCGCTGCCATCGGCGGCTTCAAGGATGCCTACAAAAAGGCCAAACCGGTGATCATGGAGCCGATCATGAAGGTTGCGGTCGAAGGGCCGTCCGAATTTCAGGGAGCCGTCATGGGCAGCCTCAACCAGCGGCGTGGCATGATCATCGGTACCATCGAGGAAGGCAATTATACCGTGGTCGAAGCGGAGGTACCGCTTTCAGAGATGTTCGGTTATTCCACCGTACTTCGGTCATTGACCCAGGGAAAGGCGGAGTTCACGATGGAGTTTGCAACGTTCAAACAGGTCCCGAAAGGTATCAGCGAAGAACTGATGAAGAAATACGAGCAGGAAAAGAAAAACAACTAACAAACAGGCTGCGGCCAGGCCCGGGACGCCCCGGGGACAGAGCCGCCGGTGAACGGCGGCAAGGTCGGGCGGTATATTTTTCAACTACGGGAGTTGACTGCCATGCACAGGGAAGATCTGATTACCAGCAACCCGTTGCGGGTTTTGGGACTCGATAAAAAAGCGGAAGAGGGGCGCCAGAGCCTCGGGCTGGTGATGGCCCGGGCCGGGCTCGGTAAAACCGCGATTCTTGTTCAGATTGCACTGGATTCGATGCTCCGAGGCAACCGGGTGTTGCATGTGGCCATCGGTGAGTCCATTGAGAAGACACGCGATCGCTATGATGAAATACTGTCGAAGATGGTCGTGGACCTTTCCGAGGATGATCGTTCCGAGGTGGCACGCCGCCGGATGATCATGACCTTCAAGGAAAATGTGTTCAGTCGGGCGATGCTTGAAGAACGCCTGAAGGATTTGATTCATCAGGAGATTTTTCGTCCGGATTGTCTGATTATCGATGGTTATGATTTTGACGGGAACGGCCGTCAGGCGATGGAAGACCTGAAATCTCTGATGGCTGATCTTGGTATTGCGGTCATCTGGTTTTCTGCCGTCTGTCACCGCGAGGATGATCGGACCAGTGCCGACGGCGTGCCGGCTCCGTGTCACACCATCGATGACCTCTTCGAGGTGGTTCTGGTAATCAGACCGGACGGCCCCCTGATGCATCTTGATATTCTCAAGTGTGCATATTGTCAGGTTGAACCGGGGACCACCCTGTTGCTCGATCCGTCGACGATGCTGATCAAGAAATCGTAAATACCAGACAAGCGT
>CAZSOA010000179.1:0-6913 GCA_964608305.1 uncultured Desulfofustis sp. | reverse complement strand
CATCGGTCAGGCCATGCCATTTCTCCGGCAAGGGCCGCAATGATTTGGAGATCATCGTCAGTGATCGGGCGTGCAGCGACAATTCGCCGGTCTTGGTCTTAATCAGGCTTCCTTTGACACCGACAATGTCACCGATATCATATTTACCAAACGCCGCGAACTGCTCATCGCCGAGGGTATCCCTGCGAATATACACCTGGGTACGTTCACTGCTGTCGGCCAGGCAGAAAAACGCAGCTTTGCCGAATCGCCGCATTGCCATGATTCTGCCGGCCACCGAGTAGATGGCGCCACCGGCTTCTTTTTCTTCCGGGGCCAACGACTCCCCTCGGGGCAGCAGGTCCGCAATGCGATTGGCGGGCCGAAAGCTGTTGCTGTACAGATTGACGCCGAGTTCGGCCAGAGCGGCTGCCTTTTCCCGGCGCTGAGCAAGAAACTGATTGTCGGTACTCATTGAATGTTCCTGACGGCTGAAAGAGGGAATAAAGGAGCGGAAGGGGATCGGTCAATGCCATCCCCTTCCGCTCCTCAGATTCGTTTACCGGCATTCGCCCGGGTTGTCAATTCTTTTCAAGCAGGGCAAGGGTTTCGATATGATGGGTTTGTGGAAACATATCGATGGGCTGGCAGGAAACCCACGTAAAACCGGCATCGCTCAATGCGCTGCAATCGCGACACAGCGTGGCGGGATCGCAGGAGATATAGACGAGCCGGCGGCGGCAGAGGCGGGCCAGCAGCGGCGCCAGGCCGGGCATGCCTTGCCGTGGCGGATCGCAGATAACGATATCGAAGCGCCGGCCGCGGTTGGCCAGGCGCCGACAGGCTGAGGCGACATCATCCTTTTTGAAGGTGGCGTTGATAAGCGTATTGTCGGCACTGTTTTGCCGAGCATGACGGATGGCTAGGCCCTGGTTCTCAATACCCAGGACAGCGCCGCAGCGTTGGGCTAACGGCAGCGAGAAATTGCCCATGCCGCAGAACAGATCGAGAACCTGGTCGGTCTCGGCCGCATCGGCGAGGGTGACGGCCCGGCTGACGAGGACCCGGTTCTGCTCGTAATTGACCTGACTGAATCCCCCGGCTTCCCAGCGTACCTGTAATGGCGGGTTCCCCGGGAGTTCCATGGAAAGGCAGCGGTCTGCCGGCCGGTCATCGGCGGTGAGAGGTCCCGTGTCGTTCCCGTTTGCGCCGGTGAGCAGCACCCGGACCGGATGATCGATCTTCCGGCAGAGCGCCGTGGCGCCGGCCCGATCGGCTGGTCTCACCGATCGTTTGAGCAGAAAACGCAGATAGAGCGATGCATCGCCGGGGTCCAAGAGAAACTCGACCGCCGTACTCTGTCTCGCCAACCCGATAAACGCTGGAAGGGTCGGCACCGGCAGGAGGTTGTGGTTGATGAGTGGTGCGGCGAGCAGGCAACGGTCGATCGGGATGACCTCGTGGGATTGATGGCGGTAGAAACCGATGCGTCCGGCTGGGTCCACCTGTAGTCGGATGCGCTGGCGATACCCAAACGGCCGGGAACAACCGATCGTCGGCGCTATGCTTCCGGCCCTCTGCTGCACAGCCGCCGTGCTGCTGCGGGCGAACAGATCGGTGACTATCGCCTTTTTGATCCGGCATTGCGCAGGATAGGCAACATGCTGCAGGTTACAGCCGCCACAACGGCCGTAGAAGGGACAGGGCGGTGACATTCGTTCGGGATGGGCGGAAATGATCGCTTCGACTACGGCACGATCGTAGTGGCGATACTGCTTCGTTACGGAAACGGTGGCAACCTCACCGGGTAGCGCGCCTTCAACCAGGATGGTCTTGCCGTCGGAACCGGCGGCAAGACCGAAGCCGCCGTTGACGACCTTTTTTATTGTTACAATCTGAGTATTCTTGCAGTTCACGATTCAATCCGTCTATAATGATCACGGTCCGGCATGAGTCCGATCCGCCGGGATATTCTTGCTTCAAGGCAACAGTCCGGCGATTGTTGCGGCCGGCGTCCACCTGCCCGGAGCGGCGTTGCGTGTGGCTATGCGGCTGCTGCAACGGCAGGGCACGCCATCATTTCATACTCATACTACCGTATCATTGCGCTATCGAGCCTCGTTTTTCCTCTTTCTGCTGATTGTTTTTTTTGCGATCGACGGCAGCTGTGAAACCGACCTGACGGTTTCAGTCACGGGTGTGGAAGGACGACTGTACGACAATGTCATGGCTCGTTTGCGTATCAATCTGTTCAGGCAGAATAGTTCCTTGAGCGACGCGGAGATCCGGCGGCTTCATCGACTGGCCGAAGACGACATCGTCGGTGCGTTGGTGCCGTTCGGTTATTATCAGGCCGGCGTCGAAGGGCAGCTGAGCCGAACTGACACCGGCTGGCTGGCGGAGTATCGGATAACGCCGGGTGATCCGGTGCGAGTTACCGCAATCGATATCAAGGTCATCGGCCCGGAGGCCGACCGACCCATCTTTGCCGATCCGGCAGCCGACTTTGGTCTTACGGTCGGCGCTCGTCTCAATCATCAACGCTATGAAGCGGGTAAGACGGCCTTGCTGCGCCAGGCCCGTGAGCAGGGGCTGCTTGATGCCGCCTATACCGTGCAGCGGGTTGTGGTCGATCGCGAGCGGGGTGAAGCGCGTATCGAACTGGTGCTGGATACGAAACGGCAATACGTTTTCGGGTCGGTACGCAGTGAACAGCAGGTCATCGCACCACGGCTGCTCGAGCGCTTCGTCTCGTTTGCGCCCGGCGATCCGTTCAGGCGCCGGGTCCTGCAGGAGCTGCAACGGGATCTGTATCGGACTGAATGGTTTCAGTCGGTGACCGTGTCAGTCGATTCCGCCGACCCGGAGCGTCTTGAAATTCCGGTGCTGATCGATTGCCAGCCGCTTGAGCACTATAATCGTTACAGTTTTGGTGTCGGCTGGGCCACCGACATCCGATCACATGTGCGCTTTGAGTGGCTGAATCGACTGGTGAACCAGCAGGGGCATCGGCTGTCAACGTCATTGCTGGTCGGCGAGCAGAAGAGTTCCGGCCTGATCAACTACAGCATCCCGGTGGCCGATCCCCGCTACAACACGGTTACCGCCAGCGGGCTCTGGAATCGCGAACTCTGGGAAGATACGGTTACGCAAAAGGTATCGGTCGGCGCAGCCTATGAATACGCAACTCCGGAGTATCTGTTCGGCGTATCGCTTGAAGCGCTCGACGAAGATTATCGGGTCGGCAGGCGAAAGGGCAGGATCGGCTTAGTAATGCCCGGTATCAGGGGCTCGTGGGCCTGGGCCGATGATGTGGTCAATACCGAGCAGGGAATGCGGCTGACGGTCGATATCTCCGGGGCCAGTAAAGACCTTTTATCCGATGCATCATTTGTCAAACTCCGTGGCGACGGCAAACTCATCCTCAGCCCGTTGACGAACTGGCGGCTGATCGGTCGCGGTTCGATCGGCGGCATTCTCGTCGAGGATATTGAGGAAATTCCACCGTCACTGCGCTTTTATGCCGGCGGCGACAAGAGCGTCCGCGGCTATCGGTACCGCAGCCTCGGCCCGGAAGACGAAGATGGTAACGTTATCGGCGGGCGACTGCTACTCACCGGCGGCATCGAGATTGAGCGCCGACTTTCTCAGTATCTGCGGGCTGCGGTCTTTTATGATGTCGGAAACGCCATGGATGATTTCGAGGTCGACCTGGCCCATGGCCTCGGCCTCGGGTTCGGGTTGGTGCTGCCCTTCGGCCAGATCCGGCTCGATCTTGCCTATCCGCTCGACGATGAAGGCCGGTCGCAGAATGTTTTCCTCAGCGTTGGAGCCGACCTATGAAACGTCGCCTTCTGGCAGGTGCGCTGACGATGGTCCTGCTGTTGTCCGGGGCACTCGGATGGTTGCTCTGGTCGACGGCCGGGCTGGGATTCATCGTGAAGCTGGCCGGTTCTCTGAGCGGCGGCATGGTCACCGTTGGTGACTATGGTGGCCGCCTGGCCGGTTCCTGGCGTCTTGTCGACCTGTCGGTGCACGCTCCCGAAACCAGAGTCGAGGCTGCCGAAGTTGCCTTTGATTGGGCGCCCGGTCGTCTTGTTCGCAATGGTGAACTGTCGGTTTCCCGGTTACGGGTCCGCTCCCTGGTGGTGACCCTGGTTGAGCACGCTGCTGCAAGCGATCCTGCGGCCCAAAGCGATGAGCCGTTCAACCTGCCTGCCGTGAGTCTGCCGATTGCCATACTGCTCGGCGATCTGCGTGTCGACGGGCTGCAGGTCAACGACGCGCAGGGCGAAGCAGTGCTGGTTATCGATGAGGTCTCGGCGCGCCTGGCCGCCGAGCGGGACCGGCTGAGCGTCGAGGCACTGGAGGTGCGAGCTCCTGATTATGCGATCGAGCTACGTGCCGGGGTGCAGTTGGACGCCGGCTGGCCGGTTGATCTTTCAGCCGGCTGGCAGGCCCGGCTGCCGGATTGCTCCGATCTGGCAGGCACCGTGCAGGTCGCTGGTCCGCTGGCCGGGCCGTCGATTTCCGTAGTCGTCGACGAACCGGTTCAGGTCGAAGTGAGCGGGACCATCAGCGATCTGTTCAATGACATCTCCTGGCAACTTCAGGGACACGGGGAACAGGTTGAGCTTGCCGCCGTCTGCCCCGATCTGCCGGTCGGTTCGGTCGATCTGGTGCTTGCTGCGAGTGGTCGCCTCGATGATTATCGAGCCTCGATCAACGCTGCCGTCCGGCTGCCGGATCTGCCGGAAATCAGCGGTTCCCTGGTCATCGGCGGCACCATGGCGGGGGCGACGATTGAACAGGGAACCCTCTTGTCTGGTGCCGCGACGGCCTCGCTGAACGGCGAAGTAGGTTGGCAGGGCGACCTGTCCGGACAGATCGGACTGGCGGTACGCTCCTTCGATACCGTGCTCGTCGACGGGATGCCGCCCGGCATTATCGACGCCGATCTTATCGTCAGCGGTGCTGTCGACGGTGAGCAACCGTCCTGGCAGGTGCTGGTCGACAACCTGCGTTATCTGCTGACCGACCAGCCTGACCCGCTGCGTGGTACCGCGCGGATCGACGGCACCGATACGCAGCTGCGAGCGACCGACGAACTGGCCGCCGGAACGGCGACCCTGGCGGTGGCCGCGGATGTGGCATGGGTTGATGAGTTGCGTTGGTCGGCACGATTGGCGGTTGCCGGCTTTAATCCGGCTCTCTTCGGGGAACTGCCGAGTGGCCTGGTAAGCGGCGTCATCCATGGCTCCGGAAGCGGTGTCGGCGACGAACTGGCACTCCAGGCCACCCTGGAAGACCTGTCCGGTACGCTCGCCGGGTACGATCTGCAGGGCGGTGGATCCATCGATTACCACGCCGGACAATTGCATTTCGATGATCTGCGGATCAATAACGGCAATAACCGGCTGTCGGCTCACGGGGTAATCGACGATCATCTCGCTCTGGTGATAAGCGTCGATGCGGCGGACCTGCAGCGTCTCTATCAGCCGCTTGGCGGCACCGCCCGATTGACAGCAGAATTGTCCGGCTCCAAAGACGAGCCGGTGATCAGTGGCGATATCCATGTGGTTGACCTCACCTATCAGGATCTCAACCTGGCCGAGGCCGCCGGCCAGCTGCGTTTCGGTCACCG
Organism: uncultured Desulfofustis sp.; assembly: GCA_964608305.1. GTDB lineage: Bacteria > Desulfobacterota > Desulfobulbia > Desulfobulbales > Desulfocapsaceae > Desulfofustis. Next base: position 1,290 of record CAZSOA010000179.1, on the reverse strand, counting down.
GGGGCCGGAGACGATCGAGGCGGAACTATCCGTCTACCGGTTATCCGGTGATGGTTTTACCGTTACCGAGGCGACCCTCGCAGCTGACGGTTCGCTGCAACAACAGCAGGTCCGACTCTCTCTTGTCAGTGACTTCGGTACGGCGGCGGCGGTTGTCGCCGGCCGGCTTGACGAGCAATATCGCTGGTCAGGTCAGCTGCGGGATCTGTCCTATGCTCATGATCGCTATGGCGGTTGGCGGCAACGCGGCCCGGCGACGGTGACGGCGGCCGAGACCGACGGTCGGATCGATGATCTCTGCCTCGATACCGGCGGTGCCTCATTGTGTGTCAGTGGGTCCTGGGACCAGCAGGGGCCGTGGCGTGTCGAGATGCAGCACCTGCACCTTGCGCTTGAGCTGTTGAACCGGTGGGGGCTCGTCGACATGCCGATTTCCGGAACCGTTCAGGGCTCGCTTGCGGCGGCCGGAAATGATACGGAATTCACCCTCGTCGCCGGGCAGCTTACCGCTCCTGTCGTGACCGTCGACAGCGATCTCGATGGCCTGTACGAAGAGCTCAGCTGGTTTGAGAATCGATTTGATGTGTCGCTGACCGATGCCGTTCTGACAACGCGGTTGTCCTCCCGTTTCGGCGATGACACACACCTTCTCGCAACCCTCACGATCGCCTCGTTTACCGGCCTGGCTGCGGATTTTACGACACTGCCGGTCAGCGGTCGAATCGAAGCGACGCGCCTTGACCTGGCGCCGCTGGCGGTGCTCACCGATGACTACCTGCTGCCTTCCGGGCATCTGCAGCTCGATCTGCTTATTGACGGGGTCCTGGGCCAACCGTCGTTAGCCGGTTCAATCGCTGTTGTCGATGGAACGCTCGGCTTTCCGGAACTGGGCAGCAGCCTTGAACAGATTCACGGGACGCTCGGGTTTCAACAGGATCGCCTGCAGGTCGAGCTGGAGGCCGAGGCCGGTGATGGGCGGCTGCGGGCCGATGGTTTTCTCGATTTCGGCAATCACAGCTGGTACGGCGAATTTGTCATTGTCGGCACGGATTGCGAAATCATGAACCAGACTGAGCTGCGGGTGGTTGCCAGCCCTGAGCTGCGGTTGATTATCGATGGTGACGGCGGCTTCCTCGACGGCTCATTGCATATTCCTGAGGCGCTCGTGCAGCCGGAGGAAATGCGCGGTTCGGTGTCTGCATCGAGCGATGTCGTTTTTGTCGACGAAGAGGAGACGGTGACGGCCTGGCCCTTCCAGTTTGAAATCGACGTGACGCTCGGCGATGAGAT
>CAZSOA010000178.1:0-7021 GCA_964608305.1 uncultured Desulfofustis sp. | reverse complement strand
TCCTCCCCCATGTGCACGTCGATGGCAATGGAGCGGCCCGGCCTGATGGCAACCAGCGCTTCGGTGATCGCGTGCTCATGAAATACGAGCGATTGCGCAAAAGAAAAATCTCCGGTGGCGTGAATCACCCGGCGGATAATGGAAAATGCTTTTTTTTCTATTGATTCCGGATTTATACCCGTCTGTTCGGCAAACTCGCTTTCGATCATCGAAAAACTGGTGCGTTCGATATCCTGGGGAGCAATAGGTTTGATGGTTCCGCCGATCATGGTCTGTTGTTCTCGCAATGCCGGCGCAGATGGTTACATACCGTTGGCGTCCGGCCGAAGTGAAGATGGATATAGCTCCCGAGAGTCGATCCGCAACTATAGCCTTCAAAGGAATTATTATCAAGCAGGTAACGGGTAACCGGCGCATCCATATCATCTGAGGCTGCCGCGGCACCAGCAATGTCCGAATAATGGAACTCATGGCCGTACAACCTGTCGCCCCGCCGCCCGAGCAGACAATCGTCCTGCAGTACGACGGTTCGATACCCAAGCCGGCGCAACCGTGTGCCCATCGACGTGATAAACGGAAAAATCCGGGCCATCGGGAAACGGTGGCCGCGGGTATCGACAAGTTCCCGGCACAGATACATAAATCCGCCACACTCCGCATAGATCGGGGTTCCCCGCAAGTGGGCGCTGCGAACGGCGGCAAGCATGGCGTCATTGGCACTGAGCGCAGCGGCGTGCAGTTCCGGATACCCGCCGCCGAAATAGAACACGTCGATATCCTCCGGCAGCTCGTGATCGGACAGGGGGCTGAACGGTACCAGGTCGAAACCTGCCGCCGTCAGCAAATCGAGGTTCTGTTGATAATAAAAACAGAATGCCTGATCCTCGGCCAGTCCGATTCGAAGCCGTGATTGCCGTCTTTTTTTCACCCGACCGCCCGTTTTTTCCAGCCGGGCAGGAACCGGCACGCCGCTGTCGATCAACAGATCAAGATCGAGCCCGTCTCGAACGGTGTCTGCCAGACAATCAAGAGCCTGCTTATCCAGCGGCTGTTCACTGGCCATCTGTAGGCCGAGATGCCGTTCGGCTATGGCAAAGCGCTCGTCGCGCGGCAGCCAGCCGATGATTGGACAGCGGCAATGTTTACGCACTGCTGTCTCAATCAGCTCCCGATGGCGCGGCGAGCCGATCCGGTTGAAGATCACCCCGATAAGACGGATCTGCGGGTCAAACGCTTCAAACCCTTTCAATACCGCTGCGCAGCTCTCTGCACTGCTCTTCGCGTCAATGATCAGGCAGACCGGAACGCCGAGCGCTTTGGCAATTGCAGCGGTACTGGCTTCGCCCCCGTCAAAGAGGCCCATCACTCCTTCAAGGACGGCGAGATCGGCCGCGCCACTCGTGCCGGCAAACAACGCTCGACAGACTGCTGCGCCCATCATCTGCAGGTCGATGGTATAGCTGGTACGCCCGGTAACCATCCGGTGCAGGGTCGGATCGATAAAGTCCGGACCGCATTTAAACGGCTGTACCGTAAGTCCGCGACGGACCAGGGCGGCCATGACTCCCAGCGTCACCGTCGTTTTTCCGGCGCCGCTCCGGGTGGCGGCCAACAAGAAGGACCTCGTCGTCATGTCAGATCACTTGCTCGATAATCATCGAGATAGCCAGCATGATGACGACAAACACCATGGTGGCCGCCACAATCAGATAATTGCAGCGGGAAATATCATCGGCACAAGGCGTGCGGAGGCCTGCTCCGATCAGCGGCTTCACCTGTTTGACGCCAAAATAGCGCGCCGGGCCGCCAAGCTGAACGCCAAGTGCTCCAGCTGCGGCCGCTTCTCCGTGACCGCTATTGGGGCTGGAACTGCGCAACCGGTCCGCAAAGAATACCTGTGCCGCCTGACGACCATTGAACCCGGGAAGAAAGGCGGCGGCGACAACGCACAGGCCGGTCAGGCGTGCCGGGATGAACGCGGCGTAATCGTCTGCCCGGGCGGCGCAGCGACCGAAGGTGAGGTAACGCTCATTGCGATAACCATACATCGAATCCATCGTGCTCACCGCCTTGTAACCAATCGCCAGCACGGCGGCGCCAAGCAGTGGCGGCGCCCCGATGACCGCTGCGACCAGACTGCCGATCACCGCCCAAAACAGTGGCGCGGTGATGCCGTCAACCAGATTTTCTGCGACGGACTCGATGCAGGCCCGGGCTATCTCACCGGCGGACAGCCCGTCGGTGTCCCGGCCGACCATCATTGCCACTGCGGCTCGCGCCGCAACAATTTCATCGCGATGCAAACGCTTTTTCACCCGACTCGCATGCCGGATCAGATCGCCGGCGGCGATGCTGAAATAGAGCAGTACCAGCGCCCCGGCGGTACCGGCATAAGGATGCACGGCATTGAGGAGAATCAAGAGAATAACCGTAACGAGTGTCGTGACGGCGAGCACCAGAGAAAACGCAATCCCGCCGCACCACCGGAGCGACAGTCGGCGGTTGAGACGCCGGGCCTGCCGTTCACTCCACCGGCACAGCAGGCCGATCAGTCGGATTGGATGAAAACGCCAGCGTGGATCGCCGATCAGCAGATCGGCCAGCAGCACCAGCATGAGTTGACCGGCAAAAAGCATCATGACGCCCTATTGATCAAGCAACCGGTATATCCGGTCCATGGCGAAACAGGAGCGCACCGTATCGGCCAGTGCATCCAGTTGCCGCTCCAGGTCAAACGTCACCCCCTCCACGCCGGTTCCGGACAACCCTTTTTTACGCCGCAGCCCATCGACAAACCAGCGCCGAAAGCCATCGGCATCAAATATCCCGTGCAGATAAGCGCCCCAGATCCTGCCGTCATGGTTCCTGCCGCCACAGCGGCGGCCATCGGCAAACGATAAAACCGGCTCGACACCACCGTCGGTAATGCCGTGATGAATCTCGTAGCCGGCGACCGGATATCCGGACGCAAGGTGAATACCTTCACTACGACGCAACACCTTTTCCGGATACAACTCGCTGCTTACCGCCAGCAAGCCGAGCCCCGGCACCTCATCCCAGTCCGTCTCCAGATGATGCGGATCACGCACCGACTCTCCCAGCATCTGGTAACCGCCGCAGATCCCGACGATCATTCCGTTTGACGCGGCGTAGTCCCGTACGGCGTCAAGCAAGCCGGCCTGGCGCAGAAAGGCCAGGTCGCCGGCGACATTTTTTGAACCGGGCAGAATCACCGCATCGGGCCGACCGAGATCGCTTTTCCGGGAAACGAAACGGATATTGACGTCAGACTCGGCATGCAACGCATCAATATCGGTGAAATTAGAGATGTGGGGGAGATCGATAACGACGATCTCCACCTCATCCTCTCCGGTCGACTGGCAACCGTACCAGCCATCCCGCAGGGACACCGAATCTTCCTGAGGAATCGCCAGATCGGCAATATACGGGACAACGGCGAATACCTCACGGCCGGTATGATCGACGATAAACCGATGCGCCTCGTCCAGCAGGGATTGATCACCCCGGAATTTGTTGACGACGAAGCCGGCGATACACGCCCGCTCCCATTGATCGAGCACATCCATGGTCCCGGCAAAGGAGGCATAGACACCACCCCGATCGATATCACCGACCAGCAAAACCGGAGCCTGCGCCTCTTGCGCCATTTTCATGTTGACGAAATCGTGACGCCGGAGATTGATCTCGCCGGGTGAGCCGGCCCCTTCCAGCACGATTATCGAAAACTGTTCGGCCAGTTCGGCAAAACTCTGCCGTGCGGCGGCCCAGGCCTGTTCTTTGTAGGCATGATATTGCCGAACATTCATCGAGCCGACCGGTCGACCATTGACAATCACCTGGCTGCCGGTATCGGAATTCGGTTTGAGCAGCACCGGGTTCATCCGCCAATCCGGCTCAACCCGCGCCGCCAGTGCCTGCACCACCTGCGCCCGCCCCATCTCGCCACCGTCGCGGGTGACAAAAGAATTAAGCGACATGTTCTGCGCCTTGAACGGAGCAACAGAAAAGCCATCCTGCAAGAACATGCGGCAAAACGCAGCGGTCAGAATCGATTTCCCGGCATTGGACGAAGTGCCCTGGAACATCAGCGTCCTCACCCGCCGCTTGCGGCGCTGCACGCTTGTCGGGCGAACGGCCAGCGCACCGGCCATGGCTTCGGCGAGTCGATCGTTTTCGGCACGATTGCGTACCGCAACTCGCACAAACCGTTGATCAAGCCCGCGATAATTCCCGCAACGCCTGATGACAAAACCGTTTTCGAGCAACCGCTGATAGAGGAGCTCACCATCCACCGATCCCTGCAGTTTGAGCAACACATAGTTGGCTGCCGAATCATAGACCGTAACCGCCGGCAGGGCGGCCAGTCGCTGCTGGAACTCGCGCCGCTGTTCGCGGCAGTAAAGACGGGACTGCCGGCAATAGTCGTCGTCATCAAGAGCCCGTACGGCCACTTCCTGGGCCAGTGCGTTAACCGACCAGGGCGGCATCTCGGAGCTCAGATCGGCGGCAATTGCCGGGGGAAACAGGCCAAAACCGATGCGCAGCCCGGGCAAAGCGAAAAACTTGGTGAGCGAGTTGAGCGTCAGCAGGTTGTCGAGTCGGCCGCCGACCGTCTGAAAATCTGCGGTAAAATCGTGAAACGCTTCGTCGATAATAAAGAGCGTCCCAGGGCACCGCTCGGCAAGGGCCAGGATGGCTGCATCAGGCGCCAGCGAACCGGCAGGGTTGGCCGGATTGCCGAAAAGCACCAACTCGCCGCCGCGCAAGGATTCACCGAGACGATCGATATCGACCGCAAATCCGTTCGCCTCGTCGAGTTGCCAGAAACGGATGGGAAACCCGTTGCGGGCAAACACTTGGTAATAGTCGATATAGGACGGAACCGGCAGGACCACCGGCCGCGGTTGCAGCAGACGCGGCAGCAGATAGAGCAACTCGGTTGTACCGTTGGCCGGAATCACCCACGAGGTCGGCACGCGGTAGCGCTTGCCGATGGCCGCTACCAGGTCGTGGCAATCCGGATCAGGGTAATGAACCAGCATTGATAACCGGCGGTTGACCAGCGCGCGCAACCACGTCGGCGGCCCAAGCGGATTGATGTTGGCGCTGAAATCGAGCAGCGCCTTTGAGCCGGGCGGCCGTTCACGCGCCAAGCGGTGGATATTGCCGCCGTGGCCGAAGCCGCTGTCCACCGCACCTTTTTCGGTTTCCGTTCCGTCATCTCGTCGTGCAGATCGAAAATCACTCATTACAGCACTCCGGTAAAAACAACGAGGATCGCCGTCTCTATCACTTCGCTGATGGCGCCGAGTGTATCTCCGGTGGCACCGCCGATCTTGCTTCGACAGATACCGACCATACCCCAGAAGATAATACCACCGACGATCAGCAGCGGCACCGCCCGGCCACCGACGAGCAGCAGCACACCGATCAGCAGCAGCAACGAGAGGATCGCCGCCTGCCGTACCGCCGGCCCGTAAAAAAGCCGGCCAAGCCCGCCCTCGGCTCGGGCATAGGGCAGAACAGCCATCAGACAGACCATGGCGGTCCGGCCGGCCATCATCGCTATCGGTACCGCGATCAGTACCTGATTTTTGTCTGCAATGGCGGCTACCGCTGTTGTTTTGATGATCAACAGGACCGCGACGGCCAGCGCACCCATCACACCGATCCTGCTGTCCCGCATGATCTCCAGACACCGCTCCCGAGGTTGGCCACTGCAAAAACCATCGGCCGTATCGGCGAGCCCGTCGAGGTGGAGCCCACCGGTCAGAGCGACAACAATCGCGACCAGGAGGGCGGCGCCAACCGGTGACGGCACCACCTGATCAAGCAGCAGCCAGAGAGCCGCGGCAACCGTGCCGAGCAGCAACCCTACCGGAGCAAAATAAAACAGACCGGCGCCGAACAGGGATCGATCGTCACGAACGGCACTCCCCGCAGGCAGAACACTGAGAAACCCCAGCGCCGTCAACAGCGCAGCCAGCGGCCGGCGAAGCGCGGTCTGAGCGCTTCTATCGCTGCCGACTTCGCTCATCATTACCGATTCGCCTCGGCCACCGCCGCCTCGGCAAACGTGGCGACCTCGACAAGGATCGCCCGGGCCGCCTCAACGAGATTCATTGCCAGCGCCGCCCCGGTTCCCTCGCCGAGGCGCAGGTTCAGATCAAGCAACGGTTTGCTGCAGCCGAGCAGCTCCTGCATGCGCGCATGGCCCGGCTCAACGGAACGATGAGCACAGATGATATAATCCCTGACGAACGGCTCAATACGATAAGCGATCAGCGCCCCGGCTGTTGAAATCAGGCCGTCTACGAGCACCGGTTGGCGTTGCGCCGCCGCCCCGATAATCAGCCCGGCGATGCCGCCGATTTCAAACCCGCCGACGGCGGCGAGCACCTCCAGGCCGTCGCGTGGGTCCGGCCGGTTAATCGCCAAAATCTTTTTCAGCACGGCAATTTTATGCTGCAACTGCTCGTCATCGAGCCCCGTCCCCCGACCGGTCAACTCCTCGACCGGCCGCCCGGTCATAATCGCGGCAATCGCCGAACTGGGCGTGGTGTTGCCGATCCCCATATCGCCGGTGCCGAGCAGATCGTATTCCTTCAGTGATGCGGCCACTTCGATGCCGGCCTCCACCGCTCGTCGGGCATTGGCGATGCTCATCGCCGGCCCGCGGGCGATATTGTTGGTTCCGGGACCGATCCTCTTGTCAATGATCCGGCCGGCGGCAGCCAATGCGCTCAGATCGCCGTTCACCCCCATATCGACAACCAACACGTCGGCACCGGCCTGGCGAGCCAGGGCATTGATACCGGCACCGCCGTTGACGAAGTTGCGGACCATCTGCGGGGTCACTTCCTGCGGAAATTTACTGACTCCTTCGGCTACCACACCATGATCGCCGGCCATCGTGACGATCGCCTTTTTTTTCACCGGCGGCGTCAGCGACCTGGTGATGCCGGCCAGATCAACGGCCAGGTCCATCAGGTCGCCCAGC
>CAZSOA010000177.1:0-7056 GCA_964608305.1 uncultured Desulfofustis sp. | reverse complement strand
GCCACCGCCAGCCGCCCATTCTCGATAGATCGCCGTGGCTTCGTACTGGCCGAAGGGGCGGCGGCGCTGATCATCGCCACCCGAGAGTTCGCCGATGCCCACGGCCTGCCCTATCGGTGTGTGATCGCCGGCTGGGGCATGACCTCTGATGCCCACCATTTCGTCGCCCCGCACCTGCCTACGGTAACCCAGTGCATACATGACGCTATCGGTGATGCCGGCATCACCCCAGAGGATATTGCCGCAATCAACACCCATGCCGCCTCGACCAAAATCGGCGACGCCATTGAATACCAGGCCCTGCGCACCGTTTTCTCCGAAGCGATGCCGCCGCTCACCGCGAACAAGTCGCTGATCGGCCATGCCATGGGGGCTTCGAGCGGTATCGAGGCGGTATACACCCTGCTGGGCATGGAACACGATGTCCTGTTGCCAACCATCAACTACCGACCCGACCCGGAGTTGCCGATCGACTGCATCGCCGACACCGCCCAGAAACTGTCCCAGGAATTCGTGCTGAAAAACTCCTTCGGATTCGGCGGATGCAACGCTTCCATTATCTTCCAGGCGCTTGCCTGAACCATCAGCCATGAAAGCACCGCGCAATCGAAAAGTCTTTGTCGTCGGCTATGATGCCGCCACCGCCCTGGGCGACACCTTTCCTGCGACCTGGCAGCGGGCCGTCGCCGGCGAGGTCGGTCTGCGTCGTCTGACCCGGTGCCAGACCACCAGCCGCAGCAACGTCGTCGGCGAGATCCCTGATTGGGACCCGTCATCCCTGCCCTTTGTCACCCGTAAGGAAGCAGCGCTCTGGGATGCCGGTTACGTTTTTCTGACCATGGCGGTCTGCGACCGGGCACTGAGCGATGCCGGACTGGAGATGACCCCGGAAATCGGCGCCCGTACCGGCTGCCTGGTCGGCTCGGCGTTGAACGGGACCGACTCGTACCGAGTCGCGATGAACAACTACCTGACCCATGGGCCGCTCAAGGTCAGCCCGTACCTGCTGCCCAACGTCTGCGCCAATCTGCCGGCCGGCAAGGCAGGGATGCAGCTCGGTTTCACCGGACCGATCTTCTCACCGCAGGGCGCCTGCGCCTCCGGCAATCACGCGATTGCCCTCGGCGCCCGGATGATCCGCGACGGCGACTGCGATTTTGTCCTGGCCGGCGGAGTGGAGACCTGCCTGATCCCGGAGATCATCCAGGGATTTGCCAATATGTTGGCAACCATCAAGGTCAAGCCGACCGACCGGGCCCATACTAACCCAAGCCAGGCCTCGCGACCGTTCAGTATCGACCGCAAGGGCTTCGTCCTCGCCGAGGGCGCTGCGATCCTCGTACTTGCCGCCGAAGACGCCGTCGCCGCCCATGGCCTCACCCCCCGGGCCGAGATCGCCGGCGTCGGCTGGAACTCTGATGCCCACCATTTCACCCGACCCAACCCGGACACGGTGACGGCGGCGATGCGAGCGGCCATCGACGATGCGGAGATCACCCCGGCCGAGATCGGCGCCATCAACGCCCACGGAACGTCGACACCGACCGGTGACACCATCGAAGTCACCTGCCTGCGTGCCGTTTTCGGTGAACTATTACCGAATATCCCGATTTCAGCGAACAAATCACAGGTCGGCCACAGCCTCGGCGCATCTGCCGCCGTCGAAGCGGCACTGGCCATCGAAGCGATGCGGCAGGGACTGGTGCTGCCCACCGCCAACCACCTGCCTGACCCGGACTTCGACGGCCTTGACTTTGTCCCGAACCGGGCGAAAAAACACGCCCATAGCTGGGTGTTGTCCAATTCGTTCGGCTTCGGCGGTACCAATTGCTGCCTCGTCCTGCGGGGGTGCTGATGCGGCCGAAACCGTTCATTCCGGAACTCCTGCCCGACTCGCCATATGTCAGGGATCGCACCAGCGGGCTGATCTGGCACCGCTGCGAGCTCCGCACCCTCTACGTTGATACGGATCGCTCCCAGGTGGTCTACCACGCGAATTATCTCAGATATTTCGAGTTCGGCCGGGCATCCCTGATGCGCGAGGCCGCCTATCCGTATAAAATGATCGAAGAAAGCGGGTATCTGTACCCAATCATCCAGACCGGGCTCAATTACTACTCACCGCTCTACTATGACGATCTGATGCACATCCAGACCCGGCCGGCGCAGATCGAGCTGGTGAAACTGCAATTCGACTACCTCATTACCCGAGGCGACACCGGCGAAATCGTCTGTACCGGCTTTACCAAGCATTGTGCGACCAACGGCAAGGGCATTCCGGTGGAGATCGACGCCAAGACGATCAGGCTCTGGCAGGAATTCCCCCGCTGATGACAAGCGAACGGTTCACCGTCGAGGCGCCGGTCCGGCCGTGGTTTGCCGACCACCACTTCAACGGCCGAACCATTCTCCCGGCGGTGGAGACTATGCAGCTGCTTGCGGTGCACGCCTCCCGTCGCTTCCCGACGCTTGACATCACCATCATGGAATCGGTCGGCTTTCCGAAATTTTTTGCTATCGACCCACACCACCGCTCTTTTACCGGAGAAATAACCGTGACCGGCAACGGCACCGACGGCGTCCGGGCCACCTTTGCCAGCCGAATCACCGGAGCATCATTGAGCCGTCTTCAGGTGCACGGCGAGGTTTTCTTCCCGGGACCACCCACGGCCGCCACCCCGTTGCCGGCCTGCCCCGAACCGACCGGCCCGGCGCTATCGATTAAGGCGGAACGGGTCTATCGGGAACTCGTCCCGTTCGGCCCGGCGTACCGCACCCTGCAGGAAACGCTGCACCTCTACGAGCACGGGGCCGCCGGGACCCTGTTGGCGCCGGCGCTTGCCACTGGCGAAGCGCCGCTCGGCTCACCGTTCCCGCTCGACGGCGCCTTGCATGCCGCCTGTGTCTGTGGTCAGCGGCTGGTCGATTTCGTGCCGTTTCCAATCGGTTTTGCCAGCCGCACCATCCTGCAGCCCACGGTGGCCGGCACCACCTACACCACGACGGTGGCTCTAACGCACCACACCACCGACGAATTGCAGTTCAACCTATGGATTTTTGACCGGAACCGACGCTGCTGTGAAATGGTGCAAGGAATCCGCATGCGCGACGTAAGCAGGGGACGGATCAAACCTCCGGACTGGATCAGAGGCGCACCGCTCCCATGATCCGCTACCGATTCCTGATCCTTTTATCTCTCCTGGCTGCCGGCCTGGCCGTGGTCGGGGCCCTGCGCCTGGACATCGAGACGGATATTATCCGTTCGCTGCCGACCTCGGAGCAGACACTGAGCGATGCCCTGAAAGTTTTCCAGCACCATCCCATCCACGATCAGGTGGCCATCGATATCAGTCTTGAAAGCAACGATCCGGGCCTGCTCACCAGCATCGGCGACCGGCTCAAGGCGGACCTCGAGCAGAGCGGGCTGTTTCGCCAGGTCGGTTTTGCAGCGATGGGCGAACAGATACAGGAGATCGCCGCCCATGCCGCTGCTAATCTGCCGCTGCTCTTTACCGCCGCGGATTTGGAGCAATCTGTTGCCCCGCTTGTCGAACCGGCGCAGATCCAACGGCAACTCGACGAAGTGATCGCCCGACTCGGCAGTATGGAGGGTATCGGCCAGGGACGCCTTATCGCCGCCGACCCCCTGGGGTTGAAAGATCTGGTACTCGCTCGGCTGGCCCCGCTGGCCCCGGCCAGCGACGTGACGTTTCACCGCGGCCATCTGCTCTCCGGTGACGGCATGCACCTGTTGCTCGTCGCTGAACCGCTCCACTCCGGGACCGATACCAACGCCGCCCGCGCGATTGCCGATTTGCTCGAACACAGCCGCCAGACCATTGCCGCTCTGCCCGAACTGGCCGGCCACCAGCCGGTTTTCACGGTTGTCGGCGCCTTCCGGGCGGCACTGGACAACGAGCAGATCATCAGGCACGACGTGCGACTTGCGCTGATCCTGGCAACGCTTGGTATCGCCGTTCTGCTGCTCGTCTCCTTTCCACGGCCGCTTGTCGGCCTGCTGGCGCTGCTGCCGGCCCTGGCCGGTTCCGCGGCCGCCCTGTTCGTCTACTCCCTGATCCACGACACGATCTCCGTCATGGTCCTCGGCTTTGGCGGTGCGCTTATTTCGATCACCGTCGACCATGCCATCTCTTATCTGCTGTTTCTCGACCGTCCCCACGAGACCCGCGGCCGGGACGCCTCTCGCGAGGTATTCGCCATCGGCATCATGGCCGTGATCACGTCGGTCGGGGCCTTTGTTATCCTCAGTTTCAGCCCGTTTCCGATCTTCACCCAACTCGGACAATTCACCGCGCTGGGGATCGGGTTTTCGTTTCTTTTCGTCCACTCGGTCCTGCCCCTCGTCTTTCCGACGCTGCCGGCCGGCAGCGTACGCCCCCTGCCGTTGCAGACCGTTGTCCGCCGGCTCTACGCCCCTCGCAAACCGGCGGCGGTAGCCCTGCTGGTCGTCGGTGGCGTCCTGCTGGCCTTCGCCCGGCCTGAATTTCATGTCGACATGAGCAGTATGAACACCGTTCGGGATGAAACCACTCGGGCCGAGCAACGATTCACCGCGATCTGGGGCGACGGCGGCGGCCGGGTGACTATCATGCAAAGCGCTGATTCGGCCGAAGAACTGCAACGGGCCGGTGATCGGTTGCTGACGGCCCTTGAACAAGAGCAGCGGGCCGGCGTGCTCGCCGGCGCCTTCGTTGCATCATCGGTCTTTCCCGGCGAGCCGCGTCAGACGGACAACCTGGCCGCCTGGCAGGCCTTCTGGAGCCAAGAACGGCGCGATCAGGTCCGCCATACCCTGGTTACGGCCGGCACCGAGCGAGGCTTCGCCGATGACGCATTCGCACCGTTTCTCAATCTGCTCGAACAACCGCCGCAGCCGCGAGCGCTGCCGGTCCCGACCGGGCTGTATCGGCTGCTCGGCATCTCGGCAGCCCCAAACGGCGGCCTGACCCAATTCAGCACCGCCCTGCCGGGAACCGATTATGACGCCGCCGCCTTTGTCGACCGCTCCCGTGCGAGCGGGGCGGTTTTTGACACCGGCTACTTCACCGAACGGCTGGCCGCCGTGCTTTTTTCAACGTTTGTTACCATGCTGGCCATCATCGCCGCCGGCGTCACCATCCTGCTCTGCCTGTTCTATCTGAACCTGCGGCTGACCGCACTGACCCTGCTGCCGGTGGTCTTCGCCTTCGTCGCAACGCTGGCAACGCTGCGCCTGCTCGGCCGGCCGCTCGATATCCCGGCGCTGATGCTGTCGATCGTCGTCTTCGGCATGGGCATCGATTATTCGATTTTCTTCGTCCGCGCCTACCAGCGCTATCGCGACATCAACCACCCCCTTTACCTGTTGGCAAACAGCGGTATTTTCCTGGCCGCCGCCTCGACGCTGATCGGCTTCGGGGCCCTGCTCTTCGCCGAACATGCGTTGCTCAACAGCATCGGCCTGACCTCATTTTTCGGCCTCGCCTATTCATTGATCGGCACCTTCCTGCTGCTGCCGGCGCTGCTGCCGCGGGTCTTCGCCCCTTCCGACCGCCCGGAGCCGCACCCGCACAAACGTATCCTGCGCCGCTACCGTACGCTGGAGCCGTATCCACGGATGTTCGCCCGGCTGAAGCTGCGTTTTGACCCGCTGTTCGCTGAGTTGCCGGCCATGGTCGCCCATCACCGGCCGATCGCGACGATCATCGATATCGGCTGCGGCTACGGTGTGCCGGGCTGTTGGTGCCTCGAGCATTTCCCCACGGCAACGCTTCACGGCATTGAACCAAATCCCGAGAAGGCCAGGGTCGCCGCAGTGGCCGCCGGCAACCGTGGCAGCATCACCTGCGGCCGGGCGCCGGACCTGGCCGCACTACCGCCGGCGGCCGATCTGGTCTTACTGCTGGACGTCCTCCACTATCTTGACGATGCCGCTGTTCGTTCCGTGCTTGCCCGCAGCGCCGCCGTCCTGGCACCACGCGGCATCGTCGTGATGCGCTTTGTGACCGTGCGCCAGAGCCGACCGTCCTGGGGGTGGCGGCTGGAAGATGCGCGGGTACGGCTCGGGGGCATCCGCCCTCACTATCGAACCGGCAACGACATGGCGACCCTGGCAACCGAAGCCGGATTTACCATCCTGCTCACGCAAGCGGCACCCGGCACCGGCGAATTGCTCTGGCTGGTTGGGCGGGTCAGCCGCCTATCGAAATCGCCACCGTTATGACTCCCATGAATATTCTTTTGATCAACCCGCCCAATTGCGGTCGCAGCATTCCTGAAGAACGCTTCGGCATCACTTCTCTCAAGCAGATCTTCCGCGGTGAGCCGCTCGCATTAGCGGAGCTGGCCGGTAATCTCCCCGAGCATGACGTGCGCATCGTCGATCTGAAGGTCGAACCGGACGCACTGCCGGCCGAACTTGACGACTTCCGGCCGGATGTCGTCGGCATCACCGGGGTGACCTGCGAGGCCAACACCATGCTGCAGCTGGCCACGCTGATCAAGCGCCGGCACCCGGCCGTCGTGGTCGTGGGCGGCATCCACGCCAGCAACGACCCGCAGTTTTTCAACGACCCCGCAATCGATTATATCGTTACCGGACTCGGCAAACGAACATTCGCCGCCCTGATCGCCGACCTGAGCCGGAACCCCGCCAATCGTGGGCCATTACCGTCGGGCGTTATCAAGACCCGGCCGGGCGCTCTCCTTGCCAATCCGTCCTACCGCGCCACCATCGCTGACCTGGTGGTCGAACGGCCACCGGCATATGCGCTGCTCGAACGCTACCGGCCCGCCTATCGCCTCGAAAAACTCGGCATTACCATGGGTTTTGTCGCCACTGCGGCCGGCTGCACCCATTGCTGCTCCTTCTGTTGTATCGCCGGCCAGACCGGCGGCAGCTATCTGACCAAACCGGTGGCCGCGGTGCTGCGCGACATCCGCCTGCTCGACGAGACACCGGTAATCAGGTTTGTCGATGCCATCACCTTCGGTGACCTCGACCGGGCCGCCGCGCTCGGCCGGGCGCTGCAAGAGGCAGGGTTGCACAAGCAGTAT
>CAZSOA010000176.1:0-7068 GCA_964608305.1 uncultured Desulfofustis sp. | reverse complement strand
ACAAGCGGATGAAACATCGCGGAGTGGTCTGTGAGAAATGCGGTGTCGAGGTCATCCAGTCCAAGGTTCGCCGGGAACGCCTCGGCCATATCAAACTGGCTGCGCCGGTCGCCCATATCTGGTTTCTGAAGAGCTTGCCAAGCAAAATCGGCGCGGTGCTCGATATGACGCTCAAGCAACTGGAGCGGATTCTTTATTTCGAGCAGTATGCCGTCGTCAAGTCGGACATTGACGCACTACCGGTGGGCACGCTGCTCACCGAGGAGAAATATCGCAAGGCTCTCGAAGACCACCCGGGACAATTTCAGGTTGGTATCGGGGCCGAGGCAATTCGTGAGCTTCTTTCCTCTCAGGACCTGGAAAAACTCTCCAAGGAATTGCGGGCCGAAATGCTTACCACCGGTTCGCAGACAAAGCGGCTCAAGCTGGGGAAGCGACTTCAGGTTGTCGAAGCCTTTCTCGAATCGGGCAATAAGCCGGAGTGGATGGTGCTCGAAGTGATTCCGGTACTGCCGCCGGATCTGCGGCCGCTCGTTCCGTTGGAAGGCGGGCGGTTCGCCACTTCCGATCTGAACGATCTGTACCGACGGGTGATCAACCGCAACAATCGTCTCAAGCGACTGCTCGAACTCGATGCCCCCGACATCATCATCCGCAATGAAAAGAGGATGCTGCAGGAGGCGGTTGATGTCCTGTTCGACAACGGTCGTCGCGGGCGAGTCATCACCGGCGCCAACAAACGACCATTAAAGTCACTGGCTGATATGCTCAAGGGCAAGCAGGGCCGCTTCCGCCAGAACCTGCTCGGCAAACGGGTTGACTACTCGGGACGTTCCGTCATCGTCGTCGGCCCGACGCTGCGCCTGCACCAATGCGGCCTGCCCAAAAAAATGGCGTTGGAGCTGTTCAAGCCGTTCATCTACAACAAGCTCGAACGCCGCGGCTATGTGACCACGATCAAAAGCGCCCGCAAGATGGTCGAAAAAGGGGTCAAAGAGGTCTGGGACGTCCTTGATGAGGTGGTAACCGAATATCCGGTTATCCTCAACCGCGCGCCCACCTTGCATCGCCTCGGCATGCAGGCCTTTGAAGCACTGCTCATCGAGGGCAAGGCCATTCAGTTGCATCCGCTTGTCTGTGCCGCGTTTAACGCCGACTTCGACGGCGATCAGATGGCGGTCCATGTGCCGTTGTCGGTGGAAGCCCAGGTCGAGGCCCGGGTGTTGATGATGTCGACCAACAATATCCTGTCGCCGGCCAACGGGGAACCGATCATTATTCCGTCTCAGGACATCGTTCTCGGACTCTATTACATGACCCGTGAGAGGATCAATGTCATCGGTGAGGGAAAGGCCTTCGCCGATGTTGAGGAAGCACGGATTGCTTACGATCACGGTCAGGTCGACCTGCAGGCCAAAATCCGCGTCCGGATGGATGGGAAACTGGTCGATACCACCATGGGCCGCGTCTTGCTCGGCGAACTGCTGCCGGAAGCCCTGCCGTTCTCCGAGGTCAACAAGGTCATGAGCAAGAAGGCGTTGGCCAAGTTGATCGACTTCACCTATCGCCATGCCGGCACCAAGGCCACCGTCATTTTAACCGATCGGCTCAAGGATCTCGGCTATGAGTATGCAACTCGGGCCGGTATTTCGATCTGTATCAACGATATGAAGATTCCGCTGGCCAAGGAGGATATGGTTGAAAAGGCCGAGCGCGAGGTCATGGACGTGGAACGCCAGTACGCCGATGGTCTGATCACTTCCGGTGAAAAATATAACAAGATTGTCGATATCTGGTCGAAGGCCACAGAGGATGTGGCCAATGAAATGATGGGTGAGATCAAGGTCGACTACGTGCGTGATCGAGACAACAAGGTGGTCGAGGCACCAAGCTTCAACTCGATCTTTATCATGGCCGATTCCGGTGCTCGTGGCTCCCGTGACCAGATTCGTCAGCTTGCCGGTATGCGTGGATTGATGGCCAAACCGTCGGGAGAGATTATAGAAACGCCGATCAAGGCAAACTTTCGTGAAGGACTCGGTGTGCTCGAGTACTTCATTTCGACCCATGGCGCCCGCAAAGGGCTGGCTGATACCGCACTCAAGACGGCCAACTCCGGTTATCTGACCAGGCGGCTCGTCGACGTGGCCCAGGAGTCGACCATCATCGAAATCGATTGTCAGACGATTGACGGTATCATTGCCGAACCGCTTGTCGACGGCGGTGAGATTATCGTTCCGATCGGCGAGCGAATCCTCGGCCGGGTCGCCCTTGAAGACGTAATTGATCCGTACTCAAAAGAGGAACTTGTTCGTGCCGGTGAACATATCACCGAAAGCAAAGTAGAGAAAATCGAGGCCGCCGGCATTGATCGAGTGCATATCCGTTCGGTACTCACCTGCCGTTCGCGACGGGGGGTCTGCGCCAAATGTTACGGCCGCGATCTCGGTCGTGGTCACATGGTCAATATCGGTGAGGCGATTGGTGTCATTGCCGCTCAATCCATCGGTGAGCCGGGTACGCAGTTGACCATGCGGACCTTCCACATTGGTGGTACCGCCAGCCGGGCGGTTGAGCAGGCCGAACTGAAGACGCAGCGTGGCGGGCGAATCGGTTTTAAAAATCTGCATTTCGTCGAGAATGCGGAAGGCATGAAGATTGTTATGAATCGTAATGCTGAAATCGTTATTCATGATGAATTGGGGCGTGAGCGTGAACGGTTTAAGGTCAACTACGGTGCCCAGATCCTCGTCAAAGAAGGTGACGAAGTCGCCCCCGGTGCAATTCTCGCCGACTGGGACGCGTATACCATCCCGATCGTTGCCGAAGTCGGTGGCACCATCAAGTACGGTGACATCATCGAGGGTGTGACTATGCAGGAGAAGGTCGACCCGGTCACCGGCAAGTCGTCGAAGGTGGTAATCCACTCCACCGGAGGGCAACAGCTCAATCCTCGTGTTTCGGTGAAAAATGAGCGCGGTAAGACGAGGAAATTACCGGATTCCGAGATTTTCGCCCGCTACAGCCTGCCGGTCGGGTCGATCATCTCCGTAGAGGAGGGCGATGTCATCAAGCCCGGCAGCATCGTCGGCAAAATTCCGCGGGAAACCTCGAAAACCAAGGATATTACCGGTGGTCTGCCGCGCGTTGCCGAGTTGTTCGAGGTCCGCAAGCCGAAAGAGCCGGCGATCATTTCTGAGATCGATGGTCGGGTCAGTTTCGGCAAGGAACTCAAGGGCAAGCGACGGGTCATCGTTACTCCGGAGTATGGGGAGCCTCAGGAGTACCTGGTGCCGAAGTCGCGGCATATTATCGTCCATGAAGGTGATTACGTCCAGGCCGGTGAGAGGTTGATGGAAGGCACTGTTGTGCCCAATGATATTTTGCGGGTCCTTGGGGTCAAGGAACTGGCAAAATTTCTGGTCAACGAGATCCAGGAGGTCTACCGACTTCAAGGCGTCAAAATCAATGATAAACATATCGAGGTCATTGTGCGGCAGATGCTGCGCCGGGTGCAGATCACTGCATCGGGAGATTCGAAGTTCATGATTGGTGAGCAAGTCGAATGGTGGGTCTTCGAGGATGAGCGGGACAAGCTGTTTGCCGAAGCCAAACAACCGCCGGTTGCCGAACCGCTTCTGCTTGGCGTTACCAAGGCGTCACTGTCCACCGAAAGTTTTATATCGGCGGCGTCCTTCCAGGAGACTACCAAGGTGCTCACCAACGCGGCAATGGCAGGAAAATTGGACGAATTAAAAGGGTTGAAGGAAAACGTAATTATGGGTCGACTGATCTCAGCCGGAACCGGCATCGAGGGATTGCCCATATCCAAATCATAGGGATCAAAACTTTGCCCTTGACAGCTGTTTGTCGCTGAGGTACATATCATCGTTTGTGCCGCGCCCTTGATTCGTGTATGAAGGGTATGCGGTGCGGATTATTATGATTCAATGAAGAGGAGCGATAGAGGCAATGCCTACTATTAACCAACTGGTACGCCAGGGCAGAAAAAAGATCGTTAAGAAAACCAATACCCCGGCTCTGAAAGGGTCTCCGCAGAAACGAGGTGTTTGTGTCAGGGTCTATACGACGACGCCGAAAAAACCCAACTCCGCTTTGCGAAAAGTCGCAAGAGTTCGGTTGACCAACGGGATTGAAGTTACTTCATACATCCCCGGTATCGGCCATAACCTGCAGGAGCACTCAGTGGTGTTGATACGCGGTGGCAGGGTTAAGGACTTGCCCGGTGTCCGATATCATATTATCCGCGGTACGCTGGATACGCTCGGTGTTTCCGATCGCCGCCAGGGCCGTTCGAAATATGGCGCCAAAAGGCCGTCCTGATAGAAGGTCTTGACAGGAGAAGAAAGCGATGTCTCGGAGAAAAGGAGCTGAAAAACGTACGATCGAACCCGATCCGCGTTTTGGCAACATGCTGGTGGCTAAATTCACCAATGGCCTGATGGAACGCGGCAAGAAAAGCCTTGCCAGGCGGATCTTCTACGATGCCATGGACATTGTCGGTTCGCGCATGCCGGATGAGGAGCCGATAGCAGTATTTGAGCAGGCCATGGAAAACGTACGCCCCCGAGTGGAGGTGAAGTCTCGCCGAGTAGGTGGTGCGACGTACCAGGTGCCGATGGAAGTACGGCAGACCCGGAGAAATGCACTGGCGATTCGGTGGATCATTGGCTTCGCTCAGTCCCGTTCCGGAAAAACGATGTCTGAAAAACTGGCTGCGGAACTGCTCGACGCATATAACGAACGCGGAGCAGCGGTCAAGAAGAAGGATGATACGCATCGGATGGCGGAAGCGAACAAGGCGTTTGCCCACTATCGTTGGTAACTCAGAGGAGCGGTCGTTGCGCGTGTCGCGAGCTGTGGCCAGCACAACAGGTATGAGGATAGTTGATGTCAGCGCAGAAAGAGTTATTGACTGTGCGCAATATCGGGATCATGGCCCACATCGATGCCGGCAAGACCACAACCACCGAACGGATTCTTTACTATACCGGCCGTTCGTATAAACTCGGTGAAGTTCATGACGGCAATGCTGTCATGGATTGGATGGAACAGGAGCAGGAGCGCGGCATAACCATTACCGCCGCGGCAACAACCTGCCTCTGGAAAGACCATAAAATCAACATAATCGACACCCCGGGACACGTCGACTTCACGGTTGAGGTCGAACGCAGTCTGCGGGTGCTTGATGGCGTGATTGCGGTTTTCTGCGCCGTTGGCGGAGTGGAACCGCAGTCGGAGACGGTCTGGCGACAGGCCGATAAATACGCCATCCCCCGGTTGGCCTTTGTCAACAAGATGGACAGAGTCGGGGCCAACTTCAACAGATGTCTGCAGATGATGACCAAGCGACTGGCGGCAAACCCTTTGCCGCTGCAGTTGCCGGTTGGAAAAGAAGCGGATTTCATCGGGGTTATCGACTTAATCGAAGCGAAGTTGCTCACGTTTAGCGAGCAGACGCTTGGCCAGGAGGTGGTGGAGTCAGCCATCCCTGAAGACTACACAGAAACATTCACGGCCGCACGAATGGCACTCCTCGAGAAGTTGGCCGACTTCGATGAGGGTGTCATGGAAAAATATCTTGACGATAAACCGGTCCCGGTTGACGAGATCTACCGTGCAGTGAGAACGGCCACTTTGGCACTAAGCATCGTGCCGGTTCTCTGTGGTTCGGCCTTTAAAAACAAAGGCATTCAGCCGTTGCTCGACAGTGTGGTGCGATATCTCCCATCACCGGTGGACATCCCCACTATTGACGGAGTTGATCGCGATGGAGAGCCGATCCAGCGCGCCACCGGAGTGCAGGAGAAATTCTGCGGCCTTGTTTTTAAACTGATGAGTGACCTGTTTGTTGAGAACCTTGCCTTCGTCAGAGTGTATGCAGGAGTTCTCAAGGTCGGGGAGAAAGTTTATAACCCGGTCAAAAAGAAACAGGAAAAGATCTCCAAGCTCATGAAACTGCACGCCAATAAGCGTGAAGAGGTGAAGGAGATCAGAGCCGGAGATATTGGCGCCATCGTTGGTTTGAAGTTTACAACGACCGGCGACACGCTCTGCTCAACCGGGGATTTTGTGATCCTTGAAAGCATGGAATTTCCGGAACCGGTCATCGGTGTGGCCATCGAGCCGAAAAGCAAGGCGGAAGAAGCCCGGCTCAAGGAGACGCTCGACAAGATCGCCATTGAGGACCCGTCGTTTACCGTCGGCACCAATCCGGAAACGGGCCAGACGATCATCTCCGGAATGGGAGAATTGCACCTGGAGATTATTGTTGATCGCTTGCTTAATGAATTCAAGGTGTCAGCTAAGGTCGGCAAACCGCAGGTCGCTTACAAAGAGACCATCATCGAGGCGGCACGAGCCGAGGGCCGGTTCGAGCAACTGACCGGGACAACGCAATACGGTCATGTGGTCTTACAAATTGCGCCACTGGCGCGCGGTAGCGGATTTGTTTTTCAATCCGAGGTTGATGACAAGACGGTGCCGCCCATGTATTTGGCGGCCGTCGAGCGAGGGGTGAAAGATACTCTCGATTCAGGGCCGCTCGTCGGTTATCCGCTCACCGATATCGAGGTTCGATTGGTCGGCGGGTCGTATGACGAGGATAATTCGACGGAAATGGCCTTCGGGGTCGCGGCGTCGATGGCGCTGCGCAAGGCGGCAACGGAAGCACACCCGCAATTGCTTGAACCGATTATGGATTTAGAGGTGGTGACTCCCGAAGCACACGTCGGTGATGTGATTGCCGACCTGAACAGCAAGCGGGGGAAAATCACCGGCATTGAAGCGGAACCGGACCGGCAGATCGTCCGGGCGCATGTTCCGCTGGCCGAGATGTTCGGCTATTCGACCTCGCTGAGGTCGGCGACGCAGGGTCGGGCCCATTTCAGTATGCACTATGTAAAATACGATCTGGTTCCTGCGAGCAAGGCAGAGGTTATTATCAAAAAGATAAGAGGGATATAGATCCACCAGCACTCTGAGGAAAAGCGATGTCAAAGGAGAAATTTGAAAGGACAAAGCCTCACGTCAATGTAGGGACGATCG
>CAZSOA010000175.1:0-7138 GCA_964608305.1 uncultured Desulfofustis sp. | reverse complement strand
GGCTCCGGGAAGACGGCGAAGATCAACGTGCGGGTCCTTGCCGCCACGGCGAAACAGCTTGAGCAGCAGGTCGCTGACGGCTCGTTTCGCGAAGACCTGTATTACCGGCTGAACGTCATGCCCCTGCGGGTACCGCCCCTGCGTGATCGAAAAGACGATATTCCGGTACTTTGTCTGCATTTTGTTAAAAAATTTAATACCACGTTTGAGATGTCGATCAAGGGCATCAGCCCGGCGGCGATGGATTGCCTGCTCCGCTATGACTGGCCGGGCAATGTCCGGGAACTGGAAAATACCATTCAGCGCGGCATGGTGCTGAGCCAGACCGGCTTTATCGAGGTTGAACAACTACCGGGCGGGATGCGTCTGTCCGGCGATGACGAGACGGCAGTTTGTCTATCAAACGAACGCAGCAACGAGTGGAGGCGCACCTTATCAATCTGGCCTTGGCCCGCTGCGGCGGCAACAAGAGCAAGGCGGCGCTGCTGCTGGAGATCAGTTATCCGTCGCTGCTCCATAAGATAAAACAGTATCGCATTGCTTCAGGTGACATGTCGTAACGTAACGTTTGATTGGAAATGTTCGGAAAAAGATCCCCCGCCATTGCCACGTGGGACAGCAATGCTGATTTCGGGTCGCCCCCTTGGTTCCTGTTCGAAAGGGGTGTCACCAATCGCCTCATGAATTATAAAAAAAGTTAACACACGCCATAGAGCGCATCGAAATTCCTTCCGCGCCCCTCCTTAATATATTGGGAATATATATTTTTTTTGTTTTTTATTTCTGGATTGATTATTGCATGAATGTTGCCGTGATCATATTGGAGGATTCACCATGTCATCGAGAAACACTGCCGGATTCACGTTGATGGAAGTTGTGGTGACGATAGCCATTATCGGCATTCTGACCGCTATCGCGATACCTAACTATCTGTCCTATCGGCCGAAACAGCAGCTGAACAGGGCGGTGAACGAGTATCACAGCCTACTCCAGAATGCCCGGTTGATGGCTATCAAGAATCGGGGCAATTGTACGATCACTTTTGCTGCCTCTTCGTATTCAATTACGTGCAGCAACAGCGACTACAACAAGACGGTGGATCTTAGTGATTACGGGGGATATGTAGAGTTCAGAAGACCAGACGGATCAGCCGGTGCTCCTGGAGTCACCATCACATTCAATAGCAGAGGTACGTGCAATACCGGCTACTTGCATTTCACCAGCACTGACAGGCAGCAATTTTACCGGGTCGGTCCGCTGATCTCGGGGGTAATCAGAAAAGATAGTTATGCTGGAGGAGGCGATTGGAAAGCCTTATGAAAAAAGATTCTCATTTGTCTCGCTCCTGTCCGAAAATGAGACACATCGTAGGTAATCAAAAAGGGTTTACCCTTGCAGAATTGCTGATCGCCATGGTCGTCTCCGGCTTTGTTGTGGCCGGCACGGTCACGCTCTTTCAGTCCATGGTCAGGGATCACAACACCGAAGTCCGGGTATTGACGATGCAGCAGAACCTGCGGTCCACCATGTCGTATATAGAACGTTATATCCGTATGGCGGGGTACGATCCGACTGATGCCGCCGACGCCGGGTTTACGACCCTGCTCTCCAATCACATCGCTTTTACGCGGGATAAAGGTACCCCGGTGGGGTCCAACATCGACAATACGCCGAACGGCGAGATAGATGCTCATTGGGACGAAATGATAACCTTTCGCTATAACGCTGGAAACCGTGCCATCGAGCGTTTGCAGGCCAATGGTACACCGGTGACACTTGCTGAAAATATCGAGGTTCTCAACTTCGTTTATCTCGACCATGACGGACTGCCGACCAACGACGCAAACCAGGTGCGGTCCGTCCAGGTTGCGATAATAGCAAGTTTTGGCGAGGAACCGGGATTTACCAACCCTCACCTTGATGCCACGGATTATCGGAATCAGCAGGGAGCGGTCATTCTGCCGGCCCCTAATGATACCATCAGGCGAATGATGCTGACCGCAGACGTCAGTTGTCGAAACATGACATGGTGATGAAATGGTTTTGCTATCGCATGAGCAACTCATAAAAAGTTTCAGCGTCAAAAGACGGCAAGCCATGGGCCAGGAGGGCTTTTCACTGCTTGGCGCGCTGATCGGCATCGCGATCTTTGTCATTGGCATGCTGGCTATTTTTGCCATGCAGAGCACGGCGACAATGAGCGGCGGCAAGTCGATGAAATACACGCAGGCGAATTCCTGGGCCCAGGATACCCTTGAAATGCTGGTCAACAGTCCGTACGACGATCCGACCATGGAGCCGCCATACGGTGCCGGAGACCAAATAGATCCCCTTGAGCAGGTCAATTGCAAGGACAATTCCCGCCCGAACGGGATAATTCACGAGCGTGTTGAGGGACCGTACACCATCAAATGGGTGGTGTTTACTTCAGAACATAACGGACGGCGGATCAATGATTATTCGGCTATTCGCGATGACCCGATGTTCGAGCGGGTCGATAAGACGCAGATACTGCGTGATATTCCTGATGATGCCAAGCTGGTGAGCATTCATGTGTCCCATCCGCTTGGCCAGGCAACCCAATACGCTTATGTCAAAGCAAATCTTTGATTCATGACCTGCAACATGAGGCAAGCAATGACGTTTTTCAAGCCTGACGAGAAAATCATGGCCCATACTGATGCTAGTCCGGAAGCCGGATGCGGGCATTCATCGGCGAACGAACAAGGGTTCATCACCGTTGTCATTGTTCTACTGATGCTCGTGCTGATGACAATTATCGGCATTTCCGCGATCAACATGTCGATGGTCGAAACAATGATTGTTCGCTCAGATGGCCAGTACAAGCGCAACTTCTATATGGCCGAGTCGGCCGGCCATGAAGCGGCTCAACGGCTTGAAAATGCGGTGCTGACGGAGAGCAACCCTACCGGTGGAATCTCGTGGGTCGTGCCGTTGACAACGGATATGACCGAGTGGAGCAGCTGGCGAGACAACAGCGGTACGGCAAATGATTTTTCCGACGATTCGTGGACGGCCAACTCAACCCATTCCGAGGCATTTTACACCGTTGACCCGGCGGTTAACCCGGCCAATCTCAACGTGTTGATGCCGGGCAACCATACCACCGACAATCTTCGACTGGCAGCCAATTTCCGTGGTGTCGCACCCGGCTCGTCACTGAAGGTCACCGGTCCGGCGGGAAGGCTCTACGCGTTCGGAGTGTACGGCATGTACTCGGATCTGGCTGCCAACCAGGGCGAAGTGTTGCTGGAAATGGGTTATCGCAAGCGATTCTAAGAACAATTACAGATTTGAGACTGAGTCGGTCAGGTGAGACGTTTTTCACGTTATAGAGGTATCTCATGAAACGAACTATCAGGATTTCCACATGCTGCATCGCGCTGTTTCTTTTCGGTTTTTGTGGGATAGCTTCTGCGGTCACGCTGGATGTTGCAATTGATCCATCGGGTGCCGGAACTGTTACCGGTAGTGGCGGGATCTCCTGCCCTGGCACATGCAGTGCAGACTTGGATGCTGGAGATAACGTTTCGATAAGTGCAAGTGCCGAATCTGGTTGGGAATTTGATCGATGGAGTGGCAGTATTACTGGAATTTCTGGTGATCAAGACAACCCAGCAAATTTTGTTATGGCTGATGACCCCAGGACGATCACGGCGAATTTTCAGCGGATCACCTATAACCTGTCCACATCGCAGGTGGGTAACGGTGCGGTAACGCCGAGCACGACCTATCACTATGACGATGGCTTGGCGGTGTCGGCGTTAGCAGATCCGGGCTGGGGGTTTGTCAACTGGACGGGTCCGGATGCCGCGAATCTGGTGAGCACGACGGCGGCGTCGACTACTATCGTCAACCCGGTTTATTCGGATACCGATGTGACGGCGAATTTCCAGAAAGTCGGCTATCTGCTGGAAACGGAAATCGGTCCTGCGGCGGCGTTCTCCGAGGCGAGCGGCGCATCGCTTGCGGTCACGGTAAGCCCGGTAGCCGATGTGGGAACGGATAGATACTATTACGACACGTCGCTCACGGTGACGGCGCCGAATCTGACGGCACTGGGCTGGGAATTCGTCGATTGGACCGATACCCGGGGCCTTGCCGCCGGCAGCATAGACGGGAGCGTGAACCCGAGCGAGACGATGGCGATGGGTGTCGGCGACCGGACGCTGACAGCGAATTACACTCGTATCGATTATTTACTGGAGACGGTAATCAGCCCCGCGGCGGCATCCGTAGAGGCGAGCAGCGCATCGCTTGCGGTCACGGTAAGCCCGGTGGCCGATGTGGGAACGGATCGGTACTATTACGACACGTCGCTCTCGGTGACGGCACCGAATCTGACGGCATTGGGCTGGGAGTTCGTGAATTGGACCGATACCCGGGGCATTGCCGCCGGCAGCATAGACGGGAGCGTGAACCTGAGCGAGACAACGGTCATGGGTGTCGGCGATCGGACGCTGACGGCGAATTACACTCGTATCGATTATTTACTTGAGACGGAAATCAGCCCCGCGGCGGCGTTCGCTGAGGCGAGCGGCGCATCGCTTGCGGTCACGGTAAGCCCGGTGGCCGATGTGGGAACGGATCGGTACTATTACGACACGTCGCTCTCGGTGACGGCACCGAATCTGACGGCATTGGGCTGGGAGTTCGTGAATTGGACCGACACCCGGGGTATTGCCTCCGGCAGCATAGACGGGAGCGTAAACCGAAGTGAGACGACGGCCATGGGTGTCGGCGACCGGACGCTGACGGCGAATTACACGAAGATCGATTACGTCTTTACCGTTACGACTCAAGGAAATGGCTCTGTCACGCCACCTTCAGGAACCACCTACAATTATGATGACCATCTCGCCATAACGGCAACACCTGCTGTTGATGAAATTTTCAGGCGATGGCAAGGTGACCCGAGCAATATTGTTAATATAGAGGACGCCTTCGCAGCTTCGACCAACATTGTCGATCCGGTTTACTCCGATACGACGCTGACCGCAGTCTTCGGACACGAGATCACCTCAAGCGCAGATCCGCACATTACTATTACACCTCTCGGGGTAACCGCCGTTGATTATGGCGATAACATCACGTACAATTTTGCGCCAAACGATTCTGGCTATTGTGTCAACCAAGTCCTTGTTAACACCGTGGATCAAGGCTTTTCTTCTTCGTTCTCGTTTACGAACGTTGTCGATAACCACACGATCCATGTTACCGAGCGGCCTGTCTACAAGGTTACTGCACGCATAAATCCCGAAGAAATCAGGTATGATGCCCGGTGGCGGGCCATCGATGCGGATACCGGCGCTCCTTTCACTCCATGGTTGCAGGATGGTGATGAAGTACCAATTCCGTGCAATACCCAACGGGTGCGTATCCAGTTCAATAATTATACCTGTTACAACAGCCCGCATGTTACTGGACTCATCGGTCCAAGTGAGGTGCAAGTAGTGGGAGGAGATCCTTTAGTTGACCCTCCCATGGCGTTCACGGGGACCTACGAACGCATTGTCTATAATCTTACTCTTGGAATGAGCGGTGCCGGCACCGGGCAGGTATCTGCTAACCCCGGTGGGATTGGGCCGAACGTCTACACAATCTTGTGCGGTGAGGAGGTTACGGTTGTTGCGTCGCCGAACCCTGCATCCGATTTCGCTCAGTGGCTCGGCAATGTTGACGATCCGACCAACTTCGTGACAACCCTTACTATGACCAGCGATGAAACGGTGACGGCGGTGTTTGATGAGGTGAAATATACCCTGTCGCTTGGCGTAAGCGGTGGCGGTACGGTTTCTCCGGTTACCGGTGTTCACGAGTACGATCCGGGAACGGTTGTGTCGCTGACGGCCACTCCAAACTCGAACTGGACCTTTCAGTATTGGACCGGGGCTGTCGAGAATATTACCTCTCCCACCACATCGATTCTGATGAACGCCGATCATACGGTTACTGCTGTCTTTTCGACGTCCCAGAATCCCAATATCGACAACGACGGTGATGGATTTACGCCGGCGCAGGGTGACTGCAACGATAACGATCCGACCGTCTATCCTGGTGCGCCTGAGATATGCGGAGATGGGATAGATCAGAATTGTAGTGGGAGTGATGCGATTTGTCCGGATGACCATGATGGTGACGGTTTTGGTCAGGCGGTTGACTGCGATGACACCGATCCGACCGTCTACCCCGGTGCTCCGGAAATCTGCGGTGACGGAAAAATTCAGGATTGCAACCGCGTATCTCTCTGTGATTCATGTCAGACAATTTTTGATCCTGCCTGTATCGCGGTGGCCGATCTACCGTGCGACCCGAACTTTATCGACCGGGATGGTGACGGATATTCTCCGGCGGAGGGTGATTGCGATGATAACGATCCTACGATTCACCCCGGCGCTACTGATATCTGCGGCGACGGGATTGATCAGGACTGTTACGGCGGTGATCGGGTCTGCGATGTTGCCGATACCTGCGTGACTATTTCCGACGTTCCACTCAACTCGGAAATTCAGGCTCCGCCACCCAATATCATGTTCCTGCTTGACGATTCGGGCAGTATGGACTTCGAGTTTTTGATGATGAGCGGCGGCGAAACCGACGGGGTTTTCCGTCGCTACGAGTATGCCTTCGATGATCCCGGCGACAATCAATATGGTAGACGTTTCCCGATAGCTCGCTCCGAGCGGCGCTTCTGGGAATCGCAATGGCATGAGTCGAGCGCCCTCTGGTATGATCCGACCTCTTTTTATTTCCCGTGGCCGGATCATCAACACACCTGGGACCCTTCTTCCTTCCAGGCTTGGCCGTCTCTGCCTGATGCCGATCGTAATTTTCCGCGTAGCAATCCGGTGCATAATTCACATACCCAGACGTTCAACCTGGCCAGTACAGCGCACAACGGGGGGGTGAATAATACCACCTATTACACGACATTGTTTGAATCAGGTGGGCAGCGGGTTACCATTCAACGGGATGCCAGCAGCAACAATACGTTTACCGTTGCCGATGCGATCCGGCTCATTCCGTTGACCGCACCGACCGAAACCAGAGTAGGTGGCCCTACCGGTTCAACAGACGATGCTGAAGAGCGTACAAATGGAGCGATGGATCGCACTAA
>CAZSOA010000174.1:0-7168 GCA_964608305.1 uncultured Desulfofustis sp. | reverse complement strand
TCGCGCGGCAATCGTTTTTTCGAAACGCATTGTAGAGTTTCAGCACGACATCGGCCAGCGGCCGCAGCGCCGCGCCCCTGATTCCCATCTGCACGACCATGTCGAGTGTATCGTGGATCATCAATCCTTTAATGACATCGACATTGAGGGTGGCAATCCGGTCTTCCGGTACCGATTCGATATCAACACCACCGTCAGGACTGAACATCAATACCGGGCCGCGTACGTCCTGGGCCGAGGTGATAATCAGACCGGCACAAAATTCTTGAACGATATCAAGCTGTTCTTCGACCAAAACCTGCTTGACCAACAACCCCTTGATGGTCATGCCGAGAATTTCGCCGGCAACGGTGCCGGCTTCCTCCGGCGTCGCGGCAAGCTTAACGCCGCCGGCTTTGCCACGTCCACCGGCAAGCACTTGGGCCTTGACGACCACCGGTTTGCCGATGGTTCGGGCCGCGTCGGCAGCCTCTTCCGGGGTCTTGGCGACTATCCCTTCAGGGACCGGAATGCCGGCCTTTTTGAAATATTCTTTGCCCTGAAACTCGAGAAACTTAGCCATCTCTCCTCCGTCTTCACTGCGGGTTATGGTTGGGCAGCCGAGGCACGCCGAACACAATCGTCTGCACCGAACCCCTTATGCCAAAAGTGCATCATCTTCACTGGTAAGACCAGATTAATTTTGTCATTTCGCATTGTGAATGTCAAGGACTTTTGCGATCAACGAACAGAAATCTCAGCAGAACAAAAAGCACCTGCTAAAGACGGCAGTTTTTAATATGCAAGTGCCCTTTTTGACCACTTTGCACAACAGTATTTTCACGGCGAATCTCCCTGATTATCGCGAAACATTTATTTCATTCATCAATAAGGAAAATCTAAGTTATACGACTTGATTGCATCATCAGAAAAGATCGAAAATTTTCCTTGTATCATCCTATCATGTTGTTATAAATAGCGATATACGCCAACAATAATCGCCTGAACGCCCTTTGAACAGTACCGAAATCTGTTGTTATATTTTATCGATAATATACGATTTGACCTATTTCACTTTCGCAACAGATCACGCTTTTCCACTCCAACGCCACCGAAACAACCTCGCGATACCTGTGTATATGCTTAATTAATAAGGATAAAAACGAGCACTCCCGAGACCTGAAACGACCCGGCTAATTCCTCATCTTGGATGAGCAAAAGCCGGCTAAAAGAAAAATATTTGACACGATTCGCGAAACATTATATAAAAAGTAACCTGGTTTGACCAGGTGCGCTCGCCACCGATCACAGCACCATTTTCATGATACCGATACGTGACACGAGCGGGACGTACTTAATGGATTTCTTTGATAATGAAATTCTAATTTTTTTATGCATGTTTATTGCCTATCCCGTGCGATACTTTCGCTACGGACAGGCGACAGACTGATAGTCGATGTCCGCAGTTTCGTCGTACAATCTCCGGACGGAAATCTGCTTTCCGGGGCATTGTGGCACCACACCAACCCCTTCGAACAAGGAGTGAACCATGCAGGAACAAGGACAGAAAAAACAGGAGAAAACTACGAACGCTCCCCAGAGCAATGGTCGCCGAACGTTCCTCAAAACCGCTGCTGCCGCCGGTGCCGCCGTCGCCGCCAGCAGCGCTGTAGGCCCCTTCATCAAAACTTCCACCGCCGCAACCACGTGGAAACTGCAAACCGTCTGGGACGCAGGCACAAGCGGCTTCACACTCTTTGAAAAATGGTGCAAGGGCTTTGCCGAGCGCTCCGGCGGCGAACTGATCCTACAACCCTTCCCAGCAAAATCAATCGCTGCCGACAACAACGCATTGTTCGAGGCAGTACAAAGCGGCGTTCTCCAGGGGATGCAGCCGTTCACCCTGTACTGGGCCGGCAAAATTCCCGCCTCGGTCTTCCTGTCTTCCTACCCGATGGGACCGGATCAACCAGCCCAATGGGATATCATGTTCGACGCCCTCGGCATGAAGGATCTGGCCCGGGAAATCTACGCCAAACACGGGTTGTTCTATGTCGGCCACGTTCATCACGACGCCAACATTATTCACTCGAAAAAGCCGGTTACCACCCTGGAAGACTTCAAAGGCTTGAAAATCAGGGCTCCGGGCGGCATGGTCGCCGAGGCCTTCCAGGCTCTGGGTGCCAGCACCGTTTCGCTGCCGGGCTCCGACATCTTTCCGGCCCTTGAGAAAGGCACCATTGATGCCGCCGACTACGTCGGACCGGCCGTCAACTGGGATCTCGGCTTTGCCCAGGTCGCCAAATACATCCTGTTCGGCCCCCCAGGCAACATGTCCCTGTACCAGCCGGTCGACCTGATGGACATCACCGTTAACCTCGGCGCCTGGAAGCGGCTCTCTCCGGAGATGCAGACCCTGTTTGAGGAAGAGGTCCGCACCTACTCCTACGACCACTTCATCGGCATCCAGAAAGCCAATGTCATCGCCCTGCAGAATTTTAAAGATGCCGGCTGCGAAGTCAGCCGTTTGTCGATGGAAGATGCGATGACCTGGCGGCGGATGATCGTGCCGATCT
The DNA here is from genome assembly GCA_964608305.1 of uncultured Desulfofustis sp. Lineage (GTDB taxonomy): Bacteria > Desulfobacterota > Desulfobulbia > Desulfobulbales > Desulfocapsaceae > Desulfofustis. Next base: position 4,613 of record CAZSOA010000174.1, on the reverse strand, counting down.
GGTTCGACTGGGCGAAAAAAGACGCCGATGCCGGCCGGGTATTCAAGCTGCAGCTTGACTTCATGCTCAACGACATGATGGCCTATATCACCGAGGAAGACATCAAGGGATACAGCATCTAATCACCATTCCGATCACCTATCATGACCCGAACGGAGGCCGGCAACGGCCTCCGTTTTCTTACAGCGTTCTCCGCACGGGAGCCCAAACGTATGGACCAAGCAAAGATTTATGATTTCGGATTTGTACTGCCGCACTGGTTCTACTGGGGGTGGCTGGCGATCTCGCCGCTCATCCTCATTATCTGGTGCTACTATCTGGAAAACAAAAAAAAGCAGGCCGGTGCTCCCGCCGCGGCCGACCAGGAAGCTGGCGCCCCCGCACCAGGGAACGTCATCACCCGGACGATTGACTGGATCTGCGAGCACACCGGCCAGATGGTCGGTTTCTGGACGATCACCGCAGTCTGTTTTTACGCTTTTGAAGTCATTTCCCGCTACATATTCAACAAACCTTCGATCTGGGTACATGAATCATCTTTTCTGTTATTCGGCATGCAGTACCTGATCGCCGGCGCCTATGCCTACCTGCGCGGCTCCCACGTCGCCGTCGATATCGTCTACAATCGGCTTCCGCTGCGGGGACGGTACGGGATGGATATTTTCACCTCGGTCTTCTCCTTTGTCTTCTTCATGACCTTGATAAGCACGTCCTACCGGTTTTTTATGAACTCGCTCGGCATGCGTGAGCGCACTGTGGAAACCTGGCAGATTCAATACTATCCGGTCAAAGGCCTCATGGTCGTCGGCGGAATCCTTATCACGCTGGCCGCGATTTCCAAGCTCTATAAGGATATCAAGATGTTCAATCAACTCGGTAGGAACGCGTAAGGGGGATCAGCGGCCATGAGCACGACAAACATTGAAACTGCGACCGGCAGAAAATCCGGTATCATCTGGAATTATCTCGTCTATGGAATAACGATCATCTTCGCTCTGGCGGTCCTCGTCGAGGTGATCAACATCATGTTCTATGATCCCTACGGCGACGACTATTTTCTCTTCAGGACCGCCGGCGTCTTTGCCGGTGTCGATATCTCGACACTCACCTGGTGGATGTTCGGTTCGCTGGCCGTGCTGCTGATGGCCGGCCTGCCCCTGGCGTTTGTCACCGGTGGCCTCGGCTGTATCTTCATCTACACGATCGGCGACTCGGCGATGCTCAACATCGTGCCGAGCCGGATTTTCCCGATGATGACCAACTCGGACCTGTCCGCCATTCCGCTCTTTATCTTCATGGCGGCAATGCTTGAGAAAGCGGGCATAATCGAGCAGATGTTCAGCGTTGCCTATAAATGGATGGGCGGCCTGCGCGGCGGTCTGGCAGCAGCTACCATCATCGCCTCGACGATCCTGGCGGCTATGGTCGGCGTCATCGGCGCCGCTGTCGTCACGATGGGCATCCTCGCCCTGCCGGCGATGCTCTCGCGGAACTATGATGAAAAAATCGCCCTTGGCTCGATCATGGCCGGCGGTACCCTCGGCATTCTCATTCCGCCGTCGATCCTGGCAATCCTCTATGCGGTCGTCGCCCAGCAATCCGTCGGTGAACTCTACATGGGCGCCATCGTTCCCGGCCTGCTGCTCTCCGGCATGTACGTCGTTTATGTTCTCGTCCGCTCCTATTTGAACCCTGCCCTCTGCCCGGCCATGCCGAAGCACGAATTGATCAGCCTCTGGGAGAAAATCAAACTGCTCAAAGGATTGATCGCCCCAATCGCCCTCGTCTTCCTCGTCCTCGGCCTGCTTTTCGGCGGAATTGCGACACCGGTTGAGGCCGCCGGCCTCGGGTCATTCGGCGCCGTTATCGTTGCCATCATTCAACGCAAGTTCTCGCTGCTCGTCCTCAAGGAAGCCTCAATGACCACGCTGCGGGCTTCGACCATGGTCCTCTGGATCATGTTCGGCGCCTCGATCTTCGTCGGTTTCTACATCCTTCAGGGTGGCGCCGCCTTCATCACGGAAGCCATGCTTGGCCTTGGTCTCGGCCCGTACGGCATTCTCTTTTTAATGATGTTCCTGCTCGTCGTGCTTGGTATGTTCCTCGACTGGGTCGGTATCCTGCTGCTGGCCGTACCGATCTTCGTGCCGATCATCAAGACCCTGACCTTTCCGGGACTGTTCGGCCTGCCGGGTCCGGCCCCCGAAGATGTCGCGCTATGGTTCGGCATCCTGTACATGATCAACATGCAGATGTCATTCTTGAGCCCGCCGTTCGGTTATGCGCTGTTCTACATCCGCGGCGTCTGCCCGCCGCATATCCAAATGGCGACCATCTTCAAGGCATCGTTCGTCTTTCTCGCGATGCAGATAATCGGGCTGTTGGTCTGTGTTATCTTCCCCGGCATCGTTACCTATTTCCCGAACATGGTCTACGGTTGATCCGTGATCGGATAGTTTGCAGGGAAACTCTGGGGTCCCGGCCTTCTGCGTGGCCGGGACCCCTTTTTTCTGGTACAGTTGCGCCACAAATCAGAACGGAGGTACTCCATGCGCATCATCTTCATCGGTCAGGCGCCGTTTGGCGCCGAAACGCTTGAGGCCCTGATCACGCAAGGTGAGCAGATAGCCGGCGTCATTACCATCCCGGATCAGCCCGGCCAGAAATATCCCAACCCGGTCAAAGAGGCCGCTGACAAACACGGCTGCGCGGTGCTGCAGACCAAACTGCTCAAACACCCTGACGCGCTGTCCTTTGTTGCCGACCGCTCACCCGATCTGCTCGTGCTTGCGTTTGTTACCTCCTTTGTTCCAAAAGACATGATCGAGTCGGCCCGGCATGGCGGCATCAACTACCATCCGTCATTGCTGCCGAAATACCGCGGCGGCTCGGCGATTAACTGGGCAGTGATCAACGGAGAACGTGAAACCGGCGTCACCATTCACTTTATCGACGAGGGGGTGGATACGGGGCCGATCCTGCTGCAAAAAAAAGTACCGATCACTCCCGATGACACGGTCAAAACACTCTATTTTAAGAAATTATATCCGCTCGGCGTAGCGATGCTCTGCGAGGCGGTGCGGCTGATCCGCACCGGCGAAGCGCAACCGGTAGCCCAAGACGAATCACAGGCTTCTTTTCAGCCGGTCATTACCGCCGACGATACAATCATCAACTGGCAGGCCGATACTGTCGCCGTCCACAACCTGATCCGTGGCGCCGACCCGTCACCGGGTGCGTCGAGTTGCCTCAGGGGGCACCGCTACCGTCTTTATGATGCGACCATCGGCAGCGGCAGTGGTGAACCGGGGACGATCATCGCCATTACCGGCAACGCACTGAGCATCGCCACCGGCAACGGCGCCGTCGACATCGCCACCATCCAGCCGCCAGGCGCCAAAAAGCAGCCGGTGACCGATGTTTTGCAAGACATGCGACTCGGTATCGGTGATCGATTCACCGATGCTTCGCTTGCTGCCGGCGGCGACCAGCCATGCTGACCACCGTTCTGCTCTACTGCGCGCTTGGTTCTTTTGTCGGCGTTCTCGCCGGGTTGCTTGGAGTTGGCGGCGGACTCGTGATCGTGCCGATCCTCGTCTTCGCGTTCACCTATCAGCAGATCCCGTTTGAGATCATCATGCATCTGGCCCTTGGTACGTCGCTGGCCAGCATCGTCTTCACCTCGGTATCCAGTTTCATGGCGCATCACCGCAGAGGCGCGGTGGACTGGACCACCGTCAGGCGAATCGTCATCGGCGTCATGGCCGGGACCTTTTTCGGCGCCGGTATCGCCGCCTATCTATCCACCGTCGTCCTCAAGATCTTTTTCGTCGTTTTTCTGTATTTCGTCGCATATCAATTTCTGACCAACCGGAAGCCGAAACCGTCACGGGAATTGCCGGCCCGGTTCGGTATGCTCGTGGTCGGCACCATCATCGGCATCGTTTCCAGCCTGGTCGGCATCGGTGGCGGGGCGCTGTCCGTACCTTTCATGATCTGGTGCAACGTTGCCGTTCATCGCGCCATCGGCACGTCATCGGCCATCGGTCTGCCGATCGCCATAGCCGGCGCCGCCGGCTTCATCTACAATGGGTGGGACCACCCGCTGTTGCCCGAATACTCTATCGGCTTCATCTATCTGCCGGCCCTGTTCGGCATTGCCGCCGTCAGCGTCATAACTGCACCACTCGGGGTTCGGCTCGCCCATAGCCTACCCGTCGATAAGCTGAAAAAAATCTTCGCACTTTTACTCATCGTCGTCGGCACCAGGATGCTCATCAGCATCCTGTAGCGCGCCCCTCACCGGTGAAAACGAAAAGCGGACGCCAACGTCTCAGCGTTCTGGTCCGCTTTTCGTGCCCCCAAAAAACAAGCACTCAGCGTGCGCCGATAGCGGCCGGTCGTTCGGCGCCAAGCGCGTACGCCATGGCGAGCAGTTTTAGCGGGTGCAGTGATTCCCTCGATGTTCCCTGAAAAATCTGCATGCCGCAGGCCCCGCAGCCGGTAGCCACCTGATCGACGGCGGAGGTATTGATTTCGTCAAAGAGTCGCTGACCGATCTTCATTGACACATCGTAGTTCTTTGTCTTCAGGCCATAGGTACCGACCATTCC
>CAZSOA010000173.1:0-7267 GCA_964608305.1 uncultured Desulfofustis sp. | reverse complement strand
CGGCCGCGCTTCTCAGGACTTGGGGGCCGGCCGCATTGTCGGGCAGATTCTGGTCTTTTTGTATCTGCAGGAAACGGAATGCTCTCTTGACAGGATTTCTGAAGAGCTTGCCGTCAGCAAGGCTTCTGCCAGCATCGCAGCGAGACAGTTGGAGCAGTTCGGCGTGGTGGTCAAGGTTTGGAAGGACGGGGATCGAAAAATCTACTACCGGAGTGCCGACAATATCGCAAGCGCCCTCCAGCAGGGCATGCTCGGCCTCGTACGCCGAAAGCTGGCTGTGTTTAGCCAGGATCTCGAACAGGTCATGGAATTGCTCCAGGAGGCCCAGGCCGAGGATAGTATACAGGACGACAGGGACTACGCCTTTTTACAGAAACGGGTCGCTCGTGCCAGGCAACTGCAGCAGCGCATGGAAAAGCTGTTCAACCATCCGATTATTCGTTTCCTGGGGAAAAAATAAACCGGTTGGCCGGGTGCAGAAAGATTGTCAGCCATATTGCTATGGCAGGCGATCATTGTTGACAGTACGGAGGCGCATCGAGTATTTAGCGTTTAGTAAACGATAAACGATCGGATGCGCTAGCGGCAACAGATAACGAATTATATTTACCATCATAATGTGCTGAGGCGATATGTTTCGAAAGAATGACCTGGATGACGTGTTTGTAATTGCCGAGGTCGGTCAGAACCACCAGGGCGACCTCGAATGCGCTAAGGAGTTTATCCGCATCTTCGCCCTGGCCGGGGCGGATTGTATCAAGTTCCAAACACGCAACAACCGATATCTCTTCTCTGCCGATGCCTATGAAGCGGAATATGCGAACGAGAACGCATTTGCACCGACCTATGGCGAACACCGGGAAAAACTCGAATTAAAACCGGAGTGGTTGCCGTTGCTCAAAGAAGAGTGTGTGAAAAATGGTGTGAAATTCATGTCCACGCCCTTCGATGAGCCAAGTCTTGAACTGCTGTGCGAGATCGGCGTCGATTCGTTGAAGGTTGCCTCGTTTGATCTCGGCAACTTGCCGTTTATCAGTAAAATCGCCAAATCGAACAGACCCGTTGCGATGAGTGTCGGTGGCGGGAATCTTGAGCAGATTCGCGCAAGCGTCAACGTTTTGCTCGAAGCCAATGACGACGTCGCCGTATTGCACTGCGTTTCCGAATACCCCTGCGAGCACAACCGACTTGGCCTCAATGCCATCGAAGCGCTGACCAGAGAGTTTCCCCGCTGTGTTATCGGCTCATCGGATCATTTCAACGGAACGCTGTCAGGACCGGTAGCCTATCTGAAAGGTGCCCGGGTCTTTGAAAAGCATGTAACCCTCAATCGTGCCTGGAAGGGCACTGACCACAGCTTCGCCTTGGAACCGGAGGGTTTTCGCAAGTTTGTCAGAGACATCAAACGCGTTCGACATATGATGACGCCCAAACCTGCAGATGATCTCGGCAATGAATATGTCTTTAGAAAACTCGGGAAATCGCTTACTGCTTCCCGTAGTATTCAGGCAGGAGAGGTAATAACGCTTGAATCTCTATCCGGCAGGATATTCAAGACCACCTATATTCCGGTCCGGGAATCGTGTCGGGTTATCGGTCGGATCGCCAAACGAGATATCGGCAGCGGAGCGCCGATTCACTATTCCGACCTAGAGGTCGATGCATGATGATTGAAAATTTGAAGGGCGGAAAAACCGCTTCACAGGCAGATCCTTTGTTTAACGTCAGCGGTGAGACGGTGCTGGTAACGGGGGTGTCCGGGCAGTTGGGCTATGAATATGCGCAAGCATTTTTACGGCGAGGTGCTCGTGTAGTTGGACTGGATATAAAAGCTTCGGTTACGAAAGAGGGTGATCAGTCGGCTTCTGACGGCTCCGATCAATATCTCTTCTGCCCCGTTGATGTCACAGTCAAAGCATCCCTTCAGGCTGCTTTGGAACAGGTCCTGACCACGTTCGGTCCACCAACTGTCCTTATTAACAACGCCGCCATCGATTCCCCCCCATCGGCGCCCCCCGAGGAAAACGGCCCCTTTGAGGAGTACCCGGAAAGCTCCTGGGACAAGGTGCTCGATGTTAATCTCAAAGGCATGTATCTGTGTTGCCAGGTCTTCGGCGCGGCAATGGCCCGGGCCGGCCGCGGTTCGATCATCAATATCGCATCAACGTATGGAATGGTGTCCCCCGACCAGAGCCTTTATGAATATCGGCGCCAACGCGGCGAGGTGTTCTACAAGCCGGTGGCGTATGCTGCCGCCAAATCGGGAGTTTTCAATTTGACCCGGTATCTGGCCGTGTATTGGGCAAAAAAAGGGGTGCGCGTCAACTCGCTTTCGATTGCCGGTGTATTCAACAACCAGGAGCAGGCCTTCCTGGATGCCTATTGCTCGCGAATCCCAATGGGCCGTATGGCGCAGCAGGATGAGTATAACGGCGCGGTGATCTTTCTTGCCAGCGCTGCAGCACGGTATATGACAGGGGCCAATCTTGTCGTGGATGGAGGCTGGACTGCCATATGAGCATGAATCAGGGACTGCTAGAAATTGCCAACTGGATAAACGGGCAGGTCTGCTCGCCCGAACGAGAGGATTGGCTCGACAAGCACAATCCGCACGATGGATCGCTGCTGTGCCGGGTGGCGGCTTCATCGGCACGCGATGCCGACAATGCGGTCAGGGCCGCAAAAGAAGCCTTCTCAGCCTGGGCTGATTTGACCCCGGTGCGCCGCGGCCAGATCCTGTCCGATATCGCCTCGATCATGAGAGCCCATGCCGGGGAACTGGCCGAGTGTATTGCGGTCGAAACCGGCAAACCCCCCCAGGATGCCAAGGGCGAGACGGCGGGCGCAATTCAGCTGGCGGATTTTTTTGCCGGCGAGGGCATGCGCCTCTACGGGCGTTCGCTCACCTCGGGCATGCCGGGAAAATACAGCCATACCGTTCGTCAGCCCCGCGGGGTCGCGGGCTTGATCGTCCCGGCAAACACCCCGATTGCCAATATTGCCTGGAAAACCTTTCCTGCACTGATCTGCGGTAACACGGTGGTGCTGAAAGCCGCCGAGGATGCTCCTCGTATCGCCTTGCGCGTGGCACAATTGATGAAAGAGGCAGGGCTGCCCGACGGGGTATTCAACGTGATTCAGGGGTTAGGGAACCCGGCCGGGGCGGCTCTGGTTACCCATCCGGATGTTGCCGTTATCAGTTTCACCGGCTCTACTGCTGTCGGCCGCTGGATCGCCGAAGTTGCCGGCCGGCGTCTGGCTCGCGTTTCTCTTGAGTTGGGTGGAAAGAACCCGCTGGTCGTCTGCGATGACGCCGATCTGGAAAAAGCCGTACACTGGGCGGCGCTCTCCGCTTTCAGCAATGCCGGTCAGCGTTGTGCCTCCGGGAGCCGGTTGATTGTCTTTCAAGCGGTCTATGACGCGTTTCGCGATCGACTGGTCTCTCGGTCCAAACAACTTAAGCTCGGTGTCGCGGATGGCTCGGATCTCGGGCCGGTCGTCAATCGACGCCAGCAGGAGAACCTTCTGACGGCAATCGCCCGGGCGAAGGATCAGGGCGGCCGGGTGCTGTGTGGCGGCGTCGTGCCTGGGGATCGCCGTCTGGCCGGAGGATATTACCTTGAACCAACGGTAATCGAGGGCTTGCCGCTTACTGCCGATCTGTGTTGTCAGGAGGTTTTCGGACCGGTAACCACGCTGCATGCGGTCGACGATTTTGGCGAAGCGCTGGCGGTTGCCAACGCAACCGAGTACGGCCTGACTGCCTCGATTCATACCCGCAATGTCGATCGCGCCATCTGGTTTGCCCAACGGGTCAAGGCCGGTGTCGCCAATGTCAACATGGGCACCTATGGCAGTGAGCCGCACATGCCCTTCGGCGGGTTCGGCGCTTCCGGGAACGGTACCCGTGAGCCGGGGGTCGAAGCGCTTAACGTCTATTCCGAACTCAAGAACATATCATTTCTGGTCAGGCCGGAGCATATCTAAGACATGCAAGCGCGCGCAGTAGCCTTTATTCCCGCCCGATCCGGTTCCAAGCGGGTGCCGGACAAGAACATCCGGCCCCTGGCGGGCCATCCGCTTTTGGCCTACAGTATTCGTGCGGCTGTAGACAGCGGTGTTTTTGACGCCGTGATCTGCGCTACCGACAGCGAGGCGTATGCCCATATTGCCCGCTACTATGGTGCTGAGGTCCCGGTTTTGCGCTCAGCCGAGATATCCGGTGATACCTCTCCGGATATCGAATGGGTTGCCTGGATGCTGCGCGAATTGCAGGCTGCCGGGCGGGAGTATGAGATATTCAGCATCCTGCGGCCCACCAGCCCGTTCCGGCAGCCGGAGACGGTTCGCAGGGCCTGGGAGATCTTTCTGGGCGACCCCCGGGCCGATTCGCTGCGCGCTGTCGAGAAGTGTCGGCAGCACCCCGGCAAGATGTGGATCATCCGTGGTGGGCGGATGGTGCCGCTGCTGCCTTTCAGCAACGGATCAACGCCATGGCACAGCAGCCAGTATGCGGCGCTGCCGGAGATCTACGTCCAGGATGCCAGCCTCGAAATCGCCTGGACGAGGGTGCCGCTTGAGCAGCACAGCATTGCCGGAGAGACCATCGTTCCCTTTGTCAGCCGCGGATATGAAGGGTTTGACATCAATGACCCTGAAGACTGGTGGTTGGCGGAGCGATTGCTTGGTGCCGATGACAGGTATCTCCCGAAAATTGAATTGCCTCCCTATTCCTTGCGTGAAACGATATGAAACCTGAGTTGCCCTCCAATCGCTCGTTTGCGCTCGTCTTTTTCGTTTTCTTTTTCCTGGTGGGAGTGTTGGCCTGGTGGAAAGGGTGGCGCGGCTCCCCGTTGTTTTTCTTCATGTCTGCCGGCATCGGCGCCATCGGCATCCTGCGGCCGGCCTGGCTGGCTCCGTGCAACCGTGCCTGGATGCGGCTCGCCGAGTTGCTGCACAGGGTGGTAAACCCGGTGGTGCTGGCGATCCTGTTTTTTGCCATATTCACCCCGTTTGCGCTGGTGGTGCGCATATTTCGCAAGGACCCGCTCGGGATGAAGGCCGATCCTGCAAAAAAAAGTTATTGGCTGCCAAGAACCCCGCCGGGGCCGGACAGCAACTCGATGATCAACCAGTTTTAATGGACGCCCAGGAGGACAGTACGTGTCGTTTCTTGCCGAATTTCTGAGGTTTTTAAGAGTTAGGAAAAAACTGTGGCTGTTGCCGCTGCTGCTTGTCTTGCTGACCTTTGGCGGTTTGATGATTCTGGCCAAAGGAAGTGCCGTGGCGCCATTTATCTACACCCTGTTCTAAAGAACAACAGCATGCGTATTATCGGGATTTCCGCCTATTACCACGACAGCGCCGTTGCGCTTATCGAGGATGGCCGCATCGTGGCTGCCGCTCAGGAGGAGCGGTTTACCCGGAAGAAGCACGATGCCGGGTTTCCCCATCGGGCTCTTGACTATTGTTTGTCAGCAGCTCGCGGGGAGCCAGTTGATATCGTCGCGTTCTATGACAAACCGTTTTTGAAATTCGAACGGCTGATCGAAACCTACCTTGCTTTTGCACCAAAGGGGTTTGCCTCTTTTAAAGCGGCGCTGCCGATCTGGATCAAGGAAAAGCTTTTTCAAAAGAAGCTGTTGCGTGATGAGTTGAAGCAGGCGATCGGCGGATCAGCCCTGCCGCAGCTGCTTTTTACTGAGCATCACTTCAGTCATGCCGCCAGCGCTTTTTTCCCTTCCCCGTTTGAGCGTGCCGCAATCCTGTCAATGGACGGCGTGGGGGAGTGGGCGACCACCTCCCTGGCATTGGGCAACGGTTCTGATTTGAGGATTGTTAAAGAGATCCACTTCCCTCATTCCCTCGGCCTATTGTATTCGGCTCTCACCTACTATACGGGGTTCAAGGTAAATTCCGGCGAGTACAAAGTGATGGGATTGGCCACCTACGGCCGGCCCAGCTACGTGAAGATGATCCGGGACCATCTCATTGACATCAAAGAGGATGGAAGCTTCCGCCTCAATCTTGACTATTTCGATTATTGCACCGGCTTGACCATGACCAATTCCCGGTTCGACACCCTGTTCGGCGGGCCGCCGCGAAAGAGCGAGGCTGTCCTGACCCAGCGGGAAATGGATTTAGCCGCCAGCATCCAGGCCGTTACCGAGGAGGTTGTGCTCAAACTCGCCCGGGCGATAGCAAAGGAAACCGGCGAACACAATCTGTGCCTTGCCGGGGGGGTGGCGCTCAACTGCGTCGCCAATGGCAAACTCCTGCGCGATAGGTGTTTTCAGAAAATCTGGATCCAGCCCGCGGCCGGAGATGCCGGAGGCGCTCTCGGGGCGGCCTTATCCGCTTATTATTTGTCCCTGCAACAGCCCAGGGTGGTTGCTTCTGGGCAGGATAGTATGCAGGGAAGTTACCTCGGGCCGGACTTCAGCCAGTCCGAAATCGAGGCCAGACTGTCCGCAGCAGGCGCAGTGTATGAGGTGCTGGACGAGGCGTCGCTCCTTGATGCCGGTGCTGCCGCCTTGGTCGAAGGAAAAGCGCTTGGCTGGCATCAGGGGCGTATGGAGTTTGGCCCCCGGGCCCTCGGGGGACGTTCCATTCTCGGCGATCCGCGCTCCCCAAGCATGCAGCGGTTGCTCAATCTCAAGGTGAAGTACCGCGAATCGTTCCGCCCGTTCGCGCCTTCCGTCTTGCGTGAGGCAGTGGCGCAATGGTTTGAACTGGATGATGACAGCCCCTATATGCTGCTGGTTGCCGATGTGCTTGCGAGGCATCGTATACCGATGACTACCGAGCAGGAGCAACTCTTCGGCATCGACAAGCTCAATGTCCCTCGATCATCGATTCCTGCCGTCACCCATGTCGACTATTCGGCGCGCATCCAGACCGTCCATCCTGACACCAACCCCCGGTATCATGCGCTGATCAGCCGGTTCCACCAACGCGCCGGCTGCCCGGTCGTCGTCAACACCAGCTTCAACGTCCGCGGCGAACCCATCGTCTGCACGCCGGAGGATGCCTTCCACTGCTTCATGGGCACCGAGATGGAGACACTGGCGGTGGGGAATTGTTTTCTCCGCAAGGAAGGGCAGCACAAAGCACTGCGTCAGAATTACAAACATCAATTTGAGATGGATTGAATATTATTTCATGAAACAAAAGCGAGTTGGCATAGGACTGCTTGGGAAAGGGTCTACGAATCATCTTCATCGCCCTGAAGTTTTGCAGGCGTTTCAGGAAAAGGGGTTTCTGGTTA
>CAZSOA010000172.1:0-7402 GCA_964608305.1 uncultured Desulfofustis sp. | reverse complement strand
CTGCGCTCGTGGGATCAGCCCGAAACCGGGCGCCAAGAAGGTTTTTCTGCCGCTCAATGACCCGGTGGTCTGCGGCGGTGTCACCGTCCACCCCGGCGACATCGTAGTCGCCGACGAAGAAGGTATTGCCGTCATTCCGGCAGCTGAACGGCAGGATATCCTGAAGGCCGCGGAAAAACGATATACCGCCGATCGGGCGACCAATCTCGACCAGTGGCGAGCCGAGCATCAGCAGCGGATCGAGTCGCTGCTCAAGGCTGCCGGCTATCGGGAACCGCCGAAAGCCGACAATCGTTCCGAAACAGCATAACCCGTTCTCAGTGGAGGCATCGCCATGCACGTCATTGTCGACCTGACCGTCTCCCCCTTTGGTGTTGGAACTTCAGTATCTCCCTATATAGCCGCCTGCCATGAAATTTTTGCACGCTATCGGCTGAAAACCAATCTGCATGCCTATGGTACCAATATCGAAGGGCAGTGGGACGAGGTCTTCGCCGCGATCAAGGAATGCCACGATACGTTGCATGGCATGGGCGTGCCCCGCCTGACCAGTTCGATAAAAGTCGGCACAAGAACGGACCGGCAGCAGACCATGGCTGACAAAATCACCAGCGTCCAAAACAAGCTGGCATAATCGGCCGGCTTCAGGTAGGCTGATTGTCGACCCGTCTGATGCTGCATTCATACTCGGCAGGTAGTGCTGATGACCTACGATTTCGCCAGCCGCTTTACCAAACTCTCCGGCATCGTCCATCACGTCGCATCCGAGGATGCCGCTGCGGCAACCATCGCCGAGCTCTGCCTTAATCATCGCCGAGCAAACTGTATTGCCCTGGCCGGCCTGGCGCCCGCCGTCATTACCGGGATCGAAACACGCTGCCCCGATATCGACATTCTCAAGGAACCATACGACCGCGCCTCGCTGCCGCTGGCCATCGATCGTGCCGCCATCGGCATCACCGGCATTCATTTTGCCATTGCCCAATCCGGAACGATGGTCGAAGTTGCCGACAATGATGCGGCTCGGCTCGTTTCCAGTCTCCCCCGCGTCCATATCGGCGTACTGCATGCGGCCGATATTATTGACGGTTACTTTGAGAGCGCCGCGCGCATTCGTGACATCATCAACCGCTATCCGGCACATGTGGTGATCAGCTTCATTTCCGGACCGAGCCGGACCGGTGATATCGAATTGAAATTGACGCTCGGCGTACACGGCCCGGAAGAGGCCCATTGCGTCATTATCGCCCCGCCGGCCTGACGGAAAACCGGAACAGAACATGGCCAACGACCGCTACCAACGCCTCTACCACAAGATCGGAACCGCCCTGGCCGACCGGACGAAAAGCGATATGTTGCGAGGCTGCATGAAGCGCGGGCGTGACACCCGGGCTGCGGCCCTTGATGAATTGCCCGGTGGGGCAGGTTTCCGCGACGAGGTTCGCACCGCCAAGGAGCGATGTATCGAGGATCTGCCGCGCTTGAAAGCGGCCTTTATCGACAAGGCCCGGCAACGCGGCGCCATCGTCCACGAGGCGCGCGACGGCGCCGAGGCCATCGCCTGCTGCCTGGAGCTGGCAAGCCGCTATCAGGCACGAACCATCGCCAAATCAAAATCGCTGACCACCGAGGAAATCGACCTCAACCACCCGCTCATCGAGGCCGGCATCAACGTAGTTGAAACCGATCTCGGTGAGCTGATCATTCAACTGGCAGGTGAAAAACCGTTTCATCTGGTCTTTCCCTCGATCCACAAGATGGCGCCCGAGGTGGCGGAGTTGTTCTCGCAAACCACCGGCAAAGATGTTCCCAACGACATCCCGTCGATCATGAAAGTGGTCCGGGACTACCTTCGCCCGATCTTCCTCAACGCCGATATCGGTCTTACCGGCGCCAATATCGGCATCGCCGAGACCGGTGGCATCTGTATCGAGACCAACGAAGGGAACGGCCGCCTTGTCTCCAGTCTTGGCGCCTGCCATATCTGCCTGATCGGCATGGAAAAGATTGTCGAGACGATCGAGGACGCACTGCTGATGATTCTCGCCCATCCGGTCAGTGCCTCCGGGCAGCTGCCGACCAACTATGTGACCTGGATGCATGGTCGCTCACCACTCGGTGAAGGTCCGGACGACACACCGCGGGAGAGCCATATCATCATTCTTGACAACGGCCGCGCGGCGATGCGCGACGATCCGGAACTGCGCGAGGCATTGTATTGCATCCGCTGTGGCGCCTGCATGAATATCTGCCCGACCTACGGGATAGTCGGCGGCCACACGTTTGGCCATATCTATCCGGGACCGATGGGGATCTGTTGGACCGCCGGGGTACACGGCCTGGAGACGGCCGGCGACTTCGCCCAGCTCTGCATCTCCTGTGGACTCTGCAAGGAGATCTGCCCGGCAAAGATCAACATGCCGCACATGATCGCCGAGATCAAACACCGCGACAGCGCCCGCCATGGCCATCTGCTCGTCAACCGGGTGATGATGGGCGCCGATCGGGCCGCCCGACTCGGTTCCCTGACGGCACCGCTGGCCAACCGCGCCCTGACCAGCACACCGGTGCGCCGACTGCTGGCCGGCACCATCGGCCTTGCCGCCGAACGACGCCTGCCGCCGTTCGCCTTCACCACGTTCATGCAGCGCTTTGCCAAGCGTACACCGCCGGCAATCGAGGCAAAGCGCCAGGTAGTCTTCTTTGTCGACGTCTATGCCAACCACAACAATCCCGAGCTCGGCCTGGCCGCGGTTAACGCGCTTGAAGAACTCGGCTGCGCGGTCATCGTCCCGAACCAGGAGGTGAGCGGCTACCCATACATCGCCTACGGCAATATGGACAAAGCCCGGCAGATCGCCCGCAGCAACAGTGCCAAGCTGGCCCCGTGGGTCAGCCGCGGCTACGATGTGGTCGCTATCGAACCGACCGCAGCCTATGCCCTGGCCGTCTCCTACCCGACACTGATAAGAAACGATGAAAATGCCCGGCTCCTGGCCGAGCATACCTTTGAATTGTTCGAATACCTGGTGATACGGGAAGAAGAAACCGGTTACCAGCCACCGGCCACCCTGTTTGCCGGCCGCCGTTTCGGTTTCCATTGCGCCTGCCATCAACGGCCGCTGGGCGCCGGGCGGGGCGCCATGCGCTGGCTTGAAAAACGCGGTGCGCAGGTGGAACTGATCGAGACCGGCACCTGCTGCGGGATGGGCGGAACATTCGGCCTCAAGGCAGGGCTGCTGGGCTACGATCTGTCGCAAGCGGTCGGCCGACCGCTTTTTGACCTGTTCACCGCCAGCGGTGTCGAGGCCATCGTCACCGAAAGCAGCGTCTGTGCCATCCAGCTTGCCGAAGGCACCGGGCTGCAGGTTTTTCATCCGCTGGAACTGTTGCTCCAGCGCTCAGCTTAACCCCTTTGCGCTCGAGCTTCCCGCCGTCCTACACCCGTCCCTGTAAAAACCACGCTGTCTGTATTATACTATCTCCATGAGACATTGTTGGACCACTCGCCTGATCGGATAACCCATCACCAAGGAGGTCTTTATGAAATGCTCACACATCCTGCTGCCCGTCGACGGTTCCACGCATTCAGACAACGCCACCGAGTATACGATCTACCTGGCGACATTAACCAAAGCGCAGGTCACGGCGGTCTGCTGTTATGAATGGAATACCCACCTGTACGAGATTTCCCAGATGGCCATTGACGAACTCAAAGACAAGATGCAGAAAAATGCGGAGGCCATCGCCCAGGCCGCCGGAGAAAAGCTAACGGCAGCCGGCATCGCTTGTCAGGCCAAGGCGGTCTCCGGCGCACCCGGCACGATCCTGACCAACATGGCAAAAACCAAGGAGTTCGACCTGATCGTCATGGGATCGCACGGCCATTCCGATATCGCCGGGCTGTTTCTTGGCAGCGTCACCCACAAGGTGCTCAATACGATCTATTGCCCGGTGCTGATCGTTCCCTGATCAGCCGACAAGGCGGCACCCGGAGGTGGCAATCAGAGCGTACGCAGAATCAGATTTCCGACCCCCTGCTCGACCAGCGAGAGCTGCCTGGCCAACTGGTAGCTCAGGTCGACATCGCGGCCATTGATGTAGGGGCCACGATCGGCCACCACAGCGCGGACAACCTCGCCGGTACGCGGATTTTCCAACTCAACCCGGGTGCCCAGCGGCATTTCTTTATGGGCGATGGTGGCACCATACATATCGAACGGCTCGCCATTGGCCATCGGCCGGCCGTGATGATATTCTCCATACCAACTGGCCACCACTTCCTTCGGCCCTTCCGAGATTTGTGCCGGAATGCGCAACTGCGTTCCCGGTTGCAAACGCCGCGGATCGGTGATGCCGTTGATACGCAGTACCTCATCGGGATCGACATGGTAGCGCTTGACGGCAAGCTCCCAAACGGTTTCTCCCGGCTTGACCGTATGCAGCCGCTCACCGTCTGCCTGCCGCACATCGCTTGCGGCCGCAGCTGAGACAGTGTTCTTCGGTGTTTCCGGAGCCGGCTTTTTGGCCTGATCATCGAGGATCTGCTGAAAACTGCGGTTAACGGATACCGTCTTCCCCTCCCGCACAAACCAGTTGCCGTTTGCCCGGGAACGGCCCACTGCATCCGGGTTAAGCCGTTTGAGCGTCTGCCAGTCCGTCCCGAGTCGAGCGGTAACCTTGCCGATGGTATCGCCTTTCTGCACCGTGTATTCCATATCTCTTCCGTTTCGCTGTCTCTGTGCCAGTAAGGGTTTGCCAGCCAAACCGGCCGTCCCGATATCGCCGGGAGAGCCGGATACCATTTTATCGGCGGTGCCGGACGCGAACTTTAGGCCGCCTGCACGCGATAGCAGCTGATTGTCGTCGGAACAAAATGGATGCCTATTTGTCAACGCGTCGTTTTTCAAAGTGCAAATATTAAAATATTATGATATTAGTACAATCATCCTGTGCCGGCATCTCAGCCGAAGACCCGGCAACCGTCGGAACAAACTGCACAGGGCAACGAGAAACGGAGCAATCCATGTTTGGACCGGCCAGACAGAATAAGACCACCGATATTATCATCGAGCAGATCCGCACGGCGATTCTTGAGGGGAAATTGGCACCGGGAGACCGGTTGCCGTCGGAAAAAGAATTGGGCGAACAATTCCAGGTCAGCCGTCAGACCATGCGAGAGTCCTTGCGGGCACTGGAACACATGGGTTTGATCACGCTGCGTAAAGGAGCAGGCGGTGGAGCCTTCGTCATGGCCGTCGACCGTCAGGTGGTGGTGCAGAACCTCGCTAATTATCTTTATTTCAAAAATCTCAGCATCGGCGATCTCTCCGACCTGCGACGGCTGCTCGAACCCCATGCCGCCGCCTGTGCCGCCCGACGCATCTCGAAAACGGACCTGCATGTACTGGCAAGCCTGAACGAGCAGACGAGAACCGGCATCGAAATAGATGATCCGGATCTGGTGACCCGCAGTGAAATCGAGTTCCATCGGCTCATTGCCCGACAAACCGACAACCCGATCCTGATCCTGATCCTTGATTTTATTGAAACCCTGCTTGAGGATTTCAAAAAGATCCTGAAGCCGGACCGGGATTTTATGAATGCCGTACTCAACTCGCACGAAACGATCTACCGCGCCGTCGCCACCCGTGATGCGGCGGCCGCCACCGCCGAAATGCACGATCATGTACAGGCGGTGGAACATTACCTGGCCCGTCTGAAGCAGGACAAGGAAGGCCGGCGGCTCTGGCAGAATTGTCTGCAGACCGCCTGAATCATGAACAAACCGGACCGCCGCCAAAAAAGAACCGGTCCACAACGCCACCATACCTTGAAAGGGGGACACGATGTCTGAAAAAACCGCCAGCTATTTCGTCGCTACCGACGCGGCACCGAAGAGGCTCAAATATCATGCCGGCGGTCGCTGGCTGGAGTCGAAAACCGATACCTACATGGATTGCTTCAACCCATCCACCGGCGCGGTCATTGCCCGGGCACCGCAGTGCACTGCCGAGGAGGTCGAGCAGATCATCAGTGCCGCTGTCGCCGCCTATCCGAAATGGTCGGACACGCCGGTCAGCAAGCGGGTTCAGGTATTGTACCGGATGAAGCACCTGATCGACACCCACCTGGAGGAACTCACCCACCTGCTCGCCATGGAAATGGGCAAGGCCTGGCAGGAAGCGATGGGCGATATTCTCAAGGTCAACGAGGTCATCGAATTTGCCTGCGGTGCGCCGCATCTGATGAAAGGCGAGTCGCTGATGCAGGTCTCCACCGGTTACGATACCGTCCAATACCATCAATCAATCGGTGTCTTTGCCGGGATTGCCCCATGGAATTTCCCGGCCATGATCCCGCACGGCTGGATGACGCCAATCTGCATCGCCACCGGCAACTGCATGATCCTCAAGGCCGCCAGTTTCGTCCCGCAATCATCGCTGCGGATGATGGAGCTCTGGCAGGAAGCGGGCATTCCGGACGGCGTCATCAACGTCTTCACCGCCGGCCGCAACGAGGCCGAAATCCTGCTGAAGCACCCTGATATCAAAGGTGTTTCCTTTGTCGGCTCAACCAAGGTCGGCAAGCATATCTACGCCACCGCCGCCGCGCACGGCAAACGGGTGCAGGCCCTGACCGAAGCGAAAAACCACGCCCTCGTCCTGCGCGACTGCAAACTGGAACGAACCGCCCGCGGCATTATCAATGCATTCTGCGGCTGTGCCGGACAGCGCTGCATGGCCCTGCCCACCGTGGTCGTCGAACATGCCATTGCCGACGATCTGGTGGCGATGTTGAAAAAACTCGTTGCCGAACTGCCGCTCGGCGCAGCCTACGATAAAGAGACCGGCATGGGACCGGTGGTCAACGAGGGACACCTGAAATTCGTCACCGGCTGGATCGAAACCGGCATCAAGGAAGGCGCCCAGCTGATCGTCGACGGTCGCAACCCGAAGGTCCCGGCCGGCTGCGAAAACGGCTTCTTCGTCGGGCCGACCATTTTTGATCATGTCACCGAGGAAATGTCCGTCGGGCGTGAGGAGATTTTCGGCCCGGTCCTGTGCATCAAGCGGGTCAAGAATTTCGAGGAGGGGCTGACCCTGATGAACAACAGCCGATTTGCCAACGGCTCGGTCATCTACACCCAGAACGGCTACTACGCCCGCGAGTTCGCCAAACGAACCGACGCCGGGATGGTCGGCGTCAATGTCGGCATCCCGGTACCGCTCGGCATCTTCGGTTTCACCGGTCACAAGCAGTCGTTCTTCGGCGACCTCCATGTCATGGGCCGGGATGGCTTCGCCTTTTTTACCGAGACCAAAAACGTCACCCAGACCTGGTTCTCCGAAGAGCGGGAACCCACCGGCAAGGTGGATACCTGGGATGGCACGATAACCTC
>CAZSOA010000171.1:0-7427 GCA_964608305.1 uncultured Desulfofustis sp. | reverse complement strand
CCGTAGGTCGCAGGTTCGAATCCTGCCGGGCGCGCCATAAAATCAAGCGGTTACAGTGAAACACTGTAACCGCTTTTTCGTTCGGTTAGATGTCGGTTAGATGGATATGCCGATCAACCTGGCTGATAAAAAAAGTGTTGCAGCACAGGGCAGCGATAATAGAATAACAGCAGCGAGGATTGGTCAGGGGGGATGAGTTCGAGGGTAAAGCTCGACTCCTTGGGCCAAAATAGTGCCTGTTCTTATAGGGGACCAGGCAAAACGCAGTAACCTAAGCCCGCGGAGTCCAGCAAGGATTCCGCGGGCTTTTTTATTAACCTAATAAAAGGAGGTCGCATGAGAAAGACGAATACGGGTTCACAGGATGCGAAATTGAAATCGCCGCTCTACACGGTAAAGGAGGCGGCTGAATATCTCCGTATCAGGCCGAACACACTGAGTATTTGGATATCGAAGGGGAAAGGTCCAGCGCCGACCCGGCTCGGCCGCCGAGTTCTGTTCGGGATAGATCAACTGAACGCTTTCATCGAGCAAAACACTGTTCTCGCGTGAGATGTGGTGGTGGTGTTGCGATCCATTTCGGCTGTGGCCGGAACGTATGATACAAGACCCCGATGTCTACTGTCGACTGGCCGAGTTGATGGCCGATAGGCGAACGCGCTTGAGCGAGATAGCGATCCGATCGATCAGGTCTTTATCATCGGGCGGAATGTCAAAGTCGCCACCTGTTTGACGGTAGCGGGTAAAGGATCAAATACATAGGAGGCTCTATGAAAACATTAGAGAACAACGCCAAAATCGCACGATCGAAGCTTAACGAATACCGAAGTATGGGCAGACCGGTAATCGTCGAAAACAACCTCGTAATCAAAGCTAACAAAAACCCCAAGAGTAAAAAACTAGCAGTTGATGCTATGTGTTTCCAATGCCACGGGGGAACTGAAACCGAAATGCCCGATGCCGGTTGGCGGGATCAGATCCGTACTTGCACGAGTCCGAAGTGTGCTATGTACCGGCATCGGCCGTATCGATGAGCGGCGCGCAATCATTGTATGGCGAGCGCGAGAATGGGAACTCGTGGAAAAATGCTGCCTTTCCCCTCGGGCCGCACTCGTCATACAAGGTATATGAGGGGTAACGATGGCAAGGAAGAGAAACAATGGTCGAGAAAGAGGAACATGGATAACGACGGAGATGATCCGTTCGGACGCTTTCCGTTCTTTGAGCAGCGCACACAAGGATATATGGCTGTTTATCCTGACGCTCAGGAGGTTCGGGAAAGACGCAAAAGGTAATAATGATTATACAAACCTTCTCAACAGAGATGCCCTCAAGGCACCGGCGATCGCCATTCAGGATTTTTTTAACGGTCCAACACGGGGGATGAAGATGCTCCGATACAACGCTAATACGATCCGGAGAGCGTTCAGAAAATTCATGGAAGTCGGGTTTCTCGGTCTGAAGTATCAAGGTGGCAACGGTCCGGGCGATCAGAGTGTGTACCAGATCGAGGACCGTTGGAAGCAATGGAAGAGGGGCGACCCACCCTGTTTCGAAAAGCCGATAATGGGGACCGGGAAAGGGTTCTGTCAACCGGGATCAGGTATGTTCTATGGCGGCAAAAATGAAAAAGGGGTGCACCGTTACGTGTAAATGTTACACGCAGGGGTACGTGTCAAAAATCGAAACTTCTCCAGGTTACCCCCTCCGGTCTGCGGGTCTAAGAAATTTGGGTAAACCACTATAGACCGGGATTTGGGCCGAATCGCGCAACTGGTTCTAACCCCCTGCGACCTACGTGTATTTCATGTTAATACCATACTATGCAGCATGACAAAGGACTATGGGCAGACGAAATATCAAAGAGAAAATCGAAGTCGAACTCGGCGGCGTCATCGTAGCGAAGTACCGAGCACATGAAGACGATCTGGAGTTGATACTGATCGTTCGATCGAGAGAGCGCTTCGTCGCTGTCGTAACTCACGGCCGACAAGCACATCGGGCATTTTCTAGACCAAACGGGACGCCAGTCAGCGTCAAGGGTTCCATACTTGAATATCAGCTTCCAGATGGATGCGGTTATCGCGTCGTGTATGTTATCGACTGCCAACAGATGTCATTTGGTGACGGTTTGGAGCAGCCTCCACCAGATCCACCTGACGTATTTACCGAGCAGCTTTCGAAGTTCCTAATCTTCCAGAAATGTGAATCGCTTAACGGCAATCTCTGCCATTAACCGTATAACGGGTTCTTTGCTGTTTCTTCGAGGTGGCCTTTTGTGGACAGGAGCGGTTGTTTGTCAACACGGTGTTGACTCTATTCGTCTCTGCAAGTAACAATAAAAGTATTTTATTATCAATACCATATCGACATAATCAAATCGGCTGTACCGGTCGGATCCGCGTCAACAGTCAACACCCGCAACGCGTGCGAGGGCGAGATGCTCAAGTGATGGCTCGGCCGGAAGCGCGGTCTATCGACCATGGTCGGGCAGATAGTCCACACCAGGTTGATCCGGAGTGCCCTGCACCACCGAAAAAGAAATCTTTCAACAGGCTGCGGCCAAGGAGATTCACGAAGTACGCAGAGAGTTAGTTCGCAGTGAAGTTCGCACCGCCCCCCCCTCTGTCCCCTGGCCTGAAAAAGGATCACCAAGTAAGCCGCATCAAATACAAATGGTTTGGCGGATCGTTGGTTCGTAACGAGGTTTACACCAATATGTGGCTCGTTGTGCAACACCACGCAACACCCCCATCGCGCGCGTACGCGGTTCCTTTTCCAGCAGACGGTAATTGAACAACCGATGGAAATGATATGGTTAGTCTTGACAGAAAGCGCCAATTCGATGATCTATCTGATGGTAAAGCAAAAATGCTGACAATTTCCGAAAGAAAACTGAACGAACCGGCGAAGACCGGGAAACCGTCTCGCTGTTCAATGTTCAAATAAACGAAGCTGAAAGGAACGGGTAAACATGGCCCAGCTTGAACATATCGATGCCATCGAAAAGCGGCTCTGGAGTGCGGCGGACACGCTGCGGGCCAACTCCAACTACGCCAGCAACGAGTATTTTCTGCCGGTGATGGGGCTGGTCTTTTTGCGGCACGCCTACAGTCGCTATCTCGCGGTCAAAGAGGACATCGAGGCTAATCTGCCCAAACGCGGCGGCCAGCCGCGGCCGCTGACCAAAGAGGATTTCTCGCAGAAGAGCGCCATATTCCTGCAGCCGAAGGCCCAGTTCGATACCCTGGTGGCGTTACCGGACAGCGCGGTCCGTGCCAAAGCGATAATCGAGGCTATGGAATCGATCGAAGCCGACTATGAGAGTCTGCGTGGCGTTTTGCCGAAAAGCGAGTATCAGGAGCTCGACAACGCCGTGCTCGGCCAGCTCCTGCGTACCCTCAACCCAGAAGAGCTCAAGCGGGTCTCCGGCGATGTCTTCGGTCGCATCTATGAATATTTCCTGACCCAGTTCGCCGATCAAAAGGCCCACGATGGCGGCGAGTTCTTTACCCCGATCTCCCTGGTCTCGCTGATCGCCAACGTCATAGAACCGAAAAGCGGTACCATGCTGGACCCGGCCTGCGGTTCGGGCGGCATGTTTGTGCAGAGTGCCCGGGGCGTCGAGCGACGGCACGAAAACCCTACGGAAAAGCTCACGTTCTACGGCCTGGAAAAGAACGCCACCACTATCCGACTTGCCAAGATGAACTTGGCTGTCCACGGCCTCGAAGGAGATATCAAGAAGTCGATCACCTACTACGAAGACCCGCACGAGTTAGTGAGGAAAGCCGACTTCGTGATGGCCAAT
This sequence comes from uncultured Desulfofustis sp., assembly GCA_964608305.1. Lineage (GTDB taxonomy): Bacteria > Desulfobacterota > Desulfobulbia > Desulfobulbales > Desulfocapsaceae > Desulfofustis. Next base: position 3,616 of record CAZSOA010000171.1, on the reverse strand, counting down.
CCTCCGTTCAACGTAGACGAGATCGACGCCGACAAGATCAAGAGTGATCCGCGGCTACCGTTTGGGCTCCCTGGTGTAAGCAAAGGATCTGGTCAGAAAGATAAAAAGAACAAAAATAAAGATCGTAAAGGAAAGGTATCAAACGGCAACTATATTTGGATCAGCTATTTCTACAGCTACCTGAACGATCATGGTCGGGCCGGATTCGTCATGTCGTCTCAAGCCTCCAGCGCCGGGCGTGACGAAGCCAAGGTACGGCAGAAGCTGGTCGAGACTGGTGACGTGGATATCATGGTCGCCATTCGTTCCAATTTTTTTTACACCCGTACAGTTCCCTGCGAGCTCTGGTTTCTCAATCGAGCCAAACCCGAGCGGCACCGCAACAAGGTGCTGATGATCGACGCCCGCAATACCTACCGCAAGGTCACACGCAAGATCTACGACTTTTCTCCCGAGCAGGAGCAGAACCTTCTGGCAATCGTCTGGCTTTACCGGGGAGAGATCGGGCGCTATCTCGATCTCGTGGCGGGCTACTGCCAACGCATGTTGACCGAGGGCGCGGCCTGTTTCACAATGAAAGATGACGAGGGAGAGACGGTCGAACCGCTGCCGGATTTCATCGGTGCGGTTGAGACCCTACGCAGCAGTGTTGAACCCTTTCTTAAGTTCCTGGGCCAGGACGCTCCTCACGTTGAAGCGCTGAAGGAGCTGGATGATGCCATTCCGCTTTTCAGGGCGGACGTGGAGACGTTCCGGCAGACCGTCACCGGACAACAGGCGGCATGGGAAGCACAGAAGAAGACCAACGGCGAGCTCGAAAAAGCAGTCGACCGACTCAAGACGTTAGCCGAGACCAGTCGCGACCTGGTCAAGCAGACCGACCTGCTCTATAAGCTCGCCTGCCGTTTGATCGAAACTTGCGAGAACGATTGTGCCGCCCGCGATAGTGACGCCTGGGTGGGCCGCGATATCACCCGTGCCCGCAAGGCAGCCGATGAGGCCCGCGCCTTGGCCGTGGAACAGCTCAAGCAGGTGCGCTACTTCTGGAAACAGGCTCACTGGCTCACTGAACGTTTCCCTGAGGCGGAACTGCGCGATGTGGAAGGGCTGGTTAAGTTGGTGGACCGGGCCGAGATCAAGGCCAACGACTGGAGCCTCACCCCTGGGCGCTATGTGGGCGTCGCGTCCGAGGAAGAGGATGAAGATTTTGACTTCGAAGAAGCTCTGCGCGAGATCCATGTGGAGTTGGAGGACCTGAACGCCGAGGCGGTGCAACTGGCCGCGACGATCAAGAAGAATTTTGAGGAGCTGGGGGTATGAGCTGGCCGAAGCTAAAGCTTGAATCGCTGGCTGCGAAAGAGCCTTACTCTTTCGTGGGCGGTCCGTTCGGATCAAAGCTCACGACAAGAGACTATGTTGAAAGTGGCATCCCAGTTATTCGTGGGTCAAATATGAATAATGGTCGGTACCTTGATATGACCGACTTTGTGTTCGTGACAGAATCGAAAGTTCGTGAAGACCTGTCAAGCAACTTGGCAAAACCGGGAGATCTTGTCTTTACGCAGCGAGGAACTCTTGGGCAAGTGGCTATCATTCCGAGCGATGGTATTGCCGACCGGTATGTCGTATCACAGAGCCAGATGAAACTCACAGTTGATGAAGCCAAGGCTGATCCACTGTTTTTGTACTATTTCTTTTCGAGCCGTGAGGCAACGGAACGCATAATGAGCTTTATCTCCTCATCCGGTGTTCCACACATTAACCTCACAGTATTGCGAAACTTTGATGTGCCTGTTCCACCTCCTGAATATCAGCGGAACATTGCTCATGTTCTTTCCGCCTACGACGATCTGATCGAGAACAACCGGCGGCGGATTCAGTTGCTGGAGCAGGCAGCGCGGCTACTCTACAAGGAATGGTTCGTCCACCTCCGCTTCCCCGGTCACGAACACACTCAAATTATCGACGGTGTCCCGGAGGGGTGGGGAGATACATTCCTGCCGGACGTGATCGACGTTAATCCCAAAACGCTGATTGAAAAAGGGAAAGAGATTTTGTACGTGCCTATGTCAGCGTTATCCGAAGCGGGAATGACAGCGAACGCCGGAAATTTCGAGCTTCGAACGACACATACAGCAGTGAAATTCAAAAAGAACGATGTGCTGCTCGCTAGAATTACGCCTTGCCTCGAAAACGGAAAGACCGGGCTTGTTTATTTTCTGGGCGACGATGAAGCAGCGTGTGGATCGACCGAATTTATTGTGCTTAGGTCAAGGCGTGTCAGCCCTGCCTTTACATATTGCTTGGCTCGATCCTATCCATTCAGAGGGAACGCAATCAAAAGCATGATCGGTTCATCCGGGAGGCAGCGAGTCCAGGTCACTTGTTTTGACGAGTACAAAGTGCCACTTCCACCAAAACATCTGCTGAATATGTTTGATGACTTTGCAAATACAGCGTTTGATCAAATCCGGGTTCTTGTTGTTCAAAATGAAAAATTAGCCAAAGCCCGCGACCTCCTCCTGCCCAAACTTATGAACGGGGAGATGGCGGTATGAAGCATCAACCCGGTTTCACGGTACAGGTAGGTCGAGCATGACTCCCCAATCCCTTTTTGCCCAAATCGCTCTTGGTGAAGACTCCACCCGCCAGTTCAAGGCGGATGTGAAAAATGCTGAGTCGCTGGCTTCGGAGATGGCGGCTTTTGCTAATACTAATGGCGGCACACTATTCATCGGTGTAGGGGACGATGGTTCCATGCCGGGGTTGTCGCAACAGGATGTGGCCCGCATCAATCAGCTCATCAGCAATGCCGCTAGTCAACTGGTTCGCAGTCCACTGGCAGTCCAGACCGAAAACGTGGCGTTGGAAAACGGCCGCCTCGTCATTGTGCTGTCCGTGCCTAAAGGGATCGACAAGCCCTATTTCGATAAGAACGGTGTAATCTGGCTCAAGGCTGGGGCCGACAAGCGGCGGGTGAACTCCAAAGAGGAACTGCGTCGCCTGTTTCAATTTGCCAACCAGTTTCACGCCGATGAGCTGCCCACCAAGGCCGGGATCGACAAGCTGGACAAACTGCGGTTTCGCGATTTTTTGCGCGATGTCTATAAACAGGAGTACCCTGATTCTCCCGACGAGTTGGCCCGGCTGCTGCAAAACATGAATCTGGCCACCGCCGACGGCAGGTTGAATCTAGCCGGGGTGCTGCTGTTCGCTGAGCAGCCGGAATGGATCGTGCCGCAGTTCGTGGTCAAGGCAATCCGCTACTCCGGCAACAAAATCCACGCCACCGACTACCTCGACACCGAGGATTTTTCCGGACCGTTGCCGAAACTCTTTGAGGGGGTGCTGGCCTTTGTCATGCGTAACCTACATAAGGTGCAGGCCGGACGCGGGGTAAATGCGCCGGGTCTGCCGGAGATCCCCGAGGCGGTCTTCGAGGAACTGCTGGTCAATGCCCTAATTCATAGGGATTATCTGGTCAGTGCACCGATACGGCTGTTTGTCTTCGATAACCGCATCGAGATCATCAGCCCGGGTCATCTGCCCAACAACTTGACGGTGGAGAAAATCAGGGCTGGCAATTCCAACATCCGCAACCCTATTCTGGTTTCTT
>CAZSOA010000170.1:0-7430 GCA_964608305.1 uncultured Desulfofustis sp. | reverse complement strand
GGTGTTACCGCCGTCAAGGAACGAAAAATGTTTGAGGTCATGAACACCTTGACGGTGACCAAGAGCATGGTCGATATCGAATTCGTCGTGTTGATCAACGAGAAAACCTGGCAGGGTTTCACCGACGAACAACGGCAGGTCATCGAAACCGCCGCCGCTGCGGTGGAAAAGCAGTTACGCGACGAAATGAATCAGCTTGAGGCCGACGCCCTGGCCTATGTCAGCGACAAGATGAAGATCATCGAACTTACCGATGAAGAGCTGCAGGAATGGCAGCAGCTGGCAGAGCCGGTGGTCAATGAGTATATCAAGAATTCCGGCCCCCTCGGCGAGCAGCTGGTCGAGGCCGCACGGCACCTGTAACGCATTATTCGGGCCGGAGTACACCCTCCGGCCCCCGACGGGTCTGTATCCATGCTCCGTACTATCGATACCATCAGTGACTGGAGCGGCCGTCTCGCCGCCTGGCTGTTCTTTCTGATCGGTCCGATCATCGTCTATGAGGTCGTCGCCCGATACGTGTTCCTCTCGCCGACCATCTGGAGTGAGGAATTGTCCCGGTTCCTGCAGATCTGGGGCACCTACCTGGCAGCAGCCTATGTTCTGCGCAAACGACAGTTGATCGCCATCGACATCGTCGTTCGCTATTCCGGGCCGCTGCTGCGCAAGGTGCTCGAATCGGCGGCACTGCTGGTCATCATTGTCTTTTGCCTGGTTGCCGTCTATTTCGGCATGAAGATCGCCATCGACTCCATCATGATCGGCCGCGCCAGTTCATCAATGCTCGCCGTACCGCTGTGGATGACCGAGGTTGCCATCCCACTGGGCTTTACCCTGCTCTTGCTCCAGGCCCTGGCGGAATTGTACCGGACCATCACCGATACGGCCGCCCCCTCGTCGTCCCCTCACTGATCTAACCGGCAATGACCACCGTTTTTATTCTGCTCACCCTGCTCGCCCTGCTCTTCATCAGGGTACCGGTCGCTTTTGCCCTCGGCGGACTCGGCCTGCTGATGCTCTGGCTCAAGGACATCAACGTCATCATGGTCCCCCAGGCGCTGTACAGCTCGGCGGACAATTTCGTCCTGCTGGCGGTACCGCTGTTTTTACTGATGTCCAACATCCTGCTCAAAGGCGGGGTCGGCAAGGACCTGTTCAATGCCGTCCAGTCCTGGGTCGGCCATTTTCCGGGAGGCCTGGGCATTGCCACCATTCTCAGCTGTGCGCTTTTCTCCGCTATTTCCGGATCTTCGGTGGCCACCGCCGCCACCATTGCCACCGTGGCGATCCCGGAAATGATCGAGCGCGGCTACAGCCGGCCGTTTGTACTCGGCCTGCTCGCCGCCGGCGGCACGCTCGGCATCCTCATACCTCCGTCAATCCCGCTGATCCTGTATGGCGTCATTACCGAAGAGTCCATCGTCAGCCTGTTTATGGCCGGGATCGGTCCGGGATTGTTATTGACCACGCTATTTGTCCTCTATTCGATCGGCTATTCACTGCTCGACAAAAACTACCGGCCAAGCCCGAAAACGGCATGGCCGCAACGCTGGCGCGCCAGTGCCCGCGCCCTGCCGACCCTGGTTCTGGCGGTGATTGTAATCGGCGGGATCTATCTCGGCATTTTCACCCCGACCGAATCCGCCGGCGTCGGGTTCGCGTTATCACTGGTCATCGTCTTTCTGCTGCGCACGATGACCTGGGAAAAACTGAAGCAGGCGGTCATGGAATCGATGGCAACCACCGTGACCATTTTCCTGATCATCGCCGGCGCCAAATTGTTCGGCAAAGCCATCACCCTCTACCAGATCCCGCAACAGATCTCCGCCGCTATTACCGCCGGTATCGGCGAACCGGCGCTGTTCATCCTCGTGGTCTGCCTGGTTTTGCTCGTCATCGGTTTCTTTCTCGAATCGATCTCGATGCTGCTGATCATGGTCCCGGTCCTTTTCCCGGCCCTGACGGCGATGATGATCGACCCGATCTGGTTCGGCATCCTGTTCGTGGTCATGATCGAATGCGCCCTGATCACGCCGCCGGTCGGGATGAACCTGTTTATCATCCAAGCGGTGGCGCGGGTCCCGCTCGGCGACGTCCTGCGCGGCGTCTGGCCGTTCATCCTGATCATGTTCGGCACGGCCATCGCCATCTATCTGGTCCCCGATATCGTACTCTATATCCCGTTCAAGCTGTGAGCGATCATGAACCCATCCACCGCCGCCTTGCGTGACCTGCTGCGCACCGGGCAATTGCTGATCATGCCCTGTTGCCACGACGCGCTTTCCGCGCGACTCATTGAACGCGCCGGTTTCCCGGCCACCTTTATGAGCGGCTTTGCCGTTTCAGCGGCGCGACTCGGCCTGCCTGACACCGGCTTGATCTCCTTTGGGGAAATGCTCGACCAGGCCCGGAGCATCACCGGTGCGGTCACCATTCCCGTGCTCGGCGACGGCGACACCGGCTACGGGAACGCCATGAACATCAAGCGCACCGTGCGTTCCTATGCCGCCGCCGGCCTGGCCTGCATCATGATTGAGGACCAGGTGTCGCCGAAACGATGCGGACACACCCGCGGCAAACAAGTCGTCGCCTTTGACGAAGCCTGCCTGCGCATCAGGGCCGCCGTCGATGCCCGCGACGAGGGTGCCGATATCCTGATCATGGCCAGGACCGATGCCCGTGGCCCGGCCGGGATGGCGGAGGCGATGCGCCGGATGCAGGCCTTTCATGACCTCGGCGCCGACATCCTGTTCCTCGAGGCACCCCGGGATATCGAAGAGATGCGCGCATTCTGCGACGGCGTACCAGGATACAAGATGGCCAACCTGATCGAGCACGGCCTGACCCCGCTGATACCGCCGCACGAGTTGCAGCAACTCGGCTTTGCCATCGCCGCCTACCCGCTGACCCTGCTGCAGGCGATGGTGACGGCGATCGATTCAGCGCTCAGGCAACTGGCCGCCGGCCATCACCCGCAGCACCTGCAGGACTTCGAACATATCAAAGAGGTCATCGGTTTTCCTGAGTATTATCGACAGGAGGAGCGTTATGCGGCACCACCCGCCAAAAACTGATGGGCCGAAAGAGCCGCTTACCGTTGCCGCGCCGTACGGCCAGTCCCCGATCGATGTGAGGCTGCCGGCCGGCACGGTCAGCCTTGTCCCGCGGGAACCGGAGCAACGCGTAACGCCGCAGCGCTTTCGCCGGGACCTCGCGGAGTTTTTGGCCCATTCGCCGATCGACCTGTCCCGGCCGATCATGGTCGTCACCGATAAGACCAGACGATGCGACTATCCCACCTACCTGCCGATCGCCCTCCAGTGCATTGCCGAGTTGCGCGATGATGATCAAACCTTTCCGATCATTATCGCCTACGGCACCCATCCCCGGCAGAGTGACGCGGAGAGTCTCGCCTGCTACGGACCGACCTATCATCACCGGCCCTTCATCCACCATGATTGCGACGACGGTGACTGCTTTGCCGAGCTCGGCATCACCGTCCGCGGCACCCCGATCCGTCTGAGGCATGATCTGCTGGCGGCGTCGGCAGTCATCACGATGGGCCCCATCTGTCATCATTATTTTGCCGGCTACGGCGGTGGCAGAAAGCTGATCTTTCCGGGATGCGGGGAACGCCGGGCTATCTATGCAAACCACGGATTGTTCCTCGATCGGCAACAGGGCCGCCTTGCCGCAGGCTGCCGCCCCGGCAACCTGGCGGACAACCCGATCGCCGATGACCTGGGAGAAATCGAAGCGAAACTGCCGGCTCAGGTCGCGATCCACGGCTTGCAAGACAGCCGGGGAGGCATCGGTGATATGCTCATCGGCCGGGGGACGGAGCACTATCTGCACGCCTGCCGGCGGCATGCGCAGGCCTATGAAATCAGCGGCCCGCAATTCGACACGATTGTCGCTTCCTGCGGCGGCTTTCCCAAGGACCTCAATTTCATCCAGGCCCACAAGGCCATCCATAACAGCGCCGCCTTCGTCCGGGATGGCGGGCTGCTTGTCGTCTTTGCCCAATGCCGTGACGGGATCGGCTCGCAGACCTTTCTGCCGTGGTTCCGGGACAAGGATTTCGCCGACGCTTTTAACCGCCTTGCCGAACATTACGAGGGTAACGGCGGAACAGCCCTGGCCATGCAGGCCAAGACCCGCCGGATCCGCATTGCTCTGGTCAGTGAACTCGACAGCGACACCTGTGCACTGATCGGTGTCGAAAAATGGACCCCGGACACCGTCTGGAAAAACCTGGCTCGGCACACGGGGACCGTCGGCTGGATCGCCAATGCCAGCCTGCTGGTCTATCGGCAATCGACCTGAGGAAGCCGGCTAACCTGGTCAATTTCTTCTTGAAATCCACAGCATCTTGCTGCATAGTGAGCACTGACGGCACCACCTGAAGCGCATCGATTCGCTCATCCGTCGGGTTTTTATTTCCTTGCGGCGGTTAGGCACGATCGGCATGGCGGACCAGCCCGTCTATCTGCGCCGCAGCATTCGTGCGGCAATCTTCCTGCGCCCATCGGCGCGCACCGGCCCGTTATCAGGACGATTACCCGGGTCATACCGTACTAGGGGAGCTTAAAAAATTAGGAATTTCGTTCAAGATCGAGGCGCGCAAGAAAATTTTACCGCAGGCATATACATGATATTCCGAGGATAAAATGTGATTGCGCAACGACGAGATTGGGCGAAATGACAATTTTTCAAGGTTCCCTCTACTCTCACCAAGGAGCGCCCTATGAAACTGAAAGCAACGCTTCGTCGCTGTTCTCTGATCGCCCTGGCTCTCGGATTTCTCTCGGCTTCAGCCGTCACCGCTACCGCAGAGCACAACTTCCTGATGGCCACCGCCAGCACCGGCGGCACCTATTATCCGGTCGGCGTTGCCATTGCGACTTTGACCAAAGTCAAACTGCAGCCCTCCGAGAAAATCGGGATGTCGGCCATCACCTCTGCCGGTTCCGGGGAAAATATCAAATTGATGCGCGACAATGAGGTACAGTTCTCCATCCTTCAAGGGTTATACGGATACTATGCCTGGAATGGGAAAGGCGATTTCGAAAAGGAAGGACCGCAGAAGGATTTGCGTGCGGTTACCATGCTCTGGCAGAATGTCGAGCATTTCGTCGTGCAGGCTGACAAAGCACCAACCGGCACCATTGAAGACATGGTTGCCCTGAAAGGCGAACGGATGGCCCTCGGCACGAAAAACTCGGGAACGATCGGCTCCAATCGTTTGCTGCTGCACAATCTCGGCGTCGATATCGACACCGACTATGAGTTGGTCTACGTCGGCTACGGACCGAGCGCCGAAGCCCTGCAGAACGGCCAGATCGCCGGCATGAGCACCCCCGCCGGCGTACCCGCCGGCGCCGTCACCCAGGCCTTCGCCGCGTTGGAAAACAAGATAAAGCTGCTTGAGTTCACTGATGAACAAGCTAGCAAGGCAGACGGCGGCCTGGATCTCTGGACACCGTATACCATCAAGGCCGGCTCCTACCCGGGTCTGCAGAACGATCTGCAGACAGTAGCGCAACCGAACTTCCTCGCGGTGCGAGCAGACGTCGACGAGAATGCCGTCTACCTGATCACCAAGACTATTTTCGAAAATCTGCCATTCCTCAACGCCATTCACAAAGCGACCGAAGCCATGTCTCTGGAACAGGCCCTGGCCGGTCTGCCGATGCCGCTGCATCCCGGTGCCGCCCGCTACTTCCGGGAAGCCGGCCTGACCATACCTGAGCGTCTGCTGCCGCAATAACCGCCATGACGGGACGTCACAACGAAGCGAAAAATCATTTCAGATAAAAACGGAAACCCGTACCCGCCGACCGCACGGTTGGTGGGTACGGCCCATCATCGATGGAGAGGCGCGTGCCCGGCTATCAACGCGAGTCCCAACCGATAATGACAAAAGAACGAGCCATTTTTGTGCTCGGCATGCTCGTTTCTTTACTGCACATTTATTTCAATATCTTCAAGCTGTTACCAACACTGATGCAGAATGCGCTGCATTTTGCCGGTTTTGCGCTGCTCTGCGCACTCGTCTACCCTTCCCGCTCCGAGGCCGTCGGTCGCAGCGGTTGGCTGTTTCTCTGTCTCGATTTACTCATTGGCGCAACTGCGGCATTCTGCGCCATGTACATGATCGCCATGGAAGACGCCATTTACGCCCGAGGTGTCCACCTGAGCCGATCTGAATGGATCGCCGGCATCCTGCTCATTGTCACCGCCATCGAGTTTACTCGGCGCACCACCGGCTGGATCATACCGGTACTGATCGTCGTCGCACTGAGCTACGTGGGGTGGTGGGGCAGCATGATCAGCGGTGTTTTTAAATTCGGCGGCCTGACTGCAGAGACCATCCTGTTTCGCTCGGTCTACGGTGATGACGGGCTGTTCGGCGGCATTGCCCGAATCTCTTCATCGTTCGTCTTCATGTTCATCCTTTTCGGCGCCTTTCTGCTGCGCTCCGGGGCCGGAGAGTTCGTCATCAACCTGGCCCGGGCTGCAGCCGGCCGAATGGTCGGCGGGCCGGGGCTCGTCGCCGTCTTCGCGTCCGGCCTGACCGGCACCATTTCCGGATCGGCGGTGGCCAACACCGCCTCCACCGGCGTCATCACCATCCCGCTGATGAAGCGGGCCGGTTTTGAACCGAAATTTGCCGCCGGCATCGAAGCGGCAGCCTCCACCGGCGGCCAGCTGATGCCGCCGATCATGGGCGCCGGCGCCTTTGTCATGGCCAGCTATACCCAGATCCCCTATACCACCATCGTGCTCTATGCCTTTATGCCGGCATTGCTCTATTTCGCCACCGTCGGCTTCTTCGTCCGGGTCGAAGCCAAGCGTATCGGCATGCAGGCCACGGAAGATGACGATTTGCAGTTTCTCCGGGTCCTGAAGGCCGGCGGCCTGCCGTTTCTCCTGCCGATTTCGGTACTGATCGGCCTGCTTATTTACGGCTTTACGCCGACGTATGCCGCCGGGATCAGCATTATCGCCGTAATTGTTTCATCGTGGCTGACGCCCAATCGCATGGGACTGCGAGCCGTTTGCGAAGCACTGGCGCTCGGCGCCCGAAATATGGTGATGACGGCGGTTCTGCTTTGCAGCGTGGGGTTGGTCATCAATGTTATCGCGACAACCGGTATCGGCAACACGTTTTCTCTGATGATCACCAATTGGTCCGGCAACAGCCTGATCATCGCCATCGCCCTGATCGCACTTGCCTCACTCGTCCTTGGCATGGGCTTGCCGGTAACAGCGGCCTACATTGTCCTTGGCACCCTGTCCGCACCGGCACTGTTCAACCTGATCGCCGATGCCAAGCTGGTCGAGATTATTGCCGCCGGAGCGTTGTCGGAGGATGTCAAAGCGGTATTGATGATCGCCGTGCCTGACCAACTGGCCCTGCTTCATGC
>CAZSOA010000169.1:0-7516 GCA_964608305.1 uncultured Desulfofustis sp. | reverse complement strand
GAAAACGTCGCCCAGTCCTCCGTGGCCATCGGCGACATCACCAAAGACATCGGCCGGATCAGCGCGACCTCCGAGGAAGTCAACCAGGGCAGCCACAACGTCAAGGAGAGCGCCACCGAACTCTCCCGGTTGGCCGAACAACTCGACCAACTGGTGCGCCGCTTCAAGGTCGACTGACAATAATACGCACGCGGCGTCAGCTTTATGGGGGCCTTGAAAAATTCGAAATTTCGTTCAAGATCGAGGCGCGCAAGAGAATTTTACCGCAGGCATATACTTGATATTCCGAGGATAAAATGTGATTGCGCAACGATGAGATTGGACGAAATGGCAATTTTTCAAGGTTTCCTTATGAAACGCGATCATCCTCCGTGGAGTGCACACCGTGCTGTTGGGCATCGTCGTCGGCACCAGGCAGCAAAATTTTGAATACTGAGCCCGTGCCGGGGATGCTGCGGACCAGCACGCCGCCCTGATGCATGCGGAGGATACCAAGGGCCAGCGGCAGGCCCATGCCGCGCCCGGTAAACTTGAGGCTGAAAAACGGATCAAAGACCCGTTCCAGATTCTCCGCGCTGATACCGTGGCCGGTATCGAGCACACGGATAATTGCATACCGAGGTGCCGACGGTTTCCAGCCCACCGGAAAGAGAAGTCCCCCGCCGATATCACCGGCTGAGACAACCGTCAACGTCAATTCGATACTGCCGCCGTCGGCCATCGCCTCGACGGCATTGACAAACAGTGCATTGAGCAGTCGGTGCAGCATGTCCTTGTTGCCGCGCCCATATACGGGCCCGTCCGGCACCTGCAGGTCCAGGGTAATCCCGTCAGGCAACTGTTCGGCGCATGCTTCGACATAGCCATGAAGCAGCTGTCCAAGTTCAATCCTCGGGAAATGTTCCACCGGCGACGCCTGGCCGAGGTAGATGAGCATCGTGGAGCCCAGATCAGCGAGCCGCCGGGCCGCTGCTTGGGCACCGTGGAGCGTGGGAATAACACGGTGCGACTCTCTGCTGAGATCTCCAAGGGCCACCTCCAGGTTGCCGAGAATTGCCGTCAGCATATTGTTATAGTTGTGCGCGACGGCACCGGCCATCCTGGCCAGACTCTCGTTTTTCTCCAGCCGTCGATTCACGGCCTCGAGTTCCTGCTGCAGTTCTCTTCGTCTGAGCCGATCCAGGTAGGCCCGGAGAATGGGCGCTACCTGATAGGCAATTTTTTCGAGCACGACGCGATCACTTTCGGTATAACCATGTTCCTTGTTGGCCAGAACAAACTGGCCGATCACCTGATCGTGTTCGATGATCGGCACGGCCAGCGCGGATGACAGCGGAAGATGCCCTTCGGGCACCGAAAGCGAATCGTTGACCAGTACTGCCCGTTTCTCCAGCAACGCCCGCCCCCACACACCGCCCCAGTTGGAGCGGGGGAAGACCAGGTTCTTATCCGTTATCTTGCATTGGTTCCAGACCTGGCTCCTCAGTGTCGGGCAGACCAGGTCGCCCTGTTCATCGATATACCCGAACAGTCCGATCGGGCTGGCAAACGTATCCAGCAACGTCTCGAGCACATCGTTGAACAGGCGGTCTTCGGGAGACATCAGAAAAATGGTGGCGATCTGATGATTGAGGAGCAGCAAGCGCTGAGAAGCCAGCAACGCTGCTTCGGTACGTTTCCGCTCTTCAATGTCCTCGACAAAGCCAAGAAAGCGGTCATCGCCGACAGCCACCGCCGAAACCGAAAACCACCGTTCTTCTCCCCCCTTGCAACGAAACTGCACCTCGGACTGGGCCTCTCCCTGCTCGATAACCCGCTGGAAATGGGCCATACCCGTTTCCAGACTCTGCGGCGCGACCAGGTCGGCAATGCTCATGGTCAACAATTCGTTTTCTGCATACCCGGTCAGCCGGCAGGCCGCGGGATTAACCTGGCGATAGTCGCCCTTGTTATTCGCGATGAAAATCCCATAGGGCGCGTATTCCAGGTAGCGTCGGAACCGGCGCTCGCTCTCGACGATGATCTGTTCCGCCTTCTTGCGCTCTGAAATAATGCGAAAGAAAACCGTGAGACCGCCGAGAAACGGAGAAGCCGAAACTTCATACCACTCATTATGCGGGGCGAAGAACGTCTCAAAATCAACGGTGCGATGTTCCGTCAAGGCCTGTCGATAACTTGTTTCAAAGATCGAGCCGCGAGCCTCGGGAAACACCTCGAGAAGAGAGCTCCCGTGTACCGTGGTGCGGTCTTTGCCGAGAAGGCGTTCGGCGGCACGATTGAAGGACCGGATGCGCAGGTCGGCATCGAGCAATAAGAAACCATCGGACATGCCCGAAAGAATCGCCTCAAGTTCCTGATTCCGCTCTCGTGCTTGCTTTTCGAGGGTTTTTCGCTCATGGACGTCGGCAATGGTCACCAGCAGCCCCTCTTTGGAAAAGGGCTCCGCCGATGATCCATCATCACGATTGACCATGGCACTTACACTGACGTAGCGAGGCCCTGCAGGGCCGACCAGGCGCAGGTCGATCTGCTTGTCTGTCGGGCTCTTTTGAAAGGAGCGAAAACGGCTTCGAAAAACCGGTTGATCCTCGGCAACAAGATAATCGGCAAACGGCTTGCCGTTGATGGCCAGCAGCGGGTTACCCGTCATGCCGGCGAAGGTTTTGTTGGCCTTGACAATGAGTCCTGCACCGTCAAGAATCACATAGCCGACCGGGGCATCATGATAGAGCCGCATGTAATCTTGTCGGCTCTGCTCCACCGCCTGCCGCACCCGCTGCAACTCCTCGTTCTGCAGTTCCAGCTCGATCTGATGAACATGCAACTCATGCAGCAGCTCGTGCAGCCCGGCTCCCGTCTTCCGAAAGTCGGTATCTGCCAGGTCATCAAGCAGCAATTCAGCCCTGCGTCGTAATTCGTCACCAAATGAGGAGCGTCGCCGCTGTTTGATCAGATCGGCGCGTTCCTTGCCCTGCTTTTCCATCCGGTCGGTTCCCCTGACAATGTTTCAAAATGTGTGTTACATACCATCGGTTCGACCGGCGATCTTCTCAAAACTGACAGCCAGTCGATTGTCTGGAATACGGAAGGCATGCACGCGAAACTCACCCGCCAGCCGTTCGTCTTCGTAGCGAACCCGATCGATCACGCAGGTCTCGCCGGTCGCCACCACCTTCTGAAAACAGTCGACAAACCCGTGACCGTCCGACGCCGGCCAGATCTCCTCAAATCGTCTGCCGATCCATTGGTCGATTGCCAGACCGGTCATACGCTCCGCTTCAGGATTGCCGCTTTCCAGGACAAATACACCATCGTCATCGACCCGGTAGACCAACAGCCCCACCGGAATGTTCTTGCTGATATCTCGAGCGGTTCGCACGCTCCGCTGCAGATCGTTTCGGGCGCTGCGCAGCTCGGAAATGTCGACGAAGGTCAGCACAACTCCCGAATACGTGGCGGGACCGATATGATAGGGCAGCACCCGCGTTACATACCAGCGCCCTTCGGTTGTCTGCAGTGTAACCTCGAGCGGTTCGGCGTGCTGCTGTACCGTTTTGGCGGCGGCCAGCGGATCAAAGTCGAGAAGCCGATGCGAGATATGCGTGAGCGGGCGACCGACATCTTTTTCGAGGATATTGAAAATATTTGTTATTCCAGGGGAATACTTGCGTATTTCAAGGTTCTCATCGACGATCAGCGTACCGATACCGGAACTGGTCATCAGGTTGTCGACATCGTTGGACAACTCGGTCAGCTCGATAATCTTCTTCTGGTGTTCAGCGTTGACCGTATACAACTCTTCATTGGTCGACTGCAATTCCTCATTGGTCGACTGCAACTCCTCATTGCTTGCCAGCAGCTCTTCGTTGGTGGCCTGTAATTCCTCGTTCGATGTTTCCAGTTCCTCAATGGTCGCCTGCAGGTTCTCCTGGCTGAACTGTAATTCCTGTTCAAGATCTTTGATGCGTTGCTGGGCATCCTCATTGAGGTCGTAAACCTCGCCCCCTTCTCGGGCAACAACCATTTTGTTACCGGTTTCTTCAAGAAAAACCGCGGCCAATGCTTCCTGATTCTTGTGGTGCGGCAGCAGGGCTATGTGCATGCGCAACGTCTGCTTCTCGCCGCGATGCCGCAGGTGGATGTTCGCGTAGGAAATATCTTCTCCGGTCCGGAACACCTTCTGCAGGCCGGTGGCCAACGGAATGGCAAGTTCGCGGGCGGCCAGGCGGGTAATATTGTACTCCGTCGGCCCTGATGGGACGGAGAAATAACCCTCGGTGTTCCCGATGATATGAACAACCTCAAGCTGCTCGTTGACGATCGCCGACAGCGGCAGGAAACGCTCGGCGGCAACCGTGAGAAACTGGCGAAGCAGGGCCAGCTCGCCATCGACTTCCCGCCGGGCTCGAAACGCCGGAACAACGGATCGGTACGAGCCACGTTTCTTATCACGGGCGGTCAGGTACAGGGCATCGTCGCGGCTGGGCTGGTTGCGCCCCCGTGACTCGTAGATCCGAAACCGCTGGTGCAGCGGCCGGAAATAATCGGTCATCTCACCGATGGTCTCGCTGTTGCCAAGGAACAGACACCCTTTCCGGTTCAGAGAAAAATTAAACATCTCCAGCGCCTTGGCCTGCAAGACCGGCTGCAGATAAATGAGCAGGTTCCGGCATGAGACCAGGTCGATATTCGTGAACGGCGGATCGCTGATCACGTTGTGCTGGGCGAATACCACCATCTCCCTGATGGTGCGCGTCACCTGATAGGCATCTTCCCGATGGTAAAAATATTTACCGAGAATACGTGCGGTCAGATCGGCCGCAATACTCTCCGGATAGACACCGGAGCTTGCTCGTTGGATGGCGTCCCGGTCGACGTCGGTGGCAAAGATTTTGATGTCCCGATGCAACTCGAGTTCAGCCATCACCTCCCGAAAAAGGATGGCCAACGTGTAGGCCTCCTCACCGCTGGAACAGCCGGCCACCCAGCAACGCACCTCCCGGTTTTCCGCGCGCCGCAGCAGGGTCGGCAACACGTTTTGGCGCAGCACATCCATGGCCTCCGGATCTCGGAAGAAACTGGTCACCCCGATGAGCAACTCCCGGTACAGGGCCATTGTTTCGCCGGGATACGATTGCACGTAGCGAACATACGCTTCGAAATCGGTGATCTGATTGATCGACATCCGCCGCTCAATACGCCGGCCGATGGTACTTGGCTTGTAATGGGTAAAGTCGACCTTGGTTCGCGAGCGCAACTCGGCAAACAGCCGGGTCAGCGCATCGGCATCCTCCAGCAGGGCATCACGCCGCTTTTCTCCGGAAATATAAGGGTGGGCGATAAAGGCGAGCAACTCCCGCGGCATCTGTTCCGGCGGCAGGATAAAATCGGCCGTACCGGTGGATATTGCGGCTCGCGGCATACCGTCGAACTTGGCGGTCTGCTCATCCTGCACCATGACCATGCCGTTGTGCTCTTTGATTGCCCGAACACCCCGGGCGCCGTCGCTGCCGGTTCCCGACAAAATGATGGCGATGGCTCGTTCGCCCTGGTCCTCGGCCAGCGACTGCAGGAAAATATCGATCGGCAGGCTGATCCCTTCCTGATCGGAACGGTCGTTAAGCAGAAGCTTCCCGTGAAAAATGGTCAGGTTTTTTTTCGGCGGGATCAAGTAGACATTTCCCGGTTTGACGACCATGCCCTCTTCTGCCCGATTGACCGACATCGCCGTCTTTTTCGAGAGCAGTTCGACCATCAGACTCTTGTAGTCGGGAGACAGATGCTGGATGACAATAAACGCCAGCGGATTGTCGACCGGCATATTCGTAAAAAAGCTTTCAATTGCCTCGAGGCCGCCGGCCGAGGCGCCGATACCGACATAGTGGGTCGGTTGCCCGTCTTTTTCGTGTTGCTCGCTTGTTGTCATCTGCTTTTCATCGATATCCATGTTCGCCTACCCATACCGTCGATCAGTCCGACTACTCCTGTCCGTTAGACTTTTCACCGAAAACCGGTTACCATAGTCTGCCAGAGACCAGTTCAAAAAGGAAGGCCGGCACCCCGAAAATGGTAGAAATTCTTATTGCCTCAAATTTTTGTCGGTCCACCCTGGTTCCACCGCTGGTCGTTTGGGAAATGCGTGCCGGCACGATAGTGCATCCGCTTTGTTGTGCTGTCAGTTTTCTAAAGATTGCCGATCGGACCACTTTTCCCCGAAAAAACCGATGTACCAGCTGTCGACACAAAAATTGCCGCGCCATCTCCGCACGGTACTGTTCAAACCAGATCGCCCATGAACACAGCTAATGTACTGCTCAACCGTTTAGAGCATGTCCTCTCTACCGTTGTCGACGCACCCGAAAATTCTCTGGCCAATGACGCCGGTGATCCGGCTTTTACCGAACCGTTGGTCGGCTTTGCCCGCGGCGACGACCCGCTTTTCGACGATTACCGGACCCATGTCGGCGAGCATTACGGCATTGACGGCTATGGCTGCGACCTCTGCCAGACCGGGGTTCCCTGTGAGTCAGGCATCCCGTAGCTGAAAGCGCCCCGGTGACGCCGAGCAGTACGCCTCGCCAAACAATCCTATCATGGTGACCGATGCTTTTGCTTTTTGTGAAAAAATCTGACAGACTACTCGGCATCAGAGATGTAGCGGATCGGCAGCAGATCTTCTCTCTGCCGACTCCTGCCAGACCAGATGGCCGAACATGAATGATGTCCCGCTGACAGCCCAGACAACTGCAGACGCCCAGCGCGATCTCACGCGGCAGGCACAGGCCCTGTTACAGGCCGTGCCGGACGGTGCCATTGCCATCGACCTTGACGGGCGCATCGGGCTGAGCAACACTCATGCTGAGCTGATGCTCGGCAACGGCTCCCCGATCACCGGTCGACTGCTCTTCGAGCTCTTGCCGGGCCACGTTCGGGAAAAGGTAACCGCTGCCCTGACCATGGCCCGGACCACAGGATCGGCCCAACACCTCCAGGAAGAACTGGCGGACGCTGCCGGTCACCTTGTCCCGGTGGACATTATTATCGAGGCCCGGTACGAGCAACATCGCATCGCCGGCTTCAGCCTGATTTTCAGGGATCTCGGGAACCAGCGCCGGATTGAGCAGGAGATCCGTGAACGCGAGCAATTGTTTCGCCGGATCATCAATGTCCTGCCGCAGTTCGTCGCCTATGTCAATGCCGATCTGACGTATCGTTTTGCCAACCCGTCCTCGCTGACCCTGTTCGGCCTGCCGCCGGAACAGATGGTCGGACGCAAAACCAGAGACGTCATCGGAGCCAAGGCACACGATGCCATCAAACCGTTTCTTGACAAAGTATTATCCGGGAAAACCGCCCACTATCAGCGCGATCTGGTCTACCCGGACCAGAAAATGCACACCATCGACGGCTGGCTGATTCCCGACGTCTCATCGTCCGGTGAGGTACGCGGTTATTATGCCATCCTCTACGACATCACCCATATCAAGAAGGCTCATGAGGCCCTGCGGGCGAAAGA
>CAZSOA010000168.1:0-7543 GCA_964608305.1 uncultured Desulfofustis sp. | reverse complement strand
TCGTGATCACCGCCATCGCGGGTCAGGCGCAGGACCGTGCCGGCATGACTGGTCAGGTCTTGCGCCGACTCACGCACACCACGATCACCCACGGAAAAGAAGAGATGGCCGCTATCATCAAAGGCGATTCTGCTGCCGAAATGCCGGCTTGTCCCGGTTGCTGAACGGGTTACCAAGAGATCGGTCCAGTCTTCCAGGCCGGCAGCAACCAGCCGTGCCCGTGCCAGGGTCGTTGCCGCCTGGCCGTTCGCGGTTGCTTTCGCATAGGTGAAATACAGCCAATCTCCTAAACGATAATCCGGCGGGACCGCCACATCGAGCAGGCCTCCTTGCCCGGCGGCGGCCACCGGAGGAACGCCGGCGACGGTACGCAACGTCCCATCGCGGACATCGACGACAGCGAATTGGCCATGTCGCTCGGTGATCGCCAGGTGATGCTCATCGAGAAACGCCATCCCCCAGATAACGCCCTGTCCGTCGACCACCGTTTCCAGGTGCACCCGCTGGCCGTCGGCCAGCCGATACTCCGCCAATTGTGCCGCGTCGGCGCCGGTGCTGATCAACTGCGCCAGCAACCCGGCAAGACACGTCAGCACCACATGCTTGATCGATATCACGTTTGTCATGGATTCCTCACTGTTCGGCTCTCCCATCCGGCATCGTTTGTCGCCTCTTCTTTCTCTATAGGCACGAAATCACCTGAAGACAAACCACGCCGATTCATCGACCGATGGAGCCGGGAAGACCACGAACAACAATCGTTCTTGACATAATATAATTCAAAGAATATTGTTCGGCATAATTGCATTTTTGGAGAACACCATATGCAGCCACTCGACCCGACCAACCTGGAAATTCTCAGCATCCTGCAGGAAAAGGCACGCATCCCAAACATCGAAGTATCCCGGCTGATCAATCTGGCACCCTCGGCGGTGCTGGAGCGGATTCGCAAGATGGAAAGCCAGGGGATCATCGACGGTTATGAGGTGCGGCTCAACCCGGAGCAATTTAATCGCGCTCTGATCGCCTTTCTCCAGGTCTTTCCGGGGCAACCGGCCGATACGGAGGCGATCGGTGAGGCTTTACGGGACAACGATGCAATCCAAGAGGTTCATTTTGTTGCCGGAGAGGACTGTTTCCTCGTCAAGGTCCGTGTCGCCGATATGGCTGCCCTGAACGATCTGATACAAACAACGTTTACCCGGCTCGCCGGTATCCGGATGATAAAAACCCTGCCGGTCCTGGCCACGCACAAGGAAACGGCCCGCATTCCGATACCTACCCTTGACAAGACGTCATAATGAAGCGAGCCGTTTGCACAACAATCCTTTCGCCCAAACTCTGCGTTATGCTAAAATTTTATCCTCGGAATATCAATCATATGCCTGTGGGAAAATTTTTCGCATGCCCTGATTTTGAACGAAAATCTAAGTTTTGCAAAAGGCTCGAAGCGAAGCATGAAAAATAATCCGGGCGCGGCCCGGAAGAGCGCAGCAGGTGCGAGTACAATCGACCGGTCTCAACCATATGATTTATAGGCGACACTAACGATCTTCACAGAAAAACTTTCCTGAAAGGTAGCAATCATGCCCATGTCCGATCTGTTCAAGACCCGACTGTTTCCCGTACTACCCGCCGCTGCAAACCATTTCGGCACGCCGTTTCATATCTATGACGAAGCGGGCATCCGGCAGACCTGCCGGGAACTCACCGAGGCATTCGCCGGTATTGAGCGATTTCGTGAATACTATGCAGTCAAGGCCTTGCCCAATCCGGCCATTCTGGCAATCATGCAAGACGTCGGTTTCGGTTTCGACTGCAGTTCCATCCCGGAGCTGCTCCTCGCCCGTCAGGCCGGCGGGCGCGGCGAAGATCTGATGTTCACGTCGAACAACACCAGCCGCGAAGAATTCGTGGTCGCTGCAGCAGATGGCGGCTGCATGCTGAACCTCGACGATATCACCCTCCTCGACAAGGTTCCCGAACTCCCGGAAACCATCTGTTTCCGCTACAATCCGGGAGCTGAACGGGACGGCAACGGCATCATCGGCAATCCGCTGGAATCCAAATACGGGGTGAGTAAGGAGCAGATCGTCGAGGCCTATCGCCGCGCCAAACAGCGTGGCGCCCGCCGCTTCGGCCTACACACCATGCTCGCCTCCAACGAACGGGACTATCGCTATATGGTAAGCACCGCGGCGATGCTGCTGGATCTTGCGGAAACACTGCACCGGGAGCTGGGCATCAATGTCGATTTCATCAACATCGGTGGAGGGCTCGGCATCCCGTACCGGCCGGAAGAGCAACCACTTGATCTTCCGGCCATGGGCCGGGAGATCACCGCGCTGTTTCGCGACTTCCGGGCACAAAACGGCACCATGCCGGCACTCTATCTGGAGAGCGGCCGCTATATGACCGGCCCGCACGGGGTGCTCGTGACCACGGCGATCAACCGCAAGGATATCTACCGCACCTACATCGGCGTCGATGCCTGTATGTCGGCTTTGATGCGGCCGGCCATCTACGGTGCCTATCACCATATTGAGGTGCTCGGAAAACCTGCTGATGCGCCGAAAGAAACGGTCGACGTGGTCGGCTCGCTCTGCGAGAACAATGACAAGTTCGCCATTGAGCGGGAATTACCGGTCATCGGCGACGGCGACCTGCTGGTCATCCACGATACCGGCGCTCACGGTCATGCGATGGGTTTCAACTACAACGGTAAATTGCGCCCCCAGGAACTGCTGCTGCAGCAGGACGGCACGATCAAGCTGATTCGACGGGCGGAAACGGTGGAGGACTACTTCGCAACCCTGCGTTTTGATGAAAACGCAATCCGACCGTAATCGCGCTATCGTGCGGCCGCCGGTTCCGGCGGCCGCACGATAGCGCTTCCTACATCTTCTCCAACAGCCCCCGGGCCCGCTCACGCGTCATGAGCCGCTGCCATTCTTTACCGAGGCAGTTCTCCCACAACGGCGCCAGACCGAGGCTGACGGTCACCATCTGCTCCATTTGTTCTTCCGAGAGGCCGGCGGTGACCCGCTGCGGCAATTCAATAGCATGCTTGTCCATCATCCGCCGGAACTCTGCAACCCCGTCTCGGTAAAATTCGTCGAGTTGATTGAAGGCGATACAACAACCGACGCCATGGTGGATGCCGAGCACAAATGAAAGGCCATACGACAGCGCGTGGCAGGCCCCGACCTGGGAATAGGCAATGCTCATGCCACCGAAATACGAGGCCATCATCAGCTTGTCGTCTTTGTCGGCATGATCCTCAAGAAAGACCTGCCGGCACAGATCGATGGATTTTTCGCCGTAGGCCTTGCTGAACTCGTTGATATACGTCCCCTGCAACGACTCCACATCATGGATATAGCAGTCCATGCCGGTATAGAACCACTGGTCCTTCGGCACCCCGGCAAGCAATTCGGGATCAAGCACAATCTGATCGTAGAGGGTATAATCGGAGTTGATGCCCAGTTTCTTCTGCGGGCCGGTGAGCACCGTGGTCCGCGAGATTTCCGCGCCGGTGCCGGAAAGCGTTGGGATGCCGACTTTGTAGATCGCCGGCTTCTTGATCAGATCCCACCCCTGGTAATCGGCCGCCGAACCGGGGTTGGTCAGCAGCAGGGCCACCGCCTTCGCAATATCCAGCGTGGCGCCTCCGCCGATGCCGATAATCCCGTCGGGCAATCCCGAACCGGCCGCGGTGATCTCGGCAACCAGCTGATCGATATAACCGGTCTTCGGTTCATCGTCGACATTAACCGGAACAATGCGATCCCGTCCCTGAAGCGGTAGGCGGCCGGCCAATGGCCGTCCCTGGAAAACGTCGTCAAGAATGAAAACCATCGCACCATCGGCGGTGCGTTTCTCGGCCAGGATATCAGCCAATTGAGCAAAACAACCCCGGCCGAAAATAATCCGGGGAACGATGGCAAAATTTCTATACATGTCGTAACAACTCCTCTTGTGGTTGGTGGTTGCCCGCCGATGCAATGGCCCGGCAGTATCACCGTTGATTAGCAGAAGCAGTCGCAAATCTCAAGGGAATTGGCGTTATAGCAGCGGTGATGGGGTGTGGCCGCCACGATGAAACCATCGCTACCCGGACGGGATCTCGACCCGCAGCTTTGCCGTGCAGAACCACTGATAATGCCGTATAGTGAATCAATTTTTGCGAACAAAACAACATCATACACAAGAACAAGCCAATGGCGCTGCTCGACGAACATTCAGTCTTCACCTCACTCAACCAACACGGCCCGCTCGCCGTTCATGACACCATCGAACTGGGCCAGCCGTTTGGCGCCCGGCAACGATCGTGGGTGCACCGTCTGACCCGCAACGAATTGACCGTCACCAAATACCGGGCCCTGCGCAGCCAGCTTTTCGAATTTCTTGATGTCGCTTCGTTTCGGGAAATCGGCGGGCTCCTCGCCGATCGAAATGCACGGGCCGCCCGGAGCGCTCGAGCCTGTCTGTTGCTGGGCAACATGTTCGGCATTCACGGAACCACCAACGAAATAAAGTCGCGTGTCAACGAATACGCCCGCACCGCCGATGCGGTGATCAATTCTCTGAAAAGCAAACTCTTTGCTCCGTATGCATCGCATGTGGCCATCACCAACGAGGTTGAAATCACCAACGATCCGATCGACCTGTTACTGATGGCCTTTGATGACCGCTATCACAAGAAAGCCCGGTTCGAGGCGCAGCGCAAACTGTCGCTGATGAGCCTGGCCGGCAGTATTGACCAACGAGAGCGGGAAACCGGTATCGAGGAAAAATTTTCCCAATTTCTCGACTTTCTCAATCAGCATGTCTGGAGCACCTCGCTGAAAATCGGCGAACACGACATCGTCTATCTGCTCTCCCGCCACCGGGAATCCGACTTCGCCTGCACCGAAGTCTCGGTCATGCGCCGCGAGGAAGCAACCCAGGTTGCAGCTGCGCCGGGATGCAAGCTGACGCTGCTGAAACGGCGCCGGTTTCAGGTCGGCGGCCGGGATATCCCGATCTATGTCTCGGTCCGGAAAAAGCCGCCCGAGGCCAAAGTTCTGAAATTGTTAAGAAAAAACGAAAAAAACCCGGCGGTGGCGGTCGACGATGAGCTCGGTTTGATGGCCGTCCTCAACTCGACTGCAGAGGTCAAGATATTCCAGAAGCACCTGACCAGCAGCGCCATTCGTGCCGACTCGTTCATGGTGCTCGAAGACATCTCCGACTCGCTCACCGGCGGCCGCCACAAGGCATCGGCGACCGGATCTTCGAGCAAGACCGCAATGCTGAAATTTTTTGCCCGCCTTGGCGGGATGCGCGTTGAGTTTATCATTCACACCAACCGCTCGTGGGTCAACTACATCTATCAGCGCGATGTCGCCCATGACGAATATGAAGTCAAACGTATCTTCGACTCCGGGGTTGCCGACCTGTTGTTTCCACCCCAGATCTATTACCTCGATCACCACGCCGTGCGTGACTCGATGATCGACCTGTTCCGGCGGCAGATTGAAGAAACCTGGCACTGGCCCAAAAACACACCGCGATGAACCAAGCCGCCCCCACACGTGCACGGCCGCCGATCATCACGGTTCTGCCGATCATTGCTCTGGCGCTGTCTCAGTCGGTTTTTGCCGGGCCTCCCGGATCAGCAACCACGACCGCGCTGCCCGACCGAATCCCGGAAGCACTCGCACCGGGGTTGGTTCTGACCGGGATCGTGCTGCTCAGCGTGGCAGGCGTTGCCCTGGTCATCTTTGTTCTGTTGCGCCTGAACAATCAACTCAAGCGCGAAGTTACCGAACGCGCCCAGGCCGAAGAGGCCCTGCGGCAAAGCCAGTTGACCATTTCTGCCAACCACCGGCAACTCGAGCAACTCAGCCTGGCTGCGGCCGCCGTTCTGGCGATCCGTGATGAGAAGGTCATCGGCCGCACCGTGAGCCGGGCGATTGTCGAACATACCGATTACCGGCGGGTCATCATTTCATTGTTCACGGATATCTATCCGTTCCGTGAGATCATCGGCTACGCCGGTATCGACGAAAAGATCATCGACCGGCTGCGCGGCGTCGAATTGCCCAAATCATGGTACGATCGGGTTTTCGAGTATGGCATCGGCTTCGGTCAGCTCAGTTTCTATATCCCGCACACGATGAAATCGATTCTCAACCAGGAGGCGACCGTCTTCGGCTCGGGCCCGCACCAGGAAGGACTCAACCGCTGGCATCCGGACGACAATCTGTTTGTCAGGATGAATGATGACGAGGGAAATTTCATCGGGGTCATCTCCGTCGATGAGGCCAAGTCGGGGATGCGGCCGAGCGATGAAACGGTCCGCCCCTTGGAAATATTTGCCAGCCTGATCGCCCAGATTATTGTCCTGAAGCGGGAGCACGATAAACGTGCCCGCCTTGAGGAACAATTACGACATGCTCAGAAAATGGAGGCGATCGGCAACCTTGCCGGAGGTATTTCGCATGATTTCAACAATATACTTGGCGTAATCATCGGCCACGCCGAGCTTGCGCAGTTGAACCAGGCCGTAGACGATCGCTGTCGCCGCCATCTCCGGGAGATTACCACCGCCTCCATCCGGGCACGTGACATCGTCAGGCAGATCCTCAGTTTCAGCAGAAAATCGCTGAGCGAGGCAAAACCGATCGCCCTGCAGGGGGTCGTCGAAGAGACCCTGACGTTTCTGCGCTCGACCATTGCCTCGACCATTACCATCAAACGAGATTTCTGCGCTGAAGAGGCGGTGGTCCTGGCCGACCCGACCCAGATCTCCCAGATCGTCGTCAACCTCTGCACCAACGCCGCGCAAGCCATGGAGGCACATGGTGTCCTGAGCGTAACCGTGGACCTGGTGCCGGCAGCCGAGACCGGTGTCGATGGCTCCCAGAGACCGCCGTCGGGGATGTTCGTGCGGCTGGTAGTCGCCGATACCGGCGTCGGCATTGCGCCCGAGGTCATGCCGCACATCTTCGATCCCTATTTTACCACCAAAGCGGTCGGCCAGGGGACCGGCATCGGTCTTGCCGTCGTACAGGGAATCGTCCTCAGTCACAACGGTCACCTGCTTGTAGACAGCGAACCGGGCAGCGGCACCCGTTTTACCGTGCTGCTGCCGACGGTCGACCTGATGCCGCAGCGCCGGGAAGACTGGCCTGCGGTTGCTGCCCCGACCGGATCCGGGCGAATTCTCTTCGTTGACGATGAGCCGTCGTTACCGGCCATCGGCAAACAGATCCTCGAGTATTACGGCTATCATGTCGACACCTGCACGGACCCGGCACGAGCGCTGTCTGTTTTTAAGAACCGGCCGCAGGACTACGACCTGATAATCACCGATTTCACGATGCCCACGATGACCGGTGACGCCTTTGCCGCCGCAGTGCTTGCCTGCAACCCCGCGGTGCCGATCATCCTCTGCACCGGCTTTACCGAACGCATCGACGAAAAACGGGCCGGTGAACTGGGGATTCGAGCCTTCCTGAAAAAACCGCTGACCATGCAGGTTCTCATCAAAACCGTT
>CAZSOA010000167.1:0-7593 GCA_964608305.1 uncultured Desulfofustis sp. | reverse complement strand
ATGAAGAAGATCCAGACCCCGATCAGCAGCAGCATCGGAAACCAGGAAACGAAAATAGTCATGAACCAGTTGTCTTTCTGGGACTCCTTCACCGTAATATCGACACCGGCTTCCCGCAACTTCGGGATCAGTTCGTTATCGTTCATCGGGTAGATGGTGCGAAACGGTTTGCCGTCCTGCAGCGTTCCGGAGAGGGTGTCACCGTCGATCCGGACCCGATTGATCGATTTGTTCTCGATGCGGGTCATGAATTCGCTGTAGGTGAGCGAAGAAATGTTCCCCTGGGGCTTGTTGAAGAGATTGAAGAGCAGGATCATGGTCAGGCCGATCACCAGCCACATGCTCAGATTCTTGTAAAATGTGTTCAAAAAGACCTCCCGGCGCAATTGGCAACCGCTGTTGCGCCGCTTGTTAATTTTGTTTATCAGGACGGGGAGTTTCCGTCGAAACGACAATCGCAATCAACATTAAAACATCTGCTGGGAAAGTCGAGCGTCATCACTACGTATTGTAGTCATCAAGCGAATTTTTGTACAGCCTTTACGCCTATCGGCCGGTTCCTCATATCTTTCAGGGCCCGGACAAAGGCGGCCGCTCCGGTGACGGTAGTGGTATACGGCACATGCAGGTCGATGGCCGCCCGCCTGATCCGATAGCTGTCCTCGGTGGTCCGTTTGCCAAGCGAGGTGTTGACGATCCAGGCTATTTCACGGTCCTGAATCCGGTCGAGGATGTGCGGCCTGCCCTGGGAAATTTTATTGATCGGCAGGCAGTCTATCTTGCTTTCCTGCAGGAAGAGCGCTGTCCCGCTGGTTGCTAAGATGGTGAAACCGAGTTCCACGAGTGAGCGGGCAATCGGCACGATGGCGATTTTGTCGCTGTCACGTACCGAAATGAAGACGGTGCCCGAGGTCGGCAGCGTCGAGCCGGCGGCCAGTTGCGCTTTCCCCAGGGCCATGCCGAGATCGTCATCGATGCCCATGACCTCACCGGTCGATTTCATCTCCGGGCCGAGCAGTGAGTCGACGCCGTCGAACCGATCGAACGGGAAGACCGCTTCTTTTACCGCCCAGTGACTGATCTGGGCTTCGCTGGTCAGGCCGAGTTCCGCAAGGGTCGCGCCGAGCATGACCTTGGTGGCCAGTTTTGCCAACGGTACCCCGGTGGCCTTGCTGACAAACGGAATGGTTCGCGACGCACGGGGATTCACTTCGAGCACATAGAGCGTGCCATCCTTAACGGCAAACTGGATGTTCATCAGGCCGACGACCCCCAGTTCGGCGGCCATAGCCTTGCTGGCTGCCTTGATCTCGTCGACGATGATCGGCGACAACGTGTGCGGCGGCAGGACGCAGGCCGAATCACCGGAATGGATACCCGCCTCTTCGATATGTTCCATGATGCCGCCGATGATCGTGGTCCGGCCATCGCTGATGGCATCGACATCGACCTCGATGGCGTCCTGCAGGAACTGGTCGATGAGGATCGGGTGATCCTCGGCCGTCTCCCCGATGGTCTGCATGAAATCACGTATGCCATCCTCGTGGTAGACGATCCGCATGGCCCGCCCTCCAAGGACATAGGATGGGCGGACGACGACCGGGTAGCCGATCCGGTTTGCCGCAGCGACGGCCTGTTCGACGGTGAAAACCGTATCGTTCTCCGGCTGCCTGAGTCCGAGTTTGCGCAGCAGTTTCTGGAATCGTTCGCGATCTTCGGCTCGATCGATGGCGTCGGGCGGCGTGCCGACGATGGTGACCCCGGCTGCCGCCAGCGGTACCGCCAGATTGAGCGGTGTCTGCCCGCCGAACTGGACAATGACGCCGTCCGGTTGTTCTTGCTCGATAATATTGAGGACGTCTTCGCGGGTCAACGGTTCGAAATAGAGTTTGTCCGAGGTGTCGTAATCGGTGGAAACGGTCTCCGGGTTGGAGTTGACCATAATCGATTCGACGCCGATCTCGTTGAGGGCGAAGGCGGCGTGGACGCAGCAGTAATCAAACTCAATTCCCTGGCCGATCCGGTTCGGGCCACCGCCAAGGATGATGATCTTTTTACGATCGCTGCGCCGGGCCTCGTTCTCCTGCTCATAGGTGGAGTAATAATACGGCGTGTATGACTCGAATTCGGCGCCGCAGGTGTCGACCAGCTTGTAGACCGGCAGCACCGCGAGCTGCCGCCTGAGATTCCGGATATCATCTTCTGCGGTGCTTGTCAGATGCGCCAGTTGCCGATCGGAGAAACCCTGCTGTTTGCAGTGCAACAGGAAGTCACGGTCAAGCCCGTCATAGGAACGGGTGCTGATGGCTTCCTCGGTTTCGACGATTTCCTTGAGATTGTGCAGAAACCAGGGATCGATGCCGGTCAATTTAGAGATCTTGTTGACGCTCATCCGTCGTTTCAGCGCTTCATGCAGATAGGCGACCCGTTTCGAGTTCGCTATCAGCAGGCCGCTCTCCAGATCATCGAGATCCAGATGGGTCAGCGGTTCCTTGCCGTCACCGCCGAAGCCGAAGCGTCCGGTTTCCAGCGAGCGCATGCCTTTCTGGAAGGCTTCCTTGAAGGTGCGGCCGATGGCCATGGTCTCGCCGACCGATTTCATCGAGGTGGTCAGGCTGTCGACGGCGTCGGGAAACTTCTCAAACGTCCAGCGCGGAATCTTGACCACGCAATAGTCGATGGTCGGCTCGAAGGCGGCGTAGGTCTCCCGGGTAATATCGTTGGGTATTTCATCAAGCGTGTAACCGACGGCCAGCTTTGCCGCGATTTTGGCAATCGGAAAGCCGGTGGCCTTTGAGGCCAGCGCGGAACTGCGCGATACGCGGGGGTTCATTTCGATGACCATCAGTTCGCCGTCGAGCGGGTTGACGGCGAACTGAACGTTCGAACCACCCGTTTCGACGCCGATCTCCCGGATAATGGCGATGGCTGCATCGCGCATCTCCTGGTATTCTCGATCGGTGAGCGTCTGGGCCGGAGCCACGGTGATCGAGTCGCCGGTATGGACACCCATGGCATCCATGTTTTCGATGGAGCAGATGATGACCACGTTGTCGTTCTTGTCGCGCATTACTTCAAGCTCGTACTCTTTCCAGCCGAGTAAGCTGCGTTCGAGCATCACCTCGCTGGTCATTGACAGCGTCAGGCCGTGTTTACAGAGTGCTTCAAGCTCCTGGCGGTTATAGGCGACCCCGCCACCGGTGCCGCCGAGGGTGAAACTCGGCCTGACAATTATCGGGAAACCGATTTCGTCGCCGGCCTGCAGGGCTTCTTCAATGGTGTGGATGATGGCTGATTCCGGGACCTTGAGGTTGATGGCCCGCATTGCTGCCCGGAACTCCTCGCGGCCTTCCGCCTTGCGGATGACATCGATATCGGCGGCGAGCATCTCCACCTGGTACTGTTCGAGGATCCCCAACTCGGCGACCTTGATGGCGGTATTGAGCGCGGTCTGCCCGCCGAGTGTGGGCAACAGGGCATCGGGACGCTCGAGTTCGATGACCCGGGCGACCATTTCCGGGGTGATCGGTTCGATGTAGGTGGCGTCGGCCAGGCCCGGGTCGGTCATGATGGTAGCCGGGTTGGAGTTGATCAGCACCACCTCGTAGCCTTCCTCTTTGAGAGCCTTGATCGCCTGCGTGCCGGAGTAATCGAACTCACAGGCCTGGCTGATAATGATCGGGCCGGACCCGATGATGAGGATCTTTTTGATGTCGGTTCGTTTTGGCATGGTATCTATGCTGGGTTTTGGCTGAAGTACGGACGATCCACCGCTGAATCCGTTCGGGCGATTCAGGATGAGCGGCGCCGGGTGGTCATCAGTTCGATAAACTGGTCGAACAGGTACAGCGAATCGTGCGGGCCGGGAGCATGTTCCGGGTGGTATTGTACGGAAAATGCCGGATAGCGCCGATGGCGCATGCCTTCACAGCTGTTGTCGTTGAGGTTGTAATGAGTCAACTCCACCTGGTCCGGATCGAGTGAGGCCATATCGACACAGAAACCGTGATTTTGAGACGTGATTTCCACTTTGCCGGTGAGCAGATTTTTGACCGGTTGGTTACCGCCGCGATGGCCGAACTTCAGCTTGTAGGTCGATCCGCCGTAGGCCAGGCCGAGCATCTGATGGCCAAGGCAGATGCCGAAAATCGGCAACCGGCCAAGTAGTTCCTGCAATGTCTCGACCACGCCTGCCACGCCGGCAGGGTCGCCGGGGCCGTTGGAGAGGAAAAGACCGTCAGGTTGGAGAGCAAGAATGGCGTCGGCAGCGGTGGTGGCCGGCAGGACCTGGATCCGACAACCCTTGTCGGCGAGAATCCGCAGTTGATTGTATTTCAGGCCGAAGTCAAGGGTGACGACCTTCAGCGCATCCGGCGCGCCGCCGGCGGTCGTGAACGAGTCACCGGCGACCGGCCCGGCTGCGGTCCAACCATAGGGTTCGCTGCAGCTGACCAGCTTGACCATATCCCGACCGACCAGACCCGGCCACTGCCGAGCCCGCTCAACCAGTGAGCCATGTTCGGTGTCCGTCGTGGAGACGATGGCCTTCATCGCGCCGGCGGTTCGGATATGGCGTACCAGGGAACGGGTATCGAACCTTTCAACCCCGAGCACGCCATGGGCCGTCAGGAAATCCCCAAGGCTTTGGCGGGATCGATGGTTACAGGGAATGCGCTGGTATTCCTTGACGAGAAATGCCTGTGGGTGTACCCTCGCCGATTCCATATCGTCGGGGTTCACACCGTAGTTACCGATCAGCGGGTAGGTCATGGTGACCAGTTGGCCGGTATAGGAAGGGTCGGTCAGTACTTCCTGATACCCGCTCATCGAGGTGTTGAAGACCAGTTCGCCGATCGCTTCGCCATGGCCGGTGAAAGAATGCCCTTCGAAGACTGTGCCGTCTTCCAAGGCAATGACTGCTTTCATAAAGGTGTCCTTCTGTACGGGCGGTCGAGAGACCGCATCAGTGTTGCGGCTGTTGCAAAGGGGGAGATTGTTCCCGGAGGCTTGCTCGACCCGATGGGACAACTTCCGTTTGCCGACGGCGGCGTCGGCGGCTTGCAGGATCGGTACCGGGCAGCAAAGACAAAAACTGTAATATATAACTCGGAAGAAAATAGAGCGTCAAGAACAATCGAGCCAGAGATAATGGTACAGCGCTGGAAAAAGCGGGTGCACCAGGCGGTGAGTCTCTTGTGTGATGGTTGTTGAACGGGGGTATGAACCATGGAGCAACGGGGCACGAACAAGGTCGGGGCGGCCTGTCGCCGGGCCGGTGGGTTAGAGCTGCGACGGGTTGTTCTTGATGAGTTGATTGTTGACCAATTATGCGCCGAAGCTGGTGAAGCCTGGTGTGTCTATGGCTCCATCAGGTCCGGTATCGACCGATTTGTTTCCCTGCTCAACGGTATGGAAACCGAGTATCAGGCCGAGTCGTTCGCACTCCCCGAGCGTTTCGCAGTCGTCAGTTTCCGAGGGCAGCAGGATGTGTTCGAACGGGAAGTGCGACGCGATGAATCGGAGTATCTTGATCGGGTCGATCCCGGCACGCCGGCTCGGGCCTTTCTGGAAGACGATGAACGGACCGATGAGCTGCTCCGGTTGTTCCGGTTGGACCAGTTACTTGATCGTGGTTATCGCCAGCTTAGTACCGGAGAGAGTCGCAAATTGCTTATTCTGTCGGCCCTTTCCCGAGGAGCCGACTATCTGCTGCTGGAAAATCCGTACGACGGGCTCGATCGCCAGGCATGTCGTGATTTCGACCGGATCATGGCGCAACTGCTTCGAGAAGGATTCGGGATCATGCTTGTTCTGACCAGTCGGGTCGACATCCCGGACTGGTGTACCCATCTTGCCGTCATCGACCAGGGACGCCTGATCAGGCAGGGGCCTCGGGAAGCGGTTCTGGCCACGTTCGCGACCACCGATCAGGCAGAGAGTTGGCAGCAGTTGCTTGGCAACCACCGATGTTCCGGTGATGTGCCCGGCGAAACGGAAGACCTGCTGGTCCGGTTGGTTGACGGTCACGCCCGCTATGGCGAGCGGACCATTTTTGCCGGGCTCGACATGCAGGTTGCCGCCGGCCAGCATACCTTGATAACCGGCCCCAACGGAGCCGGGAAATCGACGTTACTGGCTCTTATTACCGGCGACCATCCCGATTGCTATACCAACGAACTCTATGTATTCGGTGTTCGTCGCGGCAGTGGCGAATCAATCTGGCAGCTGAAAAAAGAAATGGGAATCGTCAGTCCGGGATTACACCGTGAACATTATCTGCCGGGAAGCACCCTGCAGGTCGTCGTATCCGGATTTTTCGATTCGATCGGGCTTTACCGCCGGCCGACCGTTCAGCACCTGCAGCAGGCCCGGCGGTGGCTGGCGGAAATAGGTCTTGGCGCTCGTGAGAAGGTGCCGTTTCGTCGCCTCGGTTATGGCGAACAACGGCTGGCGCTGATCGCCCGGTCATTGATCAAATTACCGAAGCTGTTGGTCCTCGATGAGCCGACCCAGGGGCTCGATGACCGGTATCGCGCCAGCTTGCTTGCTTTTCTCGAAACTATTGCCGTTCGCCGGATCAGCACGATCCTCTACGTCAGTCACCGCATGGACGAAGCCCGTCCATTTTTCAAGCAGCATATTGAGCTGGGTGAGCCGCCGCCTCGGTAGAGTGTCTGGCGGCTCACTCATACCGGGCGGGGATTCGCGAGATTAAGCGAAGCTGTCGGCAAACAACTGCTCGATGGCGTTGCGACCGGCATCACTGAGGTACCGTGTGCCGGAACCGACAAAGGTGTCGTATTTGATCCGTGGCTGGTCTTCCTGCCACCCGTCCTTCCAGGTAAACCACTGTTCCCGCGGTTGATCGAAGACGTGCAGCGGGCGGTTGAAGATCTTTGCCAGTTGTACGGCCCATCCGGTCCCGCCTTTGACCGACCCGTCTTCCTGAATGCTGCCGATGACGAATACCTGGTGACCGCTGTTAACCATATGGAAGATGCTCTGCAGAACCTTACGGATCTTTTCGGTCTCGTAATAGGTGCGATGCATCATTCGGGAGGCGAGCTCCATGCTGATATCGCCTCGCTCCAACTCCTCTTCGCTGAGGATAACGGTGTTTTTCTCCCGATTCAATTTGTGGCCGGCAAAAGAGAAGATAACCTCATTGACCGCATATTTTTCGGCGGTCTCGCCGAAAACGGTTTCGGCGCCTTTCAGGCCGCCGCTGTAAAGCGTGCAGTTTTCCGGATTCATGTCGGATCCTCATTGAAAATTGTTGTCGTGACCTGCGTATCAGTTGTCGATTCTATAATACACTTGCCTGGAAAGGCAACCGCTCGGGATGATAAGCAGGGCCTTTTTATGGTTTTTGGCCGCTGAGAAATACCCGCCAGGGGGCCGGGTAGCCTTCCACCGTTTTCGATGGATCTTGTGGGTCGATAAAATCGGTAAACGACTCGAAGACCATCCAGTCGGTCTTCCGCTGTTCCGCTGAACTCATCGGGTGCGCATCGAAGAGCTCAACGGCTTTAAAACCGGCTCGTTGCAGCCAATGGCGCAGACAGGCGCCGGTGGGCACGAAAAAGGTGCCGG
>CAZSOA010000166.1:0-7594 GCA_964608305.1 uncultured Desulfofustis sp. | reverse complement strand
AAATCAGCCAGGAGGCTGACAGTAACCCGGTTCTCCAGCTGTTTTTCTGTTTTTATTATGAAATGTGGTAATCGATTCGGTACATGTGGCGGAAGGGTTGGCGGCGACCAGGAATTGCTACAGGGACGTGGCAGCTTCTTGTGGTTTTCTGTATAACGAGGGTTCCTGTTTTCTTCTTCCGAAGCCACCGTCTCCGATAAGCTCAGCCGGGCGACCCGGCGCCGCCCAGGAGCTGTAAAGAGCCGGTTTACCGGATACATAGCGTTTCACCGGAATGTGTTATGAATGATCCCGTGTTGTTCCTCCAGGACCTGGCCGTCATTTTGCTCTCTGCATCGTTCTGCGGCTATCTGTGCCGCCGGATCGGGCTGTCGCCGGTCGTCGGTTATCTCATCGCCGGCTTGGTTGTCGGCACGCCGGATATTGCTTTCCCGTATGTCACCGATGAGAATCGCATCGCCATCATCGCCCAGTTGGGAGTAGTGTTTCTCATGTTTTCCATCGGGCTTCAGTTTCGATTGCGCCGTATCAAAGAACTTGGTCTGCGCATCATCTTCTCGACCACGATAACTGCGCTGCTTGTGCTCAGTGCGGTTCGCCTGTCCGCCGATCTCATCGGCCTTTCCACCGCCGCAGGGGTCGCCCTGGCGGCGGTGTTCATGAACAGCAGTTCAGCGATTATCAGCAAGATTATTCAGGAATCAGGCCTCGGGCATGAACGACACGGGCAGCTTGCCCTCGGCACCACCCTGCTGGAAGATATCGTTGCCGTTGTCATGCTGGCGGTGATCGGGTCGTATATAGCCATAGAAGGAGTAACCCAGGCGCGTCAGCCGGTGGAGGTGATAGCTCTGCTGATCGGTTTCGCCGTGCTGGTTTTTATCCTCGGGGTTCTTTTTCTGCCCAAGCTGTTGCGCATGGTTGGCACGGGCGGCAATTCGGAAGCCATCAGTGTCCTGGTCGCCGGGACGATGCTGGCCATCGCTCTGACCGCCGTTGCGGCCGGTTATTCCCTGGCCCTGGGGGCCTTTCTCTGCGGCATGGTGGTGGCGGAAACGCGGGAAAAACCTCTGGTGGAACGGAGCTTCCAGGGGCTCAAGGATATTTTCCTGACTATTTTCTTTGTCACCATCGGTATGATGGTCGATCTGCACGCTATTCCCGGCGCCATGAAGTGGATTCTTCTCGGAACGGCAGGGGCGGTGTTCGGCCGGTCGTTTGCCGCTTTTGTCGCTTTTCTGCTGGTCGGGGAACAGATGCGAACGGCCTCGAGGGCCGCCCTCTGCCTGACGCCGCTCGGCGAATTTTCTTTCATCATCGCCGGAGTCGCCATCGCCGGGGGATTGTTTCCCGAACATTTCCAGGTAGCCGTCGTCGGAACGGTGTTGGGTACCAGCCTTCTCTCACCGTTGATCGCCGGCAACGGCCAGCGGCTCACCGCTTTTCTGGCCGAAGGCAGGTTGCCCACTCTAGACCGGCTTCATGGGGTTTACAGCGAATTCTGGCGCTTTTCCTGGAAGAGCAAAGAGGATAGTACGCTCTGGCCGTCATTGAAAAAAAGGCTCGCCCATATCGCCATTGAACTCATTGTCGTATCGACGATCCTGGTATTTGCCGGGAAATTTCTGGGTGTGCTGGAGAAGAATTTCCCCGTCTTTTTCCAGCACCCCTCCGGCCCGCTTGCTTTCTGGTTCATTCTCGGGCTGATCTGTTTGCTTCCTCTGGTCGCCATCTGGCGTAATATCTCCGCAGTCACTGAACTTTTCATGGATCATTTTCTGGAAAACAGAGTCCGTGAGCGACGTCAGGTCGTTCTGTTTTCCCGGTTGCTGCAGATTACCTTCGTCCTTCTGGCAACCATCTGGATATGGAACATGTTTCCCGCTGAACTGCCGCACCAGTTGATCCTGGCGGCGGTGGTGCTGACCGTGGCCCTGTTTATCTTTCTGGCCTGGCAATACATCAGCAAGATTCACCGCGAAGTCACGCTTCTGCTTGGTCAGCATCTGAGTGAAACCGATAGGAATTCAAGCAGATATCTGTTTGATAACTGGCAGGACGGGCAATGGAATCTCAACGTTCAGGAATACACCATCCCCGACGATTCGTCCCTTGCGGGAGTGACGCTCCAGGACCTGGCTTTGCGGAAGACGACCGGCTGCTCCATCGTCGGAATCCAGCGGCATGGCCATGCGATCGCCAATATCGGCCCGTCGACCCACCTCTTCCCCGGAGATGAACTCCTGCTGCTCGGAAACGCTGCACAGATGAAACAAGCGCAGAAAGCCTTGTCCCAAACAGACGCCTCTTTTGAACGCAGGTCACGGGGAGAGCACCAGATACTGAAGACGTTGAAAGTTCCGGGAGAAAGCGCAGTCTCGAACAAACGGCTCGGCGAATTGCAGTGGTCGCGCGATTTCGGTGTGCAGGTGGTGGCCGTGAAGCGCGGCACGGAAACCCTGACCGGGATCGACGCGGATACGATCATTCAACCTGCCGATTACCTCCTGTTGCTGGGCACCGACCAGCAACTCAATAACGTTGCCTCGGAATTGCTCCTCTGACGACTGGGCGATCACCCGCGCACCGGCCGGCTGGCTCGCATCGGGCAGCCGGCCGGCGACGAGGGACGGTTTATCGATGTCAATCGGCCGACTTGATCTCGATCTGCTTGACGGCGGCGGCCGCTACCGCTTTCTTGGGGATACTCAGGGTCAGTACACCCTTGCGAAACGTCGCGTTGATCCGCTCCTGGTCGGCATCGTCGGGCAGGGTGAGGACCCGCCGGAACGAGCCGTAGGAGCGTTCGATGCGGTAGAAGTCCCGCTGCTTGTCTTCCACTTCGTGCCGCTTCTCGCCGCTGATGGTCAAGGTGTTGTCGTGTACCTCGACGCTGACGTCCTTTTCATCCACCCCGGGGATTTCCACGGTGATCGAGTATTCGGTGTCGGTCCCGCCGACGTTGACGGACGGTTTGAGAAAGCCGCCGTGCAGCAGGCTCTTCATCTCACCGGCAGACCAGGTGCGGCCGCCTCCGAAATCGCGGAAAAACGAATCGAAAAACCGCTCCATCTGCCGCTGAACGTGATACAATGGCTGGTAGGCATCCATTGCCCCGGGCTCCTCGACCGGGCGGTTGACGCGGACCGGAATGGTGCCGGCCTCTTCATCTTCTTTTTTGAACCAGTTCCAGGGGGCAAGTTTTTTCAGATCCATAACGACCTCCATGATGATGTGTGTTGGTAGTTGTTGCCGATCTGTTCATGGAGCAATAATAAGTATCAGCAGCGAAAATGCAATAAGGTGATAATTACTAAATTAGAATTGTTGAAATAGTAATAATCCGGCTTATAGTGAGTTGGAGCCGGTGGCGATACCACGACCGGCGCGTCAGCAAGCGGAGGAAGAGACCATTATGCAGTACATGGATTATTACCAGATACTCGGTGTTGCCAAAGACGCCTCGGCAGATGAGATCAAGCGGGCCTACCGGAAGCTGGCCCGCAAGCATCATCCCGACGTCAGCAAGGATGGTGATGCCGAGGCCCGGTTCAAAGAGATCAACGAGGCCTATGAGGTCCTCAAGGACCCGGAGAAAAAGAAACTCTACGATCAGTACGGCAAGCAGTGGAGCACCTTCCGCGATCAGCCGCCGCCGGGCTGGGAGCAGGCCACCCGCGGCCGCACCGGCGGGCGGACCTCGCGAACCTATCATTTCGGCGGCGACGGCAGGTTCGAGGAGGCCGGCGACTTCAGCGATTTTTTCAAGAACTTCTTCGGCGGCGGATTTGCCCGTGGTGGCGGCGGGGGTCATGATTTCGGCTATGCTACCGACAGCACCGGACGCTCACACGAGGCGGAGATCACCCTCAGCCTGCGGGATGCCTTTCACGGCGGCACGAAAACCATCTCGTTTCAGACCTATGAAATCGATGCCCACGGCGTTCTGCAGCCGCAGACCAAGACCCTGCAGGTCAAGATCCCGCACGGCGTGATCAACGGCTCGGTGATCCGCCTGGCCGGACAGGGCGAGCAGGGTTCCGGTCGCGGCGCGGCGGGTGATCTGCTGCTGAAAATCAGGATCGCTCCGGACCCGACCTTCAAGATCCTGGATCACGATCTCCACACCATCGTCGCCATCGCCCCGTGGGAGGCGGCCCTTGGTGCGAAAATCCCGGTGCATACCGTGGACGGCCAGGTATCGCTGACGATTCCGCCGGGAACCCAGGCGAATAAGCGGTTTCGTTTGAAAGGCAAGGGGTTGCCGAAACGGGGCGGAAGCGCCGGCGATATCATCGTTCGGGTCGAGATCCGGGTGCCGACCCACCTCAGCGACGAGGAGCGGAAACTGTTTACCCAATTGCAGGACATTTCCTCATTTGATCCCCGACGAAAGGGCGGACAAAAGGCGGGTTACGATGAAGAGCTATGAAGTGATCGTCAACGAACGGCGCCTGCTGACCATCGATGAACTCGGCAGGCTGGTCGATCTCCATCCGGACATTCTGCAACGCTTTGTCGTTTTCGGTCTGATTGATCCGGAAATCGACGATCCCGGCCCGCTGTTCGGTGAGGCGATGGTGATCCGGGTCAGAAAGATCAAGCGGTTGCGTGCCGATCTCGGCATCAACCTGGCCGGATGCGGCCTGGTGCTCGATCTGCTCGACCGGATCGAGGAACTCGAAGACGAGATCCGCTATCTGCGCTCCCTCCGCTAACCGCGCTGCCTGCCGCGCGCACTTGCCCGCGGAGCTCTGGTGCGGCGTGGTTTCGGTTTGCGTTCGGTTCATCGCATGGTATCTTCCGGCAACCAGAAAGAAGATGACAGCGACTACCCCTGAGGCAACGCATTTATGAGTCGACCAGCAGACGACGAGTCACCCGGTGTTTATGGCGCGCCGTGGGGGCCGCTGCTCACCGGCATGACGCTTCTCTCCACCATCCTGCTGCTCGGCATGGCCGCCGTCGGTGTTTCCGAGCGACCGGCCGGCCAGGTAGTGTGGAACCTGGTGATGATCGTGATACCGTTGGTCATGCTGGTCACCGCCGTATTTTTCATGATCCGGGGCTACCTGCTCTATGCCGATACGCTCTATGTTCGCCGGCTCGGCTGGTATTCAAAAATTCCGCTGGCCGGGCTGCAGCATGTCGTCTTCGACCCGGAAGTGACCAGCAAGATGTCCCGCCGGTTCGGCAACGGCGGCATGTTCTGCTTCGCCGGCTATTACAAGAGCAAGAAGATCGGGCCGGTGCGCGTCTTCGCCACCGACCTGCGGCGCCCCGTCGTGTTGCGATTTGCCGATCGCTCGATTATCGTAACACCTGACGATCCGGTCGCCTTCGTAGAGAAGATCAAGCAATTGCGAGGTCTGTAGGACCGGCGGTCAATCCCGGCCTCAGCAGCGCGGAAGAAACGTAAGGAGAAAGAGCGATGATTGGGAGAGCGAGCAACGATGGCTTTCGTGAATTGCTGCCGGGGATCCGGCAACGGACCCCGGTCTATGGGGAGAAGGTGCTGTTGGCCGAGTTCCGGCTGGCGCAGGGTGCGGTGCTGCCGCTCCATTCCCACCCGCACGAGCAGATCGGCTATCTGGTGAGCGGCCGGCTGCGCTTTACCATCGGCGGCCAGGTATCGGAGGTGGCCCCCGGCGACAGCTGGTATGTGCCCGGCGACGTCGACCACGGCGTCGACGTACTCGAGGAAGCGGTGGTGATCGAGGTCTTCTCGCCGGTCCGCGAAGACTATCTGCCGCAGCCCCCGACCGGTGCTCGGAAAACGGATTGATCCGCAGAACCGGATGGCTACCCGGCCGGAACAGATTGAGCGGGCGCTGAGCGAGGAAATCGATATCGTCGAGTACAATCCCGACTGGCCCGAACAATTCGCCCGGGAGCGCGACCACCTGCGCTCCTGCCTGCCCGGCGAGCAGATCGGCCGGATCGAGCACTTCGGGTCGACGGCGGTGCCGGGGCTGGCGGCCAAGCCGGTGATCGATATCCTGGTGGAGGTGAGAAACCTCGCCGTCGCCCGCCGCAAAATCGTACCGCTCCTGCAGGCCCAGGGCTACGACTACTTCTGGCGGCCGTCGTTTGGCGACATCCGCTCCCCGTATTATGCCTGGTTCATCAAGCGCGATGCGGCGGGCGTCCGCACCCACCATATCCACATGATCGAAAAACACTTCAACCAGTGGGACGGCCTGCTGTTTCGCGACTATCTGATCGCTCACCCGGAGGTCGCCCGGGACTACGAGCAGCTCAAACGCCGCCTCTCAAAAGAACACCCAGCCGACCGCGCCGCCTATACGCTTGCCAAGGGCGACTTCGTCCGCCGGATTACCGAGGCGGCCAAACGCGCCCGCCGCACGGCCGGCTACTAATGAAAACAGACCAACCATCCATGCATAACCAGAAAAAGGAGCAACCCATGGTCACCTCCATCATCCTGATCAATACCGAACGCGGTTCCATCAACGAAGTCGCCGAGACGCTTGCCGAGATGCCGGAAATCTCGGAAGTCTACTCGGTCAGCGGCGCCTACGACCTGATCGCCGTCGCCCGGGTCAAGACCAACGACGACCTCTCCACCCTGGTCACGAAAAACCTATTAAAGATCAACGATATCCTGCATACCGAGACGATGCTCGCGTTCCAGGTGTTTTCCAGGCATGATCTGGAAGGGATGTTCTCACTGGGCGGCAATAACTGATCGACAGGTTTCTCAGTCGATCCAGGTTTCACGGTTTTTCAGGATCGTTCATATGAGGTATCAGGGCAGGCAATCACAATCATGACTTTTGCAACCGCTTGGTGTCAGTGTTTTTGAGGATGCACCGGCAAGCAATGAATAATAATGAAAAATTCAATTGCCCATCGCTCCATTTTGCGTTAAGGTTCTGCGCCATGTAGTAGTCACCGGTAGTCTTGTCGATCGTATTCATCTTCAGGAGAGGGGGTAGTATGAAAGAGAAGGATTCGTGTGCTCAGAAGGACCTGGAAACGAAAGGCTGCAATACCGAGCGCAGAAAGGCATTGAAGAACATTGCCGTGGGGGTGGGAGCGCTGGCAGGCATTTCCATGCTGCCGGAACGCTGGTCCCGGCCGATTATCGGCCAGATCACCATCCCCGCCCATGCGCAGACCAGTGGCGAAGTAGAACCGGCGCCACAGCCACAGCCACAGCCACAGCCACAAGGATGTGCAATTGGACCAGGCTGTTTCACCAGAAATGATTTAGGTGATCCTCAGGGTTTTTTGTGGCTCGGTGGTGATGGTCTTCAGGAAGTTGTCCGAACTACCGGGGGGGAATGTACAGGTGATCTGATAGGTGCAGGAGATCCCTATTTCGTTGCTGTTGCTGCTGATAGCTCGGAAGCAGCAATTTTGCACGGTACTGGCTCCGTCCAAATTATTCCGGTTACAGAAAGCTTGCCTTCTGGATGTTTTTTCTGGGAAGCAGTCAATTAGCTGCTTGTGGTGATATCTCGATCCTGTGCAAGGGGGTCGGTCTTCAGTAGTTATTTTTGCAGGATCTGAAGATCGTTAAGGACGAAATATAAAGCATCTATTTCGATCAGATACAATTAGTTATCTT